>CBDUJZ010000117.1:0-16213 GCA_965367675.1 uncultured Myxococcales bacterium | reverse complement strand
ACCGCCAAAGCGGAAACCACGCACCCTTCCTGAGCGAAGTCGAAGGACAGCGAACACCGCCAAAGCGGAAATCACGCACCCTTCCTGAGCGAAGTCGAAGGACAGCGAAAACCGCTATAGGGGAAACCGACGCACCCTTCCTGAGCGAAGTCGAAGGACAGCGAAACCGCTAAAGCGGAAACCACGCACCCTTCCTGAGCGAAGTCGAAGGACGGCGAAACCGCTAAAGCGGAAACCGACGCACCTTAGATCAGCCCGCGCGTGATCAGGTCATCGAGCACCGCACGCGCGACCTTCGCGTTGGGCACCAGCGGGTGAGCGACCAGCGCCAACAGCGCGGCGTCACGGTCACGCTCCACCGCCGCTTTGACCGCCAGCGACTCGTAGGCTTTGACCGCCGACATGAGCCCCACGATCGAGTCCTCGATCTCGCCACAATCGTGCGGCACCACGCCGGACTTGGACAGCGAGCAAGGCACCTCGACCGTGCAACCCGCCGGCAGCGCCGTCACAGAATCGCCGTTGCGCGTGTTCACGATGTGCACCGTCGGCTCGTCCGACGCGAGCGCTTGCAGCACGTCCACCGCGAGGCGGGAGTACCAGGCACCACCGCGCTGCGAGAGCAGCTTGGGCAGCACCGGCTCGGTCGTCGGGTCGGCGTACAGCTTGAGCAGCTCGTCCTCGATCAGCGCGACCTCTTCGGCCCGCGTCTTCGGCTTGTCGACGATCTCGGCGAGCATCTCCTCGGGCATGTAGAAGTACCGCACGTACGACGACGGGATCATGCCGAGCGCCTTCAAGAAGCCCTCGGGGTACTCGATCTCCGGCACGTTGGCCGGGCCGGGGACGCCGGCCTCGATCTGACCCAAGATGTCGGGCAGCACGTCCTTGCCTTCGACCAGAATGCGCCGCACCCAGCCCAGGTGGTTCAGGCCGACCCAATCGAGCGCCACATCCGCGGAGTCGCGGCCCAGAATCTTGGCCACCTCCATGTGCATCTCGATGGGCACATTGCACAGGCCCACGCACTTCTCGCGCCCGTGCTTGAGCACCGCTTCGGTCACCAAACCCGCGGGGTTGGTGAAGTTCAGCAGCCACGCGTCGGGGCAAATCTCCTCTACACGGCGGGCGATATCGAGCACCACCGGCACGCTACGCAGCGCCTTGGCGAAGCCGCCCACGCCGGTCGTCTCTTGCCCGATCAGCCCATGCCGAAGGCCCAGCTGGATGTCCTCGTGACGGCCCTGCCAGCCGCCCACGCGAATCTGAACCACCACAAAGTCGGCGCCCTGCAGCGCTTCGTCGAGCTCCGCGGTCGCGTCGATCTGCAGCTTCACGCCCGCGGCCTCGGCCATGCGGCGGCAGAAGAATGCGACAGGCTCCAGGCGCTCCGGACGCGGGTCCTGCAGCACCACGCGCTCCACACCCAAGGCGGAGGCGCGCGCGATCAGACCATGAAGAAGCTCGGGCGTGTATGAGCTACCGCCACCAATCACCGCAATGTTCATTCGGATTCCTTCAGTTGTGCGCTCAGGCGCGCCGCGAGCTCCGTAGGGGTACGCGGCACAAGTTCAGGGGAAATGGCCCGCAGTCGGTCGAGCGCGAGCAGGCCAGCGCCGAGCACGGGTGGCGCCGTCAGCAGCACCGGCGACGCGTTTGGAAAGGTCTTCTGTACCGTCGCGACCACCGCGTTGCGCATCGCCGGGCTCGAGCCCTGCTGCAGCACCGAGCCGCCCATCACGAGCGGGAACTCGTCGGAGCGCGAGAAGATGCGGCCGGCGACCAGCGTGGCGCACAGGCCCAGCTCGCGGCCCGCGTCCTCAAGGATGCGCGTCGCCACCGGGTCGCCCAGCGTGGCGGCGTCGAACACCAGCGGCGCGAACACGCCCGGGTTCGCCGGGTCGTCCGCGTCCTCCACAAACAGGTCCACGATGTCGTCCAACCGCTCCAAGTCGTACCGGTCGTACAGCAGGTCGATGAGCAGCGTGCGCGGCGCGCGGCCGTCTTCGCCTCGGAAGGCGGCGCGCAGCCCGTCGCGGCCAATGTCGGTGCCGCTGGCGCTGTCGCCGAACTCGTACGCCAAGCCGCCGATGCGCTCGCGCTGTCCCGGGCCACCCACGCCACAGCAGTTGCTGCCCGTGCCCGAAATCACCGCCACGCCGCGCCCGTCCACGCTGCCAGCGCGCAGCGCCAGGAACGCGTCGTTGACCATGTCGCGGCCTGCGTCCGGCGCGCGATCCACCTGGCGAATCACCACCGACAGAATCTCGGCGTCGCGCGGACGGTCCCAGCCCGACAGGCCCCACGCGCTCGTGAGCACCTCGCCGTCGGCGTCCTCGGTGAGCACGTCCAGCAGGTCAGACCACACTTCCACGGCCGCATGACGCCCTACATCTTGGTAGTTCGACGGGCCACCGGTCGCGCGCGCGACGAGATCACCGTGCGGCGTCAAAAGAATGGCGTCGGTCTTGGTACCGCCGCCGTCTATTCCTATCAGCAAAGGGCTTTTCATGACGCCGGGAGCCATAACGCGCGCGCGCCTTTCGCGCTACCTTCTCCGCGCTGCTTCCCAGCATCTCAATCCGCGTTCGCACGCGCGCCCTCCCTGTGCTAGTGCCCGCGCATGCTCGATATCCACGGCTGGTACACGCTCGGCGTGCTGACCCTCATGTTCATCGCACTCTTCAAGGAGTACGTCGGACCTGACTTCGTGGTGTTTGGCGCCCTCACGGCGCTCTGGATCGGCGGCGTCATCGACACCGAAGAGGCCCTCAGCGGCTTCCACAACGAGAGCGTCATCGCCATCGCCCTGCTCTTCATTGTGAGCGCGGCGCTGCGGCAAACCGGCGCCATCTCGATGATCACCGCCCACCTGCTCGCCGACCGCGCCGAGTCCGGACGACCCATGCTCCGGCTGCTGTTTCCAACCGCGGCGCTGTCGAGCTTCATGAACAACACGCCCATCGTCGCGCTGCTCACACCCGAAGTGCGCGACTGGGCCGTGCGCCACAATCAGGCGCCCTCCAAGTTCCTCATCCCGCTGTCCTACGCCGCCATCCTCGGCGGCACCTGCACACTCATCGGCACGTCCACCAACCTGACCGTGTCCGGTATCGTCGCCGAGCTCGGCCACGAACCCATCGGCATGTTCGAGCTCGCCCCCGTCGGCGTCCCCGCGACCATCATCGGCATCCTGATGCTCGCCACCATCGGCCACCGCTTGCTGCCCGTCCGCAAGACGCCGGACATGCTCAACGACGAGAGCGGACGCGAGTACAGCGTGGCCCTCGAGGTCACCGAAGAGTGCGCCTTCATCGGAAAAACCGTCAAAGACGCCGGCCTCCGAAACCTGAACGGGCTGTTCCTCGCCGAGATCATCCGCGGCAACAAACGCGTCGTCCCCGTCCGGCCGACCACCCGCATCGCCACCGGCGACCACCTGGTCTTCTTCGGCCTCGTCGACACCGTCGTCGAGCTGCGCCGAACCCAAGGCCTCGTGCCCGTCAGCGAACTCGACCAAGTCACCACCCAACCGCTGCCCGCATCGGCCAACGTGCCCGCCGCCGTCGAACGCAACCTGTTCGAGGTCGTCATCTCCGCCAACTCGCCGCTCGTCGGACAAAACCTCCGCGACGCCGGATTCCGACGCCGATACGACGGCGCCGTCATCGCGATTCACCGCGGCGGACAGCGGCAAACCGGTAAGCTCGGCGACGTCGTCCTGCGCCCCGGCGACACGCTCATCATCGAAGCCACACCCGGATTCCGCCGGACGTGGGCCAACTCCAGCCACTTCTACCTCGTGTCCGCCGTCGACGACTCCGACCGGCCGCGATACGCCCTCGCCAACTTCGCGATCCTGGCGCTCATCGTCATGGTCGTGCTGGTCACCGCCGAGCTCATGAGCGTGGCCAAAGCCGCCGCGCTCACCGCCCTGCTGCTGGTGTGGTTCCGCTGCATCCGCCCCGACGAAGCCCGCCGCGCCGTCGACCTGTCCGTGCTGCTCGTCATCGCCTCGGCCTTCGGCATCAGCAGCGCGGTGGCCAACTCCGGCCTCGCCGAGCTGCTCGGCCTGTTCCTCGCCGCCCGCGTCGAGAACATGGAACCCTGGGTCGCGCTGGCCGTCATCTGGATCACCACCGCGTTCGCCACCGAGGCGCTCTCCAACGCGGCGGCAGCGGCGCTACTCATACCGATCGCCCTCTCCACATCGTACGCGCTCGGACTCGACGCCAGACCCTTCATTATGGCCGTCACATTGGCGGCGAGCATGAGCTTCATCACGCCGGTCGGCTACCAAACCAACCTGCTCGTGTACGGCCCCGGCGGCTACAAGTTCAGCGACTTTGCCCGCCTAGGGTTGCCCCTTTCCATTACTGTGTTCATCGTGGCGATGATCCTCATCCCCCGGGTCTGGGGCTGGCATTAGCCACCCCGTCCAAGCTCCCAAATCAGCATGACCGTATCCCGCAGACTTACGCTCCTCTGCGCCATGCCCCTGGCGCTCGCCGCCTGCGGCCCGCACGCGCCCGTCGTCGACGACGAAGTCCTGTCGATTCAAGCCCTGAACGTCGAAACCTGGGCCGTGGACGCCAACGAGACGCGGGAACGCGCGCTGACGGAGGACGACTACGCCAACGCGCAGGACTTCTACTCCGACACCTTCTCGATGACCGTCAACACCGGCACCACCGTCCGGCTCATCGTCAGCTCCGAGGAGTTCGACACCACCCTCCAGGTGACCGGCGTCGACGGCCTCTCGCTGTACAACGACGACTACTGGGACGGCACCAACTCCATGGTGCAGTTCCAAGCCATGAACGACGAACCCTACGTCGTCACCGTCAGCAGCTTCGCCCCCGGCGGGCTCGGCGCGTACCAAATCGAGACCGTCTCGTTCTTCCCCGGAAACTTCGACGCCGTGCTGCCCCTCGGTGAGCGCGTCGAAGGCAGCCTGAACCCCGACGGCGGACCCGACAGCACCGGAACCACCGCCGAGTTCTGGTTCGAGGCCACGCCCGGACAACGCATCGAGCTCCGCGTCACCTCGCCCGACTTCGACACCACCGCCCACCTGTACGGCCCCACCGGCCAGCACTGGGAGAACGACGACGCCAACGACACCGGCGAGAACGGCGACGAGTCCAACCTCGACAGCACCATCAACGCCGTCGCCGGCGCCGGCGGCTGGTACCAGCTCGTCGTCGCACCCTACGGCGGAAGCGCGGTCGGCGACGTTGCCGTCCGCTCCACCGTCGGAGCGCCCATCACCGTCGCGCCGGGATCTGAAATTCCCGACACCGGGTACGCAGGAACCGAAACCGAGGGCCGCATCTTCGGAATCTACGCCGGAATCACCAACTACGGCCCCGGAAACGAGCTCTACGGCTGCGCGGACGACGCCACCCACCTCGCGCAGGCCTTCCGTCAGCGCCGTCTCCAGGCCGCCGAAGACCAGATCGTGCTCACCGATAAACACGCCACCATGGCCAACTTCACCGAGGCCATGGAGCGCACCGCTGAGCGCGCCGGACCCGACGATGTCGTCGTCATCTTCTTCTCCGGACACGGCGGTATCCTCAACGCGATCGGCGACGATGAGCTCGACGGCACCGACGAAACCCTCGTGTTCGTGGACCACCAAATGCGCGACAACGACTTCGCCGAGCTGGTCGACCTGTTCGAGGTCAACACGGTCATGGTCGCGATCGATGCCTGCCAATCCGGCGGATTTGCTAGGGATATCATGACGCAGCCCGGACGCATCGGCCTGTTCTCATCCGACGAAGACGTGCTCAGCTCCACCGCCGAGCCCGTCGAAGCCGGCGGCTACCTGTCGTACTTCATGATGCGCGCAGTGCTCGGCGACGCCGACGCGCGACCCCAAGATACGGCGCTCATGGCCGGCGAGCTGGGCGACTACCTGCTCGACAGCGGCGTCGAGTTCCACCGCAGCATGAACGCCCAAGGCTCGCACGACCCCTTGCAGCGCATCATCGTCGAGCGCGGCTCGTACAATTGGTACGATAACCTCTGGATGTTCCCGCAGTCCGAGGACGGCGTGCCCTTCAGCACCGAGCTGTGCCTCGAAGGCGAACTCGCGAATGGAGCGGAAGACGGCGCGGAGCAAGCCTGTCCGTAGCCAAGCGTCGAGTATGATTGAAAAACGTCCCACCTTGCCGGACACTAGATGACAACGCGTCCCAACTCCTTTGGGACGAGGGCGGAGCTGGAAGCGGTCAGCACGCCTTTTTCTTGGGCCAAGCGTACACCGCGCTAACCAACCGCTGTGAAACTGGCGCAACGACCAGCCCACAAGCTCCGCAACGACAGCTCCCACCGATACGCTCCGCCCGCCTCACCAACCGCCCGCCCAAACGCTGTAGCCGCCGGCACATGCCAAAACGACTGGAAACCATTGCCATCGACGCTCGTGGGGCGGCGCGCGATTGGCTCCTCACGATTGTGCAGACGCCGCACGAACCGCTGTACCGCAAGAGCTTCGCGCTCCACGCCGCGCAGGTTCAGTTCTGCCGCCAACCGTGTGACGACCCCGACGCGCTCATCCTCCACGATCCCGGCGTCTCGCAAGAGCGCTGCGCACTCGAACGGTCCAGCGACGGCTCCTACGTCTGCGTCGACCGCGGGTCGCGAAACACCCCCAGGGTCAACGGAACGCGACTCACCGGACGGCGCCCCCTCAAGGCCAACGACGTCTTGCGGGTCGGCGATACCCTCATGATCATCGAGAAGTCCGACCTGTCGCGAAGGAACGCCAACACGCGCGACCAACCGGAGCTCCTCAAGCGCCTGTGCATGTTCGAGAGCACAGCTGCCTCCATCCTCGACCTCGAAACCAGCTTCTTCGATCCCGACGCCATGTGCGTCGCCATCCAGGCCGAAGGGTTCGCCGAAGCCCGCGTCGCCGCCACCTGGCTCGCCGAACAACACGACGTCAAACTCGCGCTCGTCGACGCCGAAATGGGCAACGTCATCGGCACCCTCAAGGACCCCGCGCCCGACACACTCGTCGTGGTCGAGCGGCTCGACGTGCTCGACAGCAGCGCCGACGCCGCCGCCATCGCCGAAGCCATCGAGCAGCGCGTCAACGGACTCAATCCCCGCCGCGTCGCCTTCTCCTACGCCGAAGCCGCCCCCAAGTCGCAGATCCAGCGACTCATGGAGACCGCCGCCGAGAGCGCGCTCACCATCCCGCCGCTCACCGAACGACGTAGCGATATCCTCGCCGGACTTCGCCACATGATCGGCGAACTCAGCGACGTCGAGTTCACCTTCCCACCCATCTGCGCCGAGAAGCTGCTCTGCTACTCGTGGCCCGCCGGACTCGCCGAGCTCAAGCGCATCGCGCGACGGCTACACCGCAATATCATCGAAGACGGTGAGATCACGCGTGTCGGACTCACCGCCGAAATCCGCGCCATCGACCTCGCACCCGACTCCACGCTCAGCAACAAGCTCACCAAAGAGTCGTTCGAGCTCGCCTTCCGTGAGTTCAACGGCAAGGTCGTCGATGTCGCAGACCACTTTGGATACAACCGCGGCTACTTCTACCGGCGCCTCAAGAAAGAAGGCATCAACGTCGCCGATTATCGCGTCGGGACGCCCGAAGATGACCCGTCCGACAGCGTCGACTTGGCTCCCCTAGAGCCCGAAGAAGACACCCAGGGCCGCGACCCGCTGCAGACCATCGAGACGGACGTCGAGGGCGAGTAGGCGAATCGACGTCGAGGGCGAGTAGGCGAACCGACGTCGAGGGCGAGTAGGCGAACCGACGTCGGGGGCGAATCAGGCCCAGGTGCGCGGGTTCTTCAGCACCTCGACCAGCGCCGCTTCCGGAGAACCCTCCTCCGGGTGGTGGTCGTACCGCCACGTCACGTCCGGCGGCAGCGACATCAAGATCGACTCCGTCCGGCCGCCCGTCTTGAGCCCGAACGTCGTGCCGCGGTCGTGGATCAGGTTGAACTCCACGTACCGGCCGCGACGAATGCGCTGCCAGTCCTTGAGCGCCTCGTCGTAGGGCGTATCCACGTGCTTCTCGACGATGGGCAGGTACGCCTGGAGGAACACGCCGCACGAGTCGCGGATGAACGCGAACGTCTCCTCCGGCTTGTCGGACATGTGGTCGAAGAACGTGCCGCCAATGCCGCGCGCTTCGCCGCGATGCGCGTTGTAAAAGTACTGGTCGCACGCGGCCTTCAGCTTCGCGTGGTCCGCCACCTCGGGGTGCCGATCGCTCGCGCCCTTGAGCACCGAGTGGAAGTGCCGGCAGTCATCCTCGACGAGCACGTACGGCGTCAGGTCCGCGCCGCCGCCGAACCAGCCGGAGCTGCCGCGCGAAAGCCGGCGGTGGTTCATGTGCACCGTCGGCACGTTCGGGTTCCGCGGGTGAATCACCAACGAGATTCCGCACGCCTCGAACGCCAGGCCCTCGCCGGGCATCTGCGCCGCGTGGTCGGGCGTGAACTCACCGCGAACGGCCGAAAAGTTCACGCCGGCCTTCTCGAACACCGCGCCGCCTTCCAGCACGCATGTAAGACCGCCGCCGCCCAAGATCGGCCCGCCCTCGCTGCCGTCGCGGGACCACTCGTCACGCAAGAACCGCACCCCATCGCGCTCCATCTCCAACGACTCGAGCGCCGCGACGATGGACTCTTGGGCTTCACGAAACACCGCGCCGGAGCGCTCGAACAAACTGGAATCCGCACTCATTTAAACGTCACCGCTAGTTTTCCGAAATGGCTGCCGCTCGCCAGATATTCGAACGCGGCCGGCAGCTCTTCAAACGCGAACTCACGGTCCACCACCGGCCGCAGCCCGTGATGCGCGACCGCGGCGTTCATCTCCTCAAATACGTCGCGCGAGCCAACCAACACGCCCTGCACGCAGATGTTGTTCATCAGCACGCGCGTCAGGTTCACCTTGGCCGGCCCCGCCAGCACACCGATCAGGCTCACGTGGCCGCCCGAACGGGTCGAACGCACGCTCTGGTCCAGCGTTCCGGCGCCGCCCACCTCGACCACGTGGTCCACGCCCACGCCGCCCGTCATCTCGCGGACGATGGGCCACCACTTGGGGTTGTCGCGGTAGTTCACGGTCTGCCAGGCGCCCATCGCGCGCGCCTTCTCGAGCTTCTCGTCGCTGCTCGACGTCACGATCACACGCGCGCCCAGCAGGTTGGCGAACTGCAGCGCAAAGATTGAAACGCCGCCGGTGCCCAGCACCAGCACCGTCTGGCCCGCCGTCACGTTGCCCTCGCCGCGCAGCGAGTTCCACGCCGTCACGCCCGCGCACGGGAACGTGGTCGCCTCGGCGTCCGTCAAATGCTCCGGCACCGCCACCACGCCCTCTTCGCTGAGCACCATGTACTCCGCCGCCGTGCCGTCCAACGGACCACCCAACGTGGCGCGAATGCGATCGTGGTGCGGCGGGTTCGAAATCCAGCGCTGCGAGAACAGCCCGGCCACGCGTTGCCCTTCGACCACGCGCGTCACGCCAGCGCCGAGCTTGTCGATCACGCCCACGCCGTCCGACAGCGGCACCAGCGGCAACGGCTGCTTGGGGTTGTACTGCCCACGCACCATCAACAGGTCGCGAAAGTTCAATGAGCACGCCAACATGCGAACGCGCACTTGGCCCGGACCCGGCTCAGGAACCGGCCGCTCCACCAGCTTCAGATTCTCCACCCCGAACGCGCCATCGACCGCAAATACACGCATGCTCATCCGTCTCTCCTCCGGCGGCGCCGGTACTCCAGCACTTCGTTTCCGACTTGTTTGATGCGGCGCAGGTTGGCCACCTTCGACTCGCCCTGCGCCCGCGGGCGGCTCGCGATCGTCGCCGTCGCCGTGCTGTAACCCTGCTCGATCGCCCGCTGCACAATCTCAAAGCTGAAGAAGAACGTGTCGCAGCGGATGTCCGCCAACATGCTCTGCGCGAGCGCCGTCGGGAACAGCACGTAGCTCTCCAGTTGGAATCGGATGTCCGCCAACGCCCGCATGTACAACCGAAAGCTGCGACTGATGAACGTGCGCACAAACGAGTTCGGACGGTTGCCGTACACCGTCAACACGATCGGCGCTTTCTCTAGCAACGGCAGCAGCTTAGCGAACTCCTCGATCGGCACCTGGCGGTCCGACGCCATGCACACAAAGTACTCTTTGGTCGCGTTGCGAACGCCCGTCACCATGCCCGCGCCCATGCCGCGGTTCTTCGCATGGCGCACCAAGTGCACAGCGTCGTGGCCCGCCGCGATACCTTCGACGATCGCCGCGCAGCCATCCGACGAGCCGTCGTCGACCACCACGATTTCCCAATCATCCAGCGTCGACTCGGCGAACGTGATCGCCTCGCCCAGCGCCTCCGCGATGTTGGGCTCCTCGTTGTACATCATGAGGATGAGCGTGATCGATGGCTGCATCAAAGTCCGGAGTTAGGCGTGGCTGACGGCGGCGCGACGCAGGCGATCCATGATCGCGCGCCCTAAGCCGACGGGTTCGCAGGGAATCACATCGATCCGAGCGTGAGAAGCATCGTCCAACGACCGCATCGCGGCAAACAAACGGTGCGCGGACTCCCGCAGGTCTGCCGCTGGAGACAGCGTGACCACGTGGCCATACGCGGACGCCCAATCCGGCGCGGGCCCGGCCACGACCAGCAGCGCCGCACCCGCCGCGGAGGCTTGCTCAACCGTCGTCACCAACCGAATGGGTGTGCGCGTCGCGTAGTGCCGTGAGAGCTGCCCCGGCGCTTCCGGACGATCGCTCGAGTGCAGCCGCTTGGCCACCGGCCCGACCACCGCCTCGATCGCCTCCACCGTCAGCCCACCGAACCGCAGCACAACCGGCGCATCACCCGCGACCGACACGATCGTGGACTCCACGCCGTGCTCGCACGCGCCACCGTCCAGCACACAAGCCACGTGCCCGCCGAGCTGGTCGACCACGTGCTGGGCCCGCGTGGGCGATACATGGCCGAACACATTCGCGGAGGGCGCAGCGAGCGGCACACCCGCCGCCCGAATCAGCGCCTGGGCGACCGGGTGCGAAGGAACCCGCGCCGCCACCGTCGACAGGCCCGACGTGACCAGGTCCGGGATGCCCGGCGCGCGCGGCGCCACCAGCGTGAGCGGCCCCGGCCAGAACGCCTCGGCCAGCGCCAACGCCGCGCCGGTCAGGGGCGCGGCGAACACCGTCGAGAGCGCCGACACATCGGCCACGTGCACGATCAGCGGGTCAAACGCGGGGCGCCGCTTCGCCTCGAAAATGCGCGCCACCGCGGCCGGGTCGAGCGCGTTGGCGGCCAGCCCGTACACCGTCTCCGTCGGCATGCCCACGAGCGCACCGGCACGCAACTGCGCACCAGCCTCCGCGATGGCGGTGGGCGTGGGTTTCAGCACGGGACATATGGACGGCGGCCGCTGCATGAACGCTGCATAGCAACTCCGCGCCGACCGTGCATCCTAAGGCGGGCGACTAGTCCCGTTGTTCGAGCACCGAGCGCAGCGAGCGGCTGTAAATGCCCTCCGCCTCGCTCAGGCTCGCCACGTCCCACGCCGGGTTCAGCCGGTACACCGCCAGCGGGCCGGCGCTGGGAATGTAGCGGTCGAGCGTCATGCCCGCGAGCTGCGCCAACGTGCGCTCCGACTCAAACGGCCGCCCATGCAAAATCTCCGGCAGGTTCGCGCAGAACATCAGCGTCGCGTCGTCGAACACGCTCAGGTGCGTGCGCAGCCCCGTCATGTGACCGCGCGAAACCGTGCGCACAATCTCCCACGGGTTCGGGCACGCCTCCACCTCGGCCACCAGCAACAGCGCCGACCACGGCGTCGAGAACGACGCGCGGAACGGGATCTGCGGCGACCAGTCGCGCAGCGTCCAAGACACCTCGTTCGTCGGCTCGTCGTACACGATCGCGTCGGACAGCGTCGACTGCAGGCCGATCGCCCGCCCCACGAGCGCGAGCTGCATGCGGCCGGCGGTCACGTTGCCCGAGAACAGCCCCAGCGCGTGCGTCGGCAGCTCCAAGAACGTCCGGCCCATCACGTCGACGGTGCCTTCGTAGTACACGGTCGCGCGCACCACGTGCTCTTCGCCGAGCGCAAATCGCAGCGGCAAAAGGCGGGCGTGGTCGTAGGTGTGGTCCAGGTAAGCGGGGTCCTGACGCGGCTGAAACCCATCGGTCTCCAC
This sequence comes from uncultured Myxococcales bacterium, assembly GCA_965367675.1. Taxonomy (GTDB): domain Bacteria; phylum Myxococcota_A; class Bradymonadia; order REDH01; family REDH01; genus CBDUJZ01. Next base: position 4,007 of record CBDUJZ010000117.1, on the reverse strand, counting down.
GCGGTTACCGTCTACGTAAACCACTGTTGTATCAGAGGAATTCGTGCGGTCGAGCACGCCGATCTCCACCGTGGTCGCCTCGGAACTGACGTTGCGGAAACGCACCTCGGTGTTCACCTGCCACTGCGAGATCCCCTCCTCCATCGACAGCTGGACCACGTCGATATCGATCGCGACGGCCTGCAGCTCCTCGGTGGCCTGCACAAAGCGAGCGTTGTCGATGCGGCCGAGCGGCGCAACAAGCCCCAACGCGGGCGCCGAAGCGGCCGTGGTCAGGCTTACGAAGATCAAAACGAGGAGGTATCGCATAGGTCCGCGAAGTCGCACGATTGTGCGCGGGTTGCAACTGGCGATCGGGTCCGTCAAACAACCCCAACGCGGCGACGTTCATTCCCGGCATTCCCTCGGAAGCCGCCGCGACCGCTCAACATCCGCGCACACGCCCTCGCGATTCAGCGCCGACGACCAACACCAAAGAAGCCATGAGCAACACCCAAGCCAACCCGCTGGCCGAGCAAGCCCTCCAGGACCTGCAAACCCTGCTGCGCTTCGACACCACCAACCCGCCCGGCAACGAGGGCCCCGCCATCGACTTTATCGCCGGCCGACTGCGCGAGAACGGCATCGAACCCACCATCCTCGAGTCCGATGGCCGCCCCAACCTCGTCGCCCGCATCCAAGGCGACGGCACCGGCGGAGGCCCCCTGCTGCTCACCGGACACGTCGACGTCGTCCCCGTGGACCGCGAAATGTGGACCGCCGACCCGTTCGGCGCCGAGATCCGCGACGGCTACCTGTACGGCCGCGGCGCCATCGACATGAAATACATGGTCGTGCACTGCATGACCGCCTTCATCGAACTCCACAAACGCGCCGAAGCCGGCAAACAGCCCAACCGCGACATCATCTTCGCCGCCGTCTCCGACGAAGAAGAAGGCTGCACGCACGGCTCCCGATTCCTCGTCGAACAGCACCCCGAGCTCGTCCGCGCAGACTACATGCTCGGCGAATTCGGCGGCTTCTCGCTCGATGTAAAAGGCCACCGCTACTACCCGATCCAAGTCGCCGAAAAGGGCGCCTGCCAGTTCCGGCTCACCGCACACGGCGACCCCGGACACGGCTCCATCCCGCACAACAACAACGCGGTCGTTAAACTCGCCGGCGCCCTTCACACCCTCGGCACCGAGCGGCTGCCCTTCCACCAGTGCGCCTCCGTCGACGCCTTCCTCAAAGCCATGGCCGCCGTGCAAAAGGCCCCCGACAAGTGGGTCCTGCCGCTGCTCACCAACCCCAAAGCCGCACCGCTCATCCTCGACAAGCTCATCCCCGACAAGGGCATCGCAGCCAGCATGGCCGCCAACCTGTCGAACACCGTCTCCCCCACCGGCCTCACCGCCGGCCAGAAGGTCAACGTCATCCCCGGACACGCCAGCGCCGTGTGCGACGGACGCGTCATCCCAGGACAAACCCAAGCGTCGTTCCTCGCCGAAATCCGCGCCCTCATCGGCCACGACTTCGACATCGAAGTACTCACCTACTTCCCCGGCCGCGAGAACACCGTCGGCGAAGACGACCCCCTCTACAAAGCCATCTGCGCCAACGTCCGCGCCACCGACCCCATCGGCGTCCCCATCCCCTACATGATCAGCGGGTTCTCCGACGCCCAGTACTTCAGCCGACTCGGCACCCAGTGCTTCGGCTACGCCCCCGTCCAGTTCCCCGTCGAAGACGAGATCAAGTTCAACCTCCTCGTCCACGGCCACGACGAACGCATCCACGTCGAAGGCTTCAAGTGGGGCCTCAACGCCTTCCTCAAGCTCGTCACCACCTTCGTCTAATGGCAACGTAGACGCCGTCGTCTAATGGCAACGTAGACGCCGTCGTCTGAAGGAACGTAGACGCCGTCGTCTGAAGGAACGTAGACGCCGTCGTCTGAAGGAACGTAGACGCCGTCGTCTGAAGGAACGCCCAACAAAACCATCCTGAGCGAAGTCGAAGGACAGGCATATCCAAAGCCGAGCGCTCAACAAGAACATCCCGAGCCCTCCTTGAACACGCCCCAACACGCCGCCCAATCCCGCTGGGCCCCCCTGCTCATCACCATCGCCATGCTCGCCGCGGCCTGCGGCGGTGACGACGAGCCCGCTGACGCCAGCGACGCCACCGACGCTGGCGAAACCACCGACGCTGGCGCCGACACCGCCTCCGACGCCAGCGGCCGAGACGTGCCCAGCGAAGACGTCGCCGACACCGCCGACATCACCCCCGACGCGGACGACAGCGTGTGCGGCGACGGCGAAGTGACCGGCGCCGAATCCTGTGACGACGGCAACACCGTCGACGACGACGCGTGCACCAACGCCTGCCAACCCTTCGGCGCCGGACTGTGCGCCCCCTGCGCCACCGACGACGACTGCGGAGGCTCCGACGACCGCTGCATGACCATCGCCGACACCACCGTCTGCACCGCCGCCTGCGACACCACCTGCCAGCCCGGCTGGACCTGCAGCCTGCTCACCCGCGACAACGAGATCATCGGCAACCAGTGCGTGCCCGAGTCCGGCGACTGCGCCATCTGCGACGACGAAGACGAAGACGGCGTCTGCGACTACGAAGACGCCTGCCTCGGCTTTGACGACAGCGAGGACACCGACGAAGACGGCGTCCCCGACGGCTGCGACGCCTGCCCGCTCGACGCCCCCAACGACTCCGACGAGGACGGCGTCTGCGACAGCGACGACATCTGCGAAGGCGGCACCGACAGCCTCGACGTCGACGGCGATGGCGTGCCCAACTTCTGCGACTTCTGCCCCAACTCGAACCCCAACGACAGCGACAACGACGGCGTCTGCACCGCGCTCGACCGCTGCGAAGGCTTCGATGACAACGGCCCCGACGTGGACCAAGACGGCCTGCCCGACGCCTGCGACGACAGCATCGAGATCTGCGACAACGACATCGATGACGACGGCGACGACATCGTCGATTGCGACGACTCCGACTGCGCCCTGCACCCCGCCTGCGCCCCCTGCGAGGTCGCCCTCGAGATCCCCGAAGGAACCGTCACCGGCGTGACCGAGGGCCGCGACACCCAGCGCAGCCTGACCACCGCCTGCAGCGACGCCGGCGCCCCAGAGCGCGCCTTCGTGTTCACCCCCGACGCCGCCGGCACGTTCTGCGCGAACACCCGCGGCTCGGAGTTCAACACCGTGCTCTACGCCCGCACCACCTGCGACGTGCCCGCCACCGAGCTCGTCTGCAACGACAACGCCTTCGAAGAGACCTCCGAGATCGCCTTCGAAGCCGGCCCCGAAGCCCCCGTGTACCTGGTCGTCGACGGCCGCGACCACGAACAATCAGGCGCGTTCTCGCTCACCGTCCGCGGCGGCACCTGCGAAGACGCAGAGATCGACCGACAGTGCCAAGAAGCGCCCGTCCTCACCGACACCGTCACCAGCGCCCTGCCCACCACCGGCTTCAGCACCGGGCTCGGCGAAGGCTGCGCCCTGGCCGACGGCGGCGAAGCGATGCTCGTCTACACCGCGCCCACCACCGGCCGCGTCTGCCTGTCCACCGCCAACGTCGGCCGCCTGACGGTCGCCATGTACGTGCGCACCGACTGCGCCGATCGCGACTCCGAGGTCGCCTGCGCAGACACCCGCGAGCCCTTCGTCACCGACGCCAGCCTGACCCTCGATACCGTCGAAGGCACCACCTACTACGTGTTCGTCGACGAGATCGTCTCACGCGTCGCGTTCGGCGGCCCGTTCACGGTCAACGTCCGCAACGGCGCCTGCCGCTAGACAGCGCGCGTATACGCCGATCCCCCTTCCTGAGCGAAGTCGAAGGACAGAGCGAAGTCGAAGGACTGGCCACCAACCAAAAACCGTCCCCACCCCCCTTCCTGAGCGAAGTCGAAGGACTGGCCACCAACCAAAAACCGTCCCAGCCCCCCTTCCTGAGCGAAGTCGAAGGACAGAGCGAAGTCGAAGGACAGAGCGAAGTCG
>CBDUJZ010000116.1:0-16716 GCA_965367675.1 uncultured Myxococcales bacterium | reverse complement strand
GGCGCGGGGCGCGGGGCGCGGGGCGTTTGCGTCCGCGCGATCATTCGGGCGGAAGCACAACCCAGCGGCCGTTGGCGGCCAGGTCCCAGTTGATCACGTCGAGGCCGTCCCACGGCGCGAGCGCGCGCTGGTAGGAGATCTCGCTGTCGGTATCGAGGCGAATCCAAGCGTCGCGGTTCATGGTCGCCCCGTCGGCGCGTCGGAAGCGGACCACGGTGCGGTCGCTGCGTTCGCGGAGGATCATCTCCATGTCGAATCGCGTGCCGTCATCGAGGATGTTGGCGACCTCTTGTTCGAGCAGGACGACCAGCTCTTCGCCGCGCAATGCGTAGATGGCGACGAGCTCCTGGGTGACCGTCAGGTCGAGGTCCACCGAGCGGCGCTCCCGCAGGTAGCGGAAGAAGATCTCGTCGATGCCATCGTGGTCGATGTCGTGGGCTTCGATCGAGACCGGGGTGTAGGAGTCGTTCGGCGAGACGAGGACGGCGGTCCAGGCGAAGTCGCCCAGATCTTCACCGGTGACGATGAGGTGGTTGTCGAGCACGAGCGCCAAGTCTTGGCTCGGGGTGCCGCCCAAGTTCGCGAACAGCGACGCGAACGGCGCTTGGTCGGGTACCCCGCGCGACTCGGCGATCTCGGCGATTCGGCTATCGGCCCCGCTGAACGCGAGGGTTCCCCAGGTGTTGGGGTCTTCGCGGTCGTACGGCGCGGTGGCGACGACGGCGAGCTGCTCCCGGTTGGCGTCGCCGTCCCAGTCGCGCTGGGCGGCGACGAAGCGGATGGGCGCAAAGGGCACGCCGAGGGCCTCTGCGGCGATGTAGGGGACGTTGAACTCGAGGAAGAAGCCGTGCTCGCGGGGGGCGACTTCGGCGCGGGCCATGTCGAGTTCGCCTTCGAGGGGGCTGTTGGGGCCCCAAACGGGGGTCACCTGGCCCTGCTCCATGTTCCAGAGGGGCACTCGGACGGCGAAACGGCGGTCTTCGGGCTCGAGCGCGGGGGCGTCGATCTCGAAGAGGACCTCGAAGGTGTCTCCGGGGTCGGAGCCGGATGGCGCGACGATGAGGTTGTCGCGTCCGACGACGGCGAAATAGATGCCGTGTCGGGTGTACCTGCACCAGAGCTTGAAACTGGCGTCAACGGGTCCAGTCCAGTCGAATTGGTACTCTCCAGCGACCAGTTGGGAGACCCTTTCTGTAGGATCGCTACCCACCTCCCAGTCGGTTTGGAGGCCGTCAACGACGGTTTGGACGAGAGAATCGCCATCACATTGAAAATTGATCGCGACGGGCTCGGGGAGCTCCTGAGCGGTACTGCTCGCGGAAATCCCGGCGAAAAGCAGGGTCGCGGTCGCGAGAAAAATTGGTGTAGTTTGGACGGCCATGTTGACCATTCTGGTAGCGGGGATTTAAACTCGCGCGGCTTCACCGACGGGAGCGTAGAGGACTCGGGGTGGCCAGTTGGCCGCACCGTACTCGGAAAATCACTCCCGTCTACGCCCTTGATTCGAACGGACACGAGTGAGTCGGACCTCTTCTGGAGCCGTCATTCATAGGAATGTGGCACTGATCGCCTGTGATACCTCAGCGACGCTGCAGGAGACGTTCCGAAAGCTCGGAGATCTCGATGCGCTCGCGGTGCCTGTGGGTGATCGCCACGTCTTAGTGCCAGCCTCCCGAGCGCGCGAAATCCTCGCGCAGCTTAAGGAACACGGCCAATTCCCGCGCCTCGTAGGCCGCTTCTTAGATGAAGTGGACGAAGAGGAAGTACCCGACGAGACAAATGAGTAGCCCTGCCGAGGTTCTCGTCAAAGTGTACGGTGCAGCCAGTGCGGCCCGCATCGTCGACATGGAGTCCGATCCGGAAGCCGCTGTCGAAGCACTTGAGAAACTCTATAAAGACAAAGCCGCGCGCAAGAAGGTCCTCGCGGGCCTTCCGGAAGCCTCCATTGGCTTCCTCGCGTTCATGGACAAGATCGGACGCCGCCTGCGGGGAGAGCGACTTAAAAAGCGTTGGTTCCTGCACGGTTACGAGGATTTCGACACGCTCGTCGATCCGCTCGTAGCCGCTGGTGTGGTGCTTGTAGGTAACCTACAGGCCCGTGAACCGGTCTCGCTCGAAACGGCGCTCGACCAAGGCCTCTTGCAGCAATGGCTGCAGGTGACGCCTGGGTTCGAGACGCTCGCTGGCAAGCCCCCCGAACCGCGCGAAGTCGTGCAATCGGTGGTCGATGAGACGCGCGTGCTGCTCTCGCGGCGCCTGCTGGTCGTCGAGTTCAACCTGCTGAACTGCGTGCGCTACATCGAGCGCGAAGGCGTGCGCCTGAACCGTGACGGCTCGCCGCACCGCTCGGACCTGAAGGGTCTGGCGCCGCTGCTGGTGGATCGCCCGGTCGCCGGTCGGAGCGAGACCGCTCCCGACCCGCTCGACGTGTACGGTTGGGACGTTATCGCGTTCCTGCTGTCGCTCGCCGAAGCGCTGGGCATGATCGAGCGCTCGGGCGACGTGCTTCGCGCGCTGCCCCGCAACACCGGGTACTTCCGCAAGCCGCTCGACGAGCGTCTGACGGTGCTGACCCGCGCGTTCGAGCACAAGCGCGCTTGGTCCGAGCTCGACGCTGCCACGTGGCATGCGCTGGGCGAGCCGCCGGTGACGGGCGAAGGCGACGGAGGCTTCCTCGACGAGGAGAGCCACGGCGCGACGCTCGCTGGCCCGCGCGGATCCGTGTTCGCGGCCATCCGCCGGTTGAACCCGACGGACTGGTTCGACGTCGAAGACACGGTCAAGACGATCACCAACCTGGAAGCGCAGTACCTCAAGTCTGCGCTCCCGATCCCGCAGGGCGATGAGACCTCGCCGTTCACGTTTGTGCGCGGCGTCATCACCATCGGCTTGGCCCACCTGGGCGCCATGGAGATCGGCAGCGGCGCGCAGGGCGAGTCCCGCGCGCGCTTGACGCCGATCGGACGGGCCATGTTGGGCATGGGACCGCCGCCCGAAGAGCCGAACGGCAAGGGCGCCATCTTGGTGGAGCCCAACTTCGAGATCACGACGTTCCTCGACCTGATCAACCTCCGGTTGCTGTTCGACCTGTCTCGGTTCGCCGAGCTCAGCCGTACCAGCGAGCGCGTGGCGCGTTACCGCCTGAGCGGCGAGTCTGCTCAGTGGGGCTACGCCCGTGGCTACGAGGCTGAGGGCATCGTCGAGCTGCTCAACGAGTACTCGGCGCAGCCGTTGCCGCCTGCGGTCACGTTCGCGCTGCAAGACTGGGAGCGGCTTCACCGCCGCGTCACCGTGTTCCTGAACGGCGACTTGGTCTGCTCCACCGGCCGCACCGACCCAGAAGTCGTGCAGTCCGGCGTGCAGTTCGCTGTGCAGAACGACGACGAAGTCGAGGGCATCGACATCATCCACACCTACGTGAGCGCCGGTCACGCCGAGGCACTCGGCCGTGCTCTGCACGCCACCCGCGCGACGATCATCGACTACGAAGGTCCGGTGGTTCGCACGCTGGAGTGGGTGGACGAAGAGCGTGTGCTCGCCCCCGTGGGCGCCACCGATCTGCGGACGCTCGCGCGACTCCTCCGCGTGTCGGAAGGCGAAGGCGAAGGCGTGTTCCGCATCGCTCCGGACAAGGTCCGCTCCAACTACGGAGACGACCTCGGGTACGAAGAGGTGATCAGCATCTTGGGCGACGGCCTCATCGGCGGACTCTCCGCCGAGCGTGAGATCGCGCTCAAGGGACTGCTCGGCCAACCGGCGGACAGCAAGATTCAGACGATGCAGGTTCTGCTCGTCTCGTCGGCTGACGACGGCAACCGTATCGACCGGATTGAGTCGGTCGCTGACTTCATCTCGGAGCGCCTTGGGCCCCGCGCGTTCCGCGTGGTGGACGGCGCCTCGAAGAAGCTCGCAGACAAGCTGCGAAAGCTCGGCATCGCTGTCGAGATTTCCTAGCGAAATCGAACGCTTAGAGCGCCCTACTCGTCTGAAGTAGGTTGCGTTCTGAGCGCATCGAGCCTGGCCTTCAGATCGGCTGTGTCGTCCTCAACGGGGCGACCAGCGTCGATCTGTGCGCGCACGTTGTCGGCGAGCCCGCGGGCTTCGGCGGCCACTTGCTGCGTCGCCTGCATCGCGGCGCCCAAGGCCACCTGGACAGTCTCGTTCGCGGCGAGTTTGGCCGCCGTTTCGGCAGCGCGGCGCCGGATGTCTTCAAAGTTCATCGCCATTGGGGGACAGGAGAAAGAGGCGGCTGAGCCTCACGAGAAGCGGCATAAGTCAGGGGAACGGGTGGCGCAACGTCGATGCCGCTTGGACCTTTACACGCATGGCCGCGCGCGCCAGTGTGCCGGCCCGTGATCCTTGCCGCCTCCGCGCGGCTCTCTGTACCAGCGCGCCCAGCGCGCACACCGACGATGGAGGCTTAGCGTGAAAAAGGCGCTGGTCGCGATCGCAATCTTAGGCGGCTTAGCCGCACTGGCCGTGCTCACCGCCCCCCGGCTCGCCGGCGGCTTCGTGAAACGCCAGATCGTCGCTCAAGCTGCGGAGCGCGGATTGGACGTCCGCGTCCAGGACGTGGCGCTCACGTGGACTTCGGTCACGCTGACCGGCGCGTGCCTGCATGCGCCCGAGCCCCGCGCTGGCGTGGAGCTCACGTGTTTGGACCGCGCACGCGTAGAGCTCCCGCTCGTGAGAGCCGCGCGCGGCGACGTAGATGTGCAGCGCATCGTCATCGAGGAGGGGCACCTGAACTTGGGCCCCGAGCTCGGCACACCGGACGAGATCCAAGCGCTATTCGCCACGTTGGCGGAGACGGTCTCCGGTCCACCGACTACCGAACCCACGCCGCCGAGCGACCCATCGACCGGGACCGACACCACGCCAGCCCGGCCGATGCCGGATGTGGAGATCGAGCGCTTCGAGCTGCTATTCGCCGGACAGCCCGTTCCGCTCGACGGCGTGACGGCCTCTGGCCTGCGCGTTCAAGTAGGCGCGGACGGCACGGACTCGGTCAGCGCGACCGGGCGCGTCGCGATCAGCGGCCTGCGGATCGTCGAAGTGCCGTTCCTGAGCTCAGCCCCCGACGATATCGGCTTTGCGTTCACCTTCGTGAGTCCCACGCAGTGGAATCTGGCGCTGGACGCGCCCGTGCCCGTGGTCGCGCGCACGCCCGCATCGATGGGTGGCGTGACGGCGGCGCTGTCATCGGTGCGTGTGGACGCACCTCACACTGTGACGGTCGGCGGCATCCAGGTCACGATCGCCGGCCAAGAGATCCCGGTATTCGAGGCGACCTCGGCGCTGCTCGAGGTGCGCGAGTTCACGACGAACGTGGACGACTTTTACATGGCGCGGGCCGAGCTCGTGTCGCCGCGGGTCCACGTCGACCTGGACGAGGATCGGGTGCCGACTGTGCTCCGTGCGATGGGCCTCGTTCCCCCGGCGTCCGAGGGCGACGCAGAACCGGACGATGGTGAGGGCGAAGAGGACCCGACGGACGAGCCGACACCCGCGGCGGACGCTGAAGACGCGCTGTGGGCGGACCGCATCTGGTGGGAGAAGATTCCGCAGCGCATCGATGTGTCCGACGGCGAGTTGACCGTCCGTCGTGCGATGGACGGCGGAGCCGAGACGGTGGCGATCACCGGCGCTTCGCTGGAGTACGCGCTGCGCGCGATTCGGACGCAGGCGGATGTTCAGCTCCGCGCGAGCGTGCACCACAACGACGCTCCGGCGGGCGAGCTCTCGACGGAGATGACGTTCAACTGGGCCACCGCTGCGCTGAACCTACAGCTCGCGGTGGAGTCGCTGGACTTGGCTGCCGTTGGCGCGCTGGCCCCGGCGCTCGGTGAGTTGGTTCCCTCCGGCACGGTCGACCTGTCGCTCACGCTTCAAGAGGACGATGACGGGTCCATTCCGACCTTCGACGGCACCCTGGAGATCGCTGATGTGCACGTGGCATCGGCGCTGCTGCAGGCGCCGCTGACGCTCGAGAACGCGTCGTGGGAATGGCGGGCTTCGATGAGCCGCGCCGGTGACGATGCGCATCCGCCGCGCGCGCTCGTGGTGGACCATGGCGAGGGCACGTTGGGCGCAGCGCGGTTCTCGTTCCGCCCGATCATCTACCGCTTTGACTACGAGAACCCGCGGCTGGGTGAGCGCTTCGACATTCGGTTCTCGGTCCCCGACCAGGACGCGCAGACGCTGCTGACGAGTATTCCGGCGTCCCTGCTGGGTCCCGTGGCCCGCGCGCAGATGTCGGGACAGTGGGGCATGGACATCAACTTCCCCGTCACGTGGCTGGAGCCGACGGACGACGGCGTGGTGGGGATCGATATCGGCGAGTCGAGCGAATTCGAGGTGCGCGACAGCGGCCTACACCTGGTCGACCTGCCCAACGAGGTAGACGTGCGGCGGCTCAATCGCGGTACGGAGTTCACGTTCCGTACGCCGACGGCGCCGGCTGGGCGCGTGATCAATATTCCGCCGCCGCGCGAGACGGTCGAGGGTGACCCCGACGCCGAGGCAGGAGGCCCGGGCGGCGATTGGGCACGGCTGCAGCAGATCAGCTACTTTGTGACGGCCGCTACGCTGTACCGTGAGGACGGGCGCTTCTTCCGAAACCGCGGCATCAACTGGTTCCAGTGGCGTGCGGTGCTGGAGGAGGCGTGGCAGGAAGGCGCGTTGGGCCGCGGCGCATCGACCATCTCGATGCAGCTGGTCAAGAACGTGTTCCTGAGCCACGAGCGAACGGTCGAGCGCAAGCTGCAGGAGCTGTTCCTCACCTACTGGATGACCCGCTTGGTGCCCAAGGAGCGCATCCTCGAGGTGTACTTGAACGTGATCGAGTGGGGCGACGGCATCAACGGGATCGTGGAAGCATCGCGGCACTACTTCGGCACTTCGTCGTCCGATCTGACGGTCGAGCAGTCCGCTTGGCTGTCGTCGATCGTGCCGGCGCCGGTCCGTCGTGGCCGTCAGCGCTCTCAGGGTGTAGCCGCCGACTGGTCGGCCCGGGAGTGTGCCGACGTGATGACAGGCATGGAGAGCCGGGGCTGGATCACAGCCTCGGAGCTCGCGAAGGGTTTGTCCGCGGAGATTCGATTCGTGACCGCTGGGGCGCGCGAGCCGCTTCCCGCGGTGCAACCGTTCGACCCGTTGGCGGGAATGTCCGACCTCCGGGTCGCTCCGACCGAGACCGACGGCGCCGAGCGCGGCCCGCTGAACAACGACCCACAGGAGCGTATTCGGGCGCTGATCGCGGGGTCGATTCCGCTGCGCCCGTAGGGAATCGCGCGGTTGGCGCGGGGTCTGGGTGATGCCGTCAGGTGGGATGTAGGGCCATGTCGACGGGGGTGCGAAGAGCCCCCCTTCCCACGCACCATTTGTCACATAACCCCGTAGTATTATTGAACAAGATTGTTGATCCCGGCGCTCGGTAGGGTATGCTGCTCGGACTGACTTGTGGGGTTCACTGGTCAGTAACGGCAAACCAAAAATTAGAGGGAACATGGTTGCGAAACCACTCCGCAAGCGACTCGCTTTCGGGCTCGCCACAATTGCACTCACGCTCTGCGCTCCGACGGCCACTCAGGCCCAGGGATTCTCCACACTCGGGTTCGCCCCGAACACTTCTCAAGAGGGAGGTGTCTTCAGTGTGAGCTCTGCGCAGGTGTTAAACGCGGGAGACTGGGCGGTTGGCGCCATGTTCGATTACGCGGACGACCCGCTGGTGCTCTACTTTGAGGGCGAGCCCTTCCGCGACTTGGTGGCGGACCAATTGACGGCGAACCTGACGTTCGCGATCGGCATCACGGACTTCTTCGAGTTGGGCTTGGCGCTGCCGGTGGTGCTGCATCAGCAGGGCGACGCGTCGGAGTTCCTGGGCGTGGACGCGAGCGAGGCGGGAGCCGGCATCGCGGATCCACGGCTGCAGGCGAAGCTGCAGTTCTTCAACTCCAACACCGACAGCAGCCCGGGCGGTATCGCGTTGGGTCTGTTGATCGACGCGTACATTCCGGCGGGCAACCCGGACCTGTTCCGGGGCGATGACGGGCCGCGGGTACACCCTCGGTTGGCGCTCGACTTGGTGCTTCCCTCGCAGGTGTCGTTCCACGTGAACGCCGGATACATGGTTCGGCCGAGCAGCGATCTGTTCAACATCGGCGTCGACGACACGATCACGTACGGCGTCGGTTTTGACGCGCCGGTGGGCGACGCGCGACGCTGGCACGTGTTGGTGGAGGCCTCGGGCCAGAGTTCGGTGCTCGCCGACGGCGTGAAGACCGAGGAGCTGCCCTTCGAGGCGATCCTCGGCACGCGCGTCGCGACCCAGAGCGGCCTGAACGTCACCGGCGGATTCGGCGTGGGCGTGGTCTCCGGTTTTGGTGCGCCCGATTGGCGCGGCATCCTGGGCTTCGAGTACGCGCCCACGGGCTGCTCGGACTGCGACGGCGACACCTACCCGAACAACGCGGACAGCTGCCCGAACCGCGCGGAAGATTTCGACGGATTTGAGGACGCCGATGGCTGCCCCGACCCGGACAACGACGCCGACGGCGTGCCCGATGAGACGGACGCGTGCCCGCTGGAGCCGGAAGACGATGACGGATTCGAGGACGCCGACGGCTGCCCCGACCCGGACAACGATGGCGACGGCGTCTTGGATGCGGTGGACGCGTGCCCCGACGTGCCGGAAGACCACGACGCGGTGGATGACGAGGACGGATGCCCCGACGGCGACAATGACAACGACGGCATCGCGGACGAGGACGACGCGTGCCCGAACCAGGCCGAAGATGTCGACGGCTTTGAGGACGAGGACGGATGCCCTGACCCGGATAACGACGGCGACGGACTGGCCGACGACGATGACGCTTGCCCGCTGGAGCGCGAGGACTTCGACGGGTTCGAGGACGCCGACGGCTGCCCCGAAGAGGGCCAAGGCTTGGTCACGCTGACGTGCGAGCAGATCCAGATCAGCGAGCGTGTCGAGTTCGGCAGCGACTCCGACGAGATCGAGCGGGTGTCGCATAACCTGCTCAACCAGGTGGCCGGCGTGCTGCGGACGGCGGGCTACATCCGTCGCGTCCGCGTCGAGGGCCACACCGACAGCCGCGGCGACTCGGCGTACAACTTAGACCTGTCGCAACGCCGCGCGAACGCGGTGCGCGACTACCTGCTTGAGGCGGGCGTGACACAGGACATCGAAGCGCTCGGGTTGGGCGAAGAGATCCCGATCGCGGACAACGAGTCGAGCGAAGGTCGACGAATCAACCGGCGCGTGGAGTTCCACGTCGTCGAGCAAGACGCAACGTGTGCGGAGTAGACCGATGAACGCAATTAAATCAAACACTTACACTCTCGCCTTCATCGTCTCGCTCGCCTTCATCGGCTGCGCTGAGGTGGAGGCCCCTCAGGGCCAAGCGGCGTCGGGACAGAGCGACTCGGGTGATACGCCCGATGCGCTGACGAGCCCCGACATCGCAGCTCCGGCCACGTATCGGTCGGCCACCAGCGCGCTCGTTGGCGACAGCGTCGTGGACGACGACGAGCAGTGCGACGACGGCAACACCACGAGCGGAGACGGCTGCAGCAGCGAAGGGCGCATCGAGGCCGGCTACGGCTGCCTGACCCCTGGTGAGCCGTGCCGCACGGCGCAGTGCTACTACCAGGACGAAGACATCATCGGCTACGTCGCTGGCATCCCCGTTAGCCGCCGTGATCGCTATGGGTTCGGCCTCGGCGGACGATTCGTACAGGCCGGAGTCTGGGGCACGGGCGGCACGTTCGGTTCCTACGACGACCCGCAGTACGACGAAGAGGGCGTCACGTGGCACAAGCGGGACGGAAGCGGCAGCAACGAGATCGGATTCGTCGCCAACCCGCAGGACGACAACTGGGCCAGCCAAGACGGCGACTTTGTGCTCGCGGGCGACCGTGAGGTCGGCTGGGGTCTGACGATCGACGGCCGAAACGAGAACAACAACCGCTTCGGCACCACCTCGGACATCGACGGTTCCCTCCGTCCGGCGGCTTGCGAGGCGAGCACGATCTGCAACAGCCCGGTGCCGAACGCGACCGTGGAGTGGACGGCGGACGACCCATCGCGCGGCATCCAGGTGGACAAGCGCTACGAGGTCTCCTCGAGCGACCTGTTCGTCGCGGTCGAGGTCACGTTGACCAACACGACCGCTTCGACGATCGACGACGTGTTCTACATGTTCAACGTGGACCCGGACAACAACCGCACGCTGTCGGGCGGCTCGTACAGCACGCGAAACACGATCCTGTCGCAGCCCGACGCTTCCACCCCGTTGGCATCCGTGGTCGCGACGCAGACGGGCACGTACGAGTCCGAGCTGCACGTGTTCGCGAACGACGCACGAGCGCGCGCCTACTGGGGCGGATTCCACAACCGTGACGCGCAAGACGTGTTCAACTTGGGCAACGGCCAGAGCGTCGGCGCCACCAACGTGACGGTCGCCAATCCCAACGGAAACGACACCGCGATCGGCGTCGCGTTCGACCTGGGCGACATGGCCGCCGGTGAGACCGCGACGTTTGTGTACGTGATGAGCGCGAGCGCCGACCCCACGCGCGGCGGCGATTGCTGGGACCTCGATGGTGACGGCGTCGGCGACGCGTCCGACCTGGACCTCGACGGCGACGGCATCCCGAACGACGTGGAAGGCTTCACCAGCTTCGACGCCGACGGGATCCCGAACGCCCGCGATCTCGACAGCGATGCCGACGGAATCCCCGACTTCATCGAAGCGCAATCGAGCGCCGGATACAGGCTGCCGAGCGGCGCGGACGATGACCGCGACGGCATCGATAACGCGTTCGACGCGGACTGCACCGGCGCGTGCACGGCAGGCCCAGGCGGAACCGGAGCGACCGGCACCTCGCTGGCCATCCCGAACGACGACGACGGCACCGGCCTCCCGGACTACCTGGACCTGAACAGCGACGGCGACGACTTCTCGGACAACGACGAGGCCGACATCACGCTGGCCGGCGCGGACGCTGACGGCGACGGCCTGGACGACGCCGTCGATACGCTCGACACCGCGTTCGGCCCCGTACACGCGGGCGTCACCGACGTGCTGCTGTACTACCCCCGGGTCGACACCGGCGGCGACGTGAACTTCCGCGACATCTGCACCGGCGACGACACCACCGGCGACGCCGACGGCGACCTCGAGTGCGACGATCTGGACGATGACGACGACAACGACGACGTGCTCGACGTGGACGACGACTGCACCACGCCTGGCGTGGTCTGGACCTCCGGCCCGTCGACCGACCACGATGGCGACGGCTGCCGCGACACCGACCAGGACGACGACGACGACAACGACGGCGTGGACGATGGTGATGACGCTTGCGCGCTCGGCGCCACCGGCTGGACCTCCAACGGCACCACGGACAACGACGGCGATGGCTGTCGCGACTCCGACGAGGACGACGACGACGACAACGACGGAATCGACGACGCCGACGACTCCTGCCCCGCCGGAGCCACCGGCTGGACCTCTGCCGCTGGAACGGATGCGGACGGCGACGGATGCCGCGACTCCGACGAGGACGACGACGACGATAACGACGGAGTCGACGACGGCGATGATGCCTGCGCCGCTGGCGCGACCGGTTGGACCTCTGCCTCCGGAACCGACAACGACGGCGACGGATGCCGCGACGCCGATGAGGACGACGACGACGACAACGACGGAATCGACGACGGAGACGACGCGTGCGCCGCCGGCGTGACCGGCTGGACTTCTGCCGCTGGAACGGACCACGACGGCGACGGATGCCGCGACGCCGACGAGGACGACGACGACGACAACGACACCGTTGAAGACGGCGACGACAGCTGCCCGACGGGCGTGCTGGGCTGGATCTCCACGCCCGACACCGACCACGACGCAGACGGCTGCCGCGACTCCGACGAGGACGACGACGACGACAACGAGGGCGTCGACGACGGCGAGGACTCCTGCCCGGAAGGCGCCACGGACTGGACGTCGACCCCGGCGAACGACGCCGATGGCGACGGCTGCCGCGACGCCGACGAGGACCTCGACACCGACGGTGACGGCGTTGAAGACGGCGCGGACGACTGCCCGAACGGCGAGCGCGGTTGGACCTCGAACCCGACGACCGACCACGACGGTGACGGATGTCAGGACGCCGGCGAAGACGGCGACGACGACAACGACGGCGTGGACGACGGCGACGACGAGTGCCCCGCCGGAGCCACCGGTTGGGTGACCGAGCCGTCGATCGACCACGACGCGGACGGCTGCCGCAACGACGAAGACCCGGACGACGACAACGACGGCGTGGACGACGGCGACGACGCCTGCCCGCGCGGTGACACCGGCTGGACCTCCGACCCGACGACCGACGCGGACGGCGACGGATGCCGCGACGACGGCGATGCGCCTGACGGCGACGGCGACGGCGTATCGGACGGCAACGACTCGTGCCCGGACGGCGACGACGACTGGATCTCGACGCCCGAGACGGACGCCGACGGCGACGGATGCCAGGACGACACCGAGGACGACGACGACGACAACGACGGCGTGGACGACGGTGACGACTTCTGCCCGGAGGGCGCGCTGGATTGGACCTCCGATCCGACGACCGACGTGGATGGCGACGGCTGCCGTGACGAGGACGAAGACGACGACGACGACAACGATGGCGTCGACGATGGCGATGACTCGTGCCCGCAGGGCGCCACCGGTTGGACCTCCGATCCGACGACCGACACGGACGGCGATGGATGCCGCGACGCGGACGAAGACGACAGCGTGGACGTGGATGGCGACGGCGTGGACGACCGAGTGGACGGCTGCATTGACGGCGCCACCGGCTGGACCTCGGACGAGACCACCGACCACGACGGCGACGGATGCCGCGACAGCGACGAAGACGACGACGACGACAACGATGGCGTCGACGACGGCGATGACTCGTGCCCGACCGGCGACGTCGGCTGGACCTCGACCCCGGAAACCGACAACGACGGCGACGGCTGCCGCGACCGCACGGAAGACGACGACGACGACAACGATGGCGTTGCGGATGACGACGACGAGTGCCCGAGCGGCGCGAGCGACTGGATCTCGGACCCGACGACCGACGCGGACGGCAACGGCTGCCGCGACATCGACGAGGACCTCGACAACGACGGCGATGGTGTCCGCAACGGCGCCGACGGATGCATGGACGGTGAGACGGGCTGGACCTCAGACCTGACCACCGACATGGACGGCGACGGCTGCCGCGACGACAGCGAAGACACCGACGACGACGGCGACGGGTTCTCCGACACGGCCGAAGGCGATGACGACATCGACGACGACGGCGCGCCGGACTACCGCGACCTGGACTCGGACGGCGACGGCGTGGACGACGACCTGGACGACGACGTCGATGGAGACGGCATCCTGAACACGGTCGAGGGCTCCGAGACGGAGTTGGACACCGACGAGGATGGCTCGCCCGACTTCTTGGACAGCGACTCGGACGAAGACGGCGTCTCCGACCTGGACGAGGGCGGCGGCGACCTGGACGACGACGGCATCATCGACGCCATCGACCCGGACACCGACGGCGACGAGCTGTTGGACGACGACGAGCGTGACATCGGCACGGACGTGCGCCACGGCGACACGGACCGCGACGGGCTCGGTGACGGGCTCGAGGTGGCGACGAATACCGACCCGATCAACGACGACACCGACCTGGACGGCATTCAGGACGGCGGCGAAGACGCCAACCTGAACGGAATCGTCGACGAAGGCGAGACCGACCCGCGCAACCCGGACACCGACATGGACGGCATCCGCGACGGCATCGAGGACACCAACACCAATGGTGTGGTCGACGAGGGCGAGACCGATCCGCTCAACCCGGACTCGGACGACGACGGCCTGCCGGACGGCATCGAGGACGCCAACGCCGACGGTCAGTTGGATGACGACGAGACCGATCCGTTGAACGCGGACTCCGACGACGACGGTCTGACCGACGGCGAAGAGGACGAGAACGCGAACGGAACGGTGGACGACGGCGAGACCGACCCCCGTGATGGCGACTCCGACGACGACGGCCTGACCGACGGCGACGAGGTGAACAACACGGAGACGGACCCGACCAACGCGGACACCGACATGGACGGCATCTTGGACGGCACCGAGCTCGGCGTAACGGCCGACGACGTGACCGAGGACACCGACATGGACATCTTCGTCGCGGACGAGGATCCGGAGTCGACCACCGACCCGACCAACGGCGACACCGACGCCGGCGGCCTGGCGGACGGCGCCGAGGACCTGAACGCCAACGGTCGCATCGACGAGGGCGAGACGGACCCGAACGACCCGAGCGACGACGAGTTCGACCCGTCCGAGTGCAGCGCCCCGACCGACGATTGCGACGGCGACGGGCTCTCCAACGAGGAAGAGGAAGCGCTCGGCACCGACCCGGCGGACGCGGACACGGACGATGACGGTCTGAACGACGGCTTCGAGGTGGACCTCGGCACCGACCCGTTGGACCCGAACGACCCGGGCGCTGCGTTCTCGGTGGGTGGCGGCGGCCTGACGGCCTGCTCCGCCGCTCCGAGCGGTCCCTCGCCGCTGCTGGCGCTGTTCGGACTGGCGCTGGTGGCCCTCCGCCGACGCCGCTAACGCGTCTCCGGAGAGGTTCTCCGGAACTATCTCGCAGAAGATAGGTCGAATTGGGGCGCGTGTGCGTTACACTCCACACGCGCCTCAGTTCGACCCACTTCTACTTTGCACGAGCAACTTCACCGCATCCTCCGCCGCGCCGGCCTCCGCTTGCGCGGCATCCGCGCTCTGGACGGTCTCGTCACGGGCGCGGCGGCCTCGGCCACGCTGCTCGTGCCGCTGTTGGTGCTGTGTAAGCTCGGCTGGATGCCCGCGGAGCGCCTCGCCGATGTGAGCGTGCTGCTGGGCGCCCTGCCCGCGCTCGGTGCGCTGATCGGTGCGCTGCTGCCCATCCGATGGCTCGCGCTCGCCGTGGCCATCGACCGGGCGAACGGGCTCGGCGATCGGCTGGCGAACGCGTGGGAGATTCTGCAGCTGCCGGAGTCGCAGCGCGACGCTTACATGGCGCTGCACTTGGAGCGTGTATCCGGGCAGTTCGGCGGCGTGCGGGTTGCGCCTGCGCTGCCGGTCCCGTGGCCGCGCGACGCGCTGGCGTTGGGCGTTGCGATGGGCTTCGTTGTCTTGGTGGCTGTCTTAACGCCGCCGGTCGAGCCGTTCTCGCCCTTCGTCGCCCCGCCACCGGTAGAGCGCCCGCGCGTCATCACGGCCGAGAGCGCGTTCGAGCGCCAGCGTATCGAGGCCCTGCGTGAGCAGATCGAGGCGTTGGACTCGAACGCGGCCGAAGAAGTCCTGGAGATGCTGGAGCAGGTGCTCGACGCCATCGAGCGCGGTGAAGATGACCGCGAGGTGTTCGACATGCTCGAGCAGGTGGAGCAGCGCATCGAAGAGGCCATGCCCGGCGAACTGCCGGACGTGGCCGAGGCGCTGCAAGAGCTTGCCGAATCGCTGGCCGAGGCGACTGAGGGCGTAGAAGGCGAAGCGGGAGAGACGCTGAGCGAGTCGCTCGCCGACGCGTCGCAGGGTGACCCCGGCGCGCTCGCGGAGGCCATGGAGGCGATCGAGGCGCAGGCCGAGGAAGGCGCGCTCACGGAAGAACAGTTGAACGAGATCGCAGAGGCTCTGGAGGAGGCGGCCGAGGCCATCGACCCGACGGATGTGGATGCCGCCGAAGAGTTGGAGGATGCCCGCGAAGCGCTGGAGGCGCTTGAGGATCGCTACGGCGACCGAGAGAACCTGAGCGACAGTCGGCAGCAGCGGTTGGACGACGCGCGGGAGCGGCTGGCTGAGTTGGAGCAGGCGGCAGCTGAGGCTGCAGAGAGCGCCAGCGAAGCGGAACAGCGCCAAGCGGCGATGCGCGACGCCATGCAAGAGACCGCCGACGCGATGCGCGAGCAGGCCGCGGCGGACGACGCTCTTGCGGACGCGGGCAGCGACGAAGAAGAGCGCTTGCGGTTAGAGCGTGAGCAAGAAGCGGCAGCCGGCGAGGCGCAGGAGTCGATGGACGAGACCGAGCGTCAGCTGCAGCAGTTGAGCCGGGATCAACAGACGCAGTCCGCCATGGAAGAGGCCGAGCGCCGGGCGGAGAGCATTCGCGAGATGATGCAGCGTAGCGGCAACTCCGGTGGCGACGAGTCGGCCCGCGCGGATGCGATGCAGCGGTTCCTGGATCGCGCGAACGGTGAGCAGCCGGGCGAAGGCCAGCAAGGTGAAGGCCAGCAGGGTCAGGGTCAACAAGGCGAAGGTCAGGGTCAGCAAGGCGAAGGCCAGCAGGGTCAGCAAGGTGAAGGCCAGCAGGGTCAGGGACAGCAAGGCGAAGGCCAGCAGGGTCAAGGCCAGCAGGGCCAAGGCGAAGGCCAGGGTCAGGGACAAGGCCAAGGCGAAGGTCAGGGACAAGGCGAAGGTCAGGGCGAAGGCCAAGGTCAGGGACAAGGCCAGGGTCAGGGACAAGGCGAAGGTCAGGGACAAGGCGAAGGTCAGGGCGAAGGCCAAGGTCAGGGACAAGGCCAGGGTCAGGGACAAGGCGAAGGTCAGGGACAAGGCGAAGGTCAGGGCGAAGGCCAAGGTCAGGGAC
>CBDUJZ010000115.1:0-16783 GCA_965367675.1 uncultured Myxococcales bacterium | reverse complement strand
GAATGCCAGTCGCCCAAGGGACGCTGCAACGGCGGTGTTTGTCGTTTGAACTCAGCGGGTTAGCGCCGAGCGTTGCGTGCTCTAGCGGTCGCCCATCGACACGAAGTCGCGCGCGGTCGGACCGGTGTAGATCTGGCGCGGACGTGCGATCGGGTAGCCGCTCTCGAGGTTCTCCTTCCAGTGCGCGATCCAGCCGGGGAGGCGGCCGAGGGCGAACATGACGGTGAACATCGACGTCGGGATTCCGAGCGCGCGGTAGATGATACCGCTGTAGAAGTCGACGTTGGGGTAGAGCTTGCGGTCGACGAAGTACGGGTCCTGCAGCGCGTGCTCTTCGAGCTGACGCGCGATGTTGAGCAGGGGGTCGTTGACGTTCATGCGCGCGAGGACTTGCTCACAGGCGGTACGGAGGATCTTCGCCCGGGGGTCGAAGTTCTTGTACACGCGGTGTCCGAATCCGGAGAGACGGAAGTCGTCGTTCGGGTCCTTGGCTCGCTTCATCACAGCGGCGACGTCTCCGCCTCCCTTGTGGATGGTGGTGAGCATCTCGAGGACCTTCTGGTTGGCGCCGCCGTGGAGGGGTCCCCAGAGCGCGCTGATGCCAGCCGAGATGGACGCGTACAGGTTCGCGCGGGCGCTACCGACGGTACGGACGGTGGTCGTGGAGCAGTTCTGCTCGTGGTCCGCGTGCAGGATGAGGAGCAGGTCGAGCGTCTTTTCGACGACGGGGTCGACTTGGTACTCTTCGGTCGGGTAGCCGAACATCATCTTCAGGAAACGGCCGCTGTAGGAGAGGCTGTTGTCCGGGTAGACGTAGGGCTGGCCGAGCGAGCGCTTGTGGCTGAACGCCGCGATCGTCGGGAGCTTGGCGAGCAGGCGGTGCGTGTTCACGCGGACCTGGTCGGGATCCAGCGGATCGTAGTCGTCCTGGTAGTAGCTCGAGATGGCCGAGACGACCGAGCTGAGCTGCGCCATGGGGTGCGCGTTCGGCGGGAACGCCTGGAACATGCGCTTGAGGTCCTCATGGATGAGGCTGTGGCGCGTGAGGCTGTTGAAGAAGGTGTCGTACTCTTCCTTGTTCGGAAGCGCGCCTTCGGTCAGCAGGTACGCGACCTCGACGAAGTTCGCCTTCTCGGCGAGCTGCTCAATCGGGTAGCCGCGGTATCGAAGGATGCCGTTGGCGCCGTCGATGTACGTGATGGTGCTCTCGCACGAGCCCGTGTTCACGTAGCCGGGGTCCAAGGACACGATGCCGGTCTGCTTACGCAGCGGCTTGATGTCGATTCCTTGTTCGCCCTCTGTGCCGGTGACGACGTTGAACGTCGCCTCCTTATCGCCTGTCTTGAGTGTCGCGGTTTGCGCCATGTTTCTCCTCTGCGGTTGAAGCCGCGTAGTAGGTACCAATCCAAGGGGCGAAGCGCAACGAGGGCGGGCAGGACTTTAGAAGATTTTTCCCGCCCCGGGCACCCAGTCCGGCCTGCGACGCTCAGCGGCTCCGCGTGCCGTAAACTCGGCTAACCACCTGTTACGACTAAGGAAGCATCTCGAATACGTCCGCGCCGCCGTGGAGGTACGTCAGCATCAGGTACGGCTCGCCGTCCGCCGTATTCGCGAACCAGAAAGTCGCCTGGCGCCCGGGGGTCAGCTCGAACGGCTCAAACGTGGCGTCGAACCCGTCCTGGCGCTCGTCGAACTCCAGCGCGATCTGGTAGCGGGTCGGGGGTGGTGCCGTGTCTCCCGAGAACGACGCAAACGCAGCTCCCGCGCGGAGAAACGTCTCGTCGTCGAACACGTTCCAGATGTCGATCAGGCTCTCCACCGTCATCACGTTCACCATGCGGATCCGCGTGGTCGAGATGGACGACTCGTCTTCGTACATGAAGCCGCCTTGGATCGGCTCGTCACCCTGGCCGGCGGCGCCCCACACCGAAACGATCACCTGTTTTCCCGACCCAAAGCCGAACGGGCCCGGCAGGATCACAGCGAGCGGATCGGAGTCGACCGCTGCGCCAGCCAACCGCACCTCGAACCCGTGATGGTCCGGCGGCAACAGCAACGTCTCGATCTCGGACGGCGCCAGCGCCTCGGCCGCCCGGAACGTGGTGCCCTCGACGTAGATGTCCAGCGTCGCGTCCGCCGTCAGGTTGAGCAACCGTACGTTCGCGGCCGTCTCTGAGGCCAGCGTCGGATCGGCCGTCGGGAAAGCGCACTGCTCGAAGCGCTCGCCGCAGCTCGTGTACGCGCACGTCTGCCAGCACAGCGAGTCGACGGAGCCGCACGCCCGGCATTCGTCGCGCGCACACTCCAGCAGCACGGAAACGCACGAAGAACACACCGTGCTCACATGGCGCTCCAGGCACGCGTCGCGGCAGGAGCGGGTGACGCACTCATTCTCGCATCGCGTCACGACATGCAGCGCGCTCGCGGCCGACCCTGCGGTCCGGAAGTCGGCCCCAATCTCGCAACCGGCGTCGTCCGGGACGACCTCCTCTATGTCGGGCGTCGTGTCCTCTTCTTCGACGTCATCGTCCTTGGAGCCGTCCAAGCCCGCGTCGATGGGGCGCGCGTCGCGGTCCGTGTCCCGGCCGTCGTTCAGGACATCCAAGTCCCAACCGTCTGGGAGGATGTCCACGTCGTCCGGAGTCGCGGCGTCGGGTTCGGCGTCTTCTTGGGTCGCATCGTCGCTGGTCGCGTCGGTCGCCGCGTCTGTTTCTGCGTCGACTCGGGTGTCCACCTCGGCGTCCAGCGCGCGGTTCGCGTCGGACGCGACGGACCCGGCGTCGACGTCGTCCTCGGACCCGCGCTGTGCAGGATCATTGCACGCGGCGAGCGCGAGCATGACCGCGCACACGCAGACTGCGCGCGCTGAGCGTGGAGCGGCCCGAAGGGCATCGACAACGGTGAGCATGCCGAGTGAAATAGCGGACACGAGGTAGACTGGCAACGCGCCGCGCCCGTTTTTCGACCGAATTCCCCAACTTTGAACATGACGTCCGAGCTTCACCACATCGCGCTCGGCGCGCACGATCCCGAACGTGTCGCTGCGTTCTATCGCGACCTCCTCTTGTTGCCAGAGCGCCGGCGCTTCTCGGACGCGGATGGCGTGCGGTCGGTTTGGTTGGGCCTCGGCGCTGCCGTCTTAATGGTCGAGCGCACGTCCGAGCATCGGCCGCGCATCGAAGGTGTCGACGCCGGCGCCTTCTTGATCGCTGTGCGAGCGCCGGACGGGCGTGCCGGTCGTGCGGCCGCTTTGGCGGCGGCGGGGATCGAGCGAGAGTCCGCCACCGAGTTCACCGACTACTATCGGGATCCCGAGGGCAACCGCGTGGCCGTGTCGGACTATCCCGTGTGAGCGCCGGGCGTGGCATGCAATCCACCAACAATCCCCGCCGAATCGCGCCGCTCAGGACGCTGGGCGGGTTGAAACCTGTCCTTCCCTTCGGCTGTGTTCAAGGCAGGCTCGCTCAGGAGGGTGGCTTGGGTGCAGCGCCCTCAGATTGGTCAGCTCTCCTAGACGGCCCCTACGGGAGCGGCAGCGCGAGCGGGTTGGGCGTGTTGTCAGGGAGCCCCGCACGGTCGCCGAGCACATGCGACTCACCGAGCCCCCACGCCCACACGCGACCGTCGCTCGTGCGAACGACGAACGAACTCCAGCCCGCCTCAAGCTCCACGACCCGCCGCAGGAAGCCGTAGGTGACGCGCGGCAGGTGGGGCCCCGCGTCCACGGTCCCGCGACCGATGGAGCCGGACTCGTCGGTGCCCCAGCAGAAGACCTCGCGCTCGTCGCCCACGATGGCGCACGCGGTAGCGGATGAGACGGCGACGCCGAGCGCGCCAGCGATGTCCACCACACGCGAGGGCGTCGCGTGGAAGGCTGTGGCGCTGTCTCCGTCGCCGGCCAAGCCGCCGTCACGGCCAAAGCAGGCGACGGCGCCGTCCTCATCCACGAGGCAGCCGTGCTCCCAGCCGAGCGCGATGTCGGCGCCGGACGCGAAGGGGAGGGCTTCGGTGGATTCACTCGAGGCCAGACCGGTCCCGAGCGCACCCACGTAGCCGGCGGAGCCGTCGGCGTATTGGAACACGGCGCCGCGGCGCGCCCCCTCCACCCGCACGACGTCGGTCGCCCAGACGCGCGGGGTCGGGCTTCGGTCCACGTCGTACGGCGGGATGCCGCCCCATTGCAGCAACTGCCCGCCCTCGGTGAGCGCCCAAGAGCTGTTTCCGCCGGCTGCGATGGCGACCACGGGGGCGTCGATTCCAGCGACGATGGCCGGCGTCGCGCGGCTCTCTCCGTCGTCGCCGAGTTGTCCGATGGCGTTCGCGCCCCAGCACCAAACCCGCGCGTCGGCGTCGAGCGCGCACGTGTGATTCGCACCGCAGGCGACGGCGTGAATTGCGGCGTCCACGGAGACGGCGACTGCGGCCTCGGAGGTGTCGTCCGGGGTGGCGCCGCCGAGCTGTCCGGCGACGTTGTTGCCCCAACACCAGACGGTGGTGTCGAACCGGACGGCGCACGCGTGGGCAGAGCGGAAGCCGCCGCCGACGTCGATATCGACGTAGCCCGGTTGGCAGGTCCCTTCGAGGCACAGCGTGCTGCTCTCGTCGCACGCAGCGTCGTGCGTTGCGGGGTAGTTGCAGGTGGCGGCTCCCTCGGCCGAGGAGCAGACGCCGGCGCCGTAGGTCACCGGCGTCGCGCCGTCGCAGCGGGGGCTGGGGGGCGCGTCGCAGACAACGTCAGCGCACGGGTCAGGGGTGGCGTCGAGGGCGGCGTCGGCGTCCGTAACAGCGTCTTCGCTGACGTCGTCTCCATCGATTGGCACGTCGCTCCCGACGTCGCTGTCCGGGCTATCGAGGGCGTCAGAATCGACGTCCCGGTCTGTATCGAGATCGGCATCTAAGCCGGCGTCGGACACTTCGATATCCGTAAGAACGTCACCGCTGTTCGTGTCGACGTTCTCATGAATGTCTGCGTCAAACGCCGCTGTGTCGCTGTCTCGGGTGTCCGTGCAAGTGTCTGATATGGTTGCGTCTTCTGTTCCGGAGGCATCCAAGTCATCGTGTGCGTCTGTAGCATCCGCGTCGCTGACTTCCGAATCCCACGTCGAGGTGTCGTACAGCGCCACGATGTCTGCGGCAGCATCCTCTTCCACGTCCTCCGGGCCGTCCATCTGAGCGGTTGTACAACCGGACATCGCCGACAGCGCCATCAGCGTTTTGAACACTGCCCACAGGTGATGGCGACGTTCGTTCATGTCTCGACCATAGTTCGGAACGGGCGAAGGGGGAACGATACACGTCTTCGTCGGATCGTTCTCCCGTTGTGCGGTGCGGAGCTTCCGCCGCTAGGCGGCCCTTTTAGTGAGTGCTTCGACCACCGGACGGTCGAAGTGTACGTCGAGCTGGGGGAACGCGATCTCGACGTCGACGGCGCGCAGCTCTCGCCAGATCGCGAGCAGCAGCTCCGAACGCAGTCGGTAGAATTTCCATGGGTCGACCACCCAGACGGACAGGCTAAAGTCGACCGACGACGCTCCGAAACCGGTCAGCAGTACCAGCGGCGGCTGCGCAGGATCGCGGTCGTCGATGGTCTCTCCGGCACGGACGAGCGCCGCGCGCACCGCGTCGAGGTCGGAGTGATACGAGACGCCAACCTCTGCACTGAGCCGCACGACGCGGTCGCCGAGCGTGTAGTTCTTGATGGTCGACTGCACCAACTTGCCGTTCGGGACGATGAACTCCTCGTTGAACATGCTCGTCACGATCGTCGCGCGAATGCCCATACTGGTGACGCGCACATGTTGCCCTTCAATCTCGAGAATATCGCCCGGGCGGATGGTGCGTTCGAGCAGCAGGATCACGCCGGAGACAAAGTTCTGAGCGATGTCCTGCATCGCGAAGCCGATGCCGACCGCGAACACTGCGCCGGCGGCGAACAGGGCGCTCAAGTGGATGCCCACGGTCTGCAGGCCGACGCCCATCGCGAGCAGCATGATGGCGTAGTGCAGCAGGCGCGCTGCGACGCCCACGGTGCCCTCGTCCGTGACGCCGCGTCGTTGCATTCCCACGCGGATCAGACGTTGTATCCAGCGTGAGACGATCGCCGCGACGATCAGAACCATGACAAAGATCAGGATGCTCGTCAGCGTAACCGGCGTGCCCCCAATGCTGGTGATCTGGAAGTTGAGGATGCGGTGAATGTCCTGCAAAATGGGCATCGACTTCCTATCGAAGGAGACCGCATCGCGTGCGGGTCACGCGGATGGGCTGGGGACAAAACGGAGCTGCGGGCGTACACCGAT
The DNA here is from genome assembly GCA_965367675.1 of uncultured Myxococcales bacterium. GTDB lineage: Bacteria > Myxococcota_A > Bradymonadia > REDH01 > REDH01 > CBDUJZ01. The sequence continues at coordinate 10,484 of CBDUJZ010000115.1, read as the reverse complement.
GGGGATGTCGCCGAGCCGAGCTCACGGCACGGCACACGGTCGCACGAGGGGGTGCGGCGACGCAAGCGAGGGCGCTCCAAACACGCGCTCCCCACATTCGCTCTACCGGCGCGCTCTTACAGCAGGCGTCGGGGCGCCAGCGCACTCTGGCGAGCTAGGCGGAGCGCAGGTGCGCGGCGAGTCGCTCCATGCCTTCGTCCAACCCGACCACCGGCGCGTAGCCGAGGTCGCGTCGCGCCGCCGAGATGTCGTACCAGTGTGCCGTCGACAGCTGCTTGGCTACGAAGCGCGTCATCGGGGGCTCTCCGGACAGTCGAAACACCGAGTAAGCCGCCTCGAGCATGGCGCCCACCGCGTAGGCGACCGGTACCGGGATGTGGCGGTCGACGGGCGGCAGTCCGGCCGCCTCGACGATCCGGTTGATCAGCGCACGGGTGGCGATGGGCTCGTCGTTGGTAATGAAGTACGCCCGTCCAGCGCAGGCGGCGTCGGACGAGAGCTTGTCGAGCGCGAGCACGTGCGCGTCGGCGGCGTTGTCGATGTAGACCGCGTCGACCAAGCAGTCGCCGCTGCCTACGAACGCGAGCTTGCCGCGCTTGGCCCGGTCGATGATCCGCGGCGCTAGGTGGTTGTCGCCGGGGCCCCAGATGAGGTGCGGTCGCAGGGCCACGGTGGCCAGCGCCGGACCGTTGGCGGCGAGCACAAGCCGCTCGGCCGTCGCCTTGGTCTCGGGGTAGTGCGTGTGAAAGTGCTCGGGGTAGGGCAGCGACTCGTCGGCGCCCTCAACGTCGCCGCCGGCGTGGATCACGCTTGGAGTCGACGTATAGACGAGCTTAGGAATATCGAAATGACGACAGGCCTCGAGCACGTTCTCTGTGCCGGTCACATTGGCGGCCACGTACTCTGCGCGCGGGCCCCACACGCCTGCCTTCGCGGCGACATGCATCACAGCGTCGCAGTGTTCGGCGGCTGCAAACACCGCCTCACGGTCCGCGATATCTCCGAGCCGGACGTCAACGCCAAGCGCCTCCAGTGCTGGGTAGGAACGACGGTTGAGTGCGACCACGGTGTCGCCGCGGGCGACGAGCTGACGCGTGATCGCCAGGCCGAGGAATCCGCCGGCGCCGGTAACTAAGACCTTCATAGGAACGTACTCATGCAGGGGTTCTTGGAGCGCGGGCGTCGTCGGCCTACGACTTGGCGACCCACGCGGCCAGCTGCGCCCGGTTGATCTTCGCGTTGTGTCGAATGTCGACCGGGAACGCGGGATGCACGTGGAATTCGGTGATGCCGCGGGTGTGCTCGTGCCGCTGCGCAATCTGCTGAAGCGCGTCGCGAAGCTCGGGCGTGAGCTTTTGAGCGACCGACTTTTCGAGCTCGACACAGATGGCAGGCCGCTGGGCGCCGGCCGGGCCGATGCCCACCAGCGCGCTTCGGAACACGTCCGGATGGGCGTTGAACACGCCCTCGCAAGGGACGCTGTAGAGCGTGCCCTCGGCCGTCTGCACGCGGTGCGTCTTACGACCGCAGAACCACAAACGGCCTTCGTCGTCGAAGTAGCCGAGGTCACCCATTCGGTGCCAGAACCCACGCGGGTTGCTGGCGTCCTGAATCTTGGAGAGTGCGTCGTGCGTGGGCCGCTTAAAGTACCCTTCGGTGACCATCGGGCCGCTCACGCAGATCTCGCCGATCTCACCGGTTTGCATGGGCTGCGTCTCGCTCCACTGCGCGATGGGCTCGTCCGTGATGCGGATGATGCGCACGGTGGCGCGCTCCACCGGTCGGCCCACGCATACGCCGCGCCCCTGGTCGGTCAGCGCGGCCGTCTGCGACAACACCTCGGCGCTGTCGATTGTGGCCACGGGCAGAGATTCGGTCGCGCCGTATGGCGTGTTGATTCGGGCGTCGGAGCCGAGCATCTCCAAGAACGTGGACATGACCGACGACGGCACGGGGGCGCCCGCGGAGATCACACGCTTGAGCGTGGGCAGCTTGACGCCATTGGCAGCGCCGTAACGGCCCACGGTGTTGAGCAGCGCGGGGGAGCCGAACATATTGGTGACGTTGAACCGCTCGATCGCGCCGATGATCTTGGTGGGGTCCACCGAGGCGGGCTTTCGCGGGTCCATGTCCGGCACCACGGTGGTCATGCCGAGCGCCGGGTCAAACAGCGCGAAGAGGGGGAACGTGGGCAGGTCGACTTCGCCTGGCTGGATGTCGTAGGCGTCGCGGATCATCTCCACCTGCGCCATGAAGTTGCCGTGGCGGTACATGACGCCCTTGGGCACACCGGTGCTGCCGCTGGTGAACAGGATGGCGGCGAGCTCGTCTTCGGTGGCGTCGGCCGCGGTCCAGTCGGTGCGCGCTCGGCCTCGTTCGCGGACTTGGTCCAGGTTGAGGCCGCCCCAGAACCACTTGGAACCCACCGTGACGTTGGTCTTGATGGTGTCGCGCGCCCAGCCGAGCACGATTCGTGCGGCATGTGCGGGCGGGATGCCGATGAAGGCGTCCGGCGCGGACTCGCCGAGGCACTGCTTGAGGCTACGCAGCCCGATGCCGGGATCGACGACGACGGGCACCGCGCCCGCCTTGAAGATACCGAAGGTGAGGGCGAAGAACTCGCGGCTCGGCTTGACCATGAGGGCGGTTCGGACGCCGCGGCCGATTCCGATGGCGTCGAGTCCGGCGGCGATGTGATTGCTGTCCTCGTCGAGCTCCCGATACGTCATGGTCTCCCATCGGTTGCCGACGGGGACATGAATGGCGGGCGCGTCGGGGCGCTGGGCTGCGACGTCGGAGAGGCGCGTCGCGATGTTGAAACCGCCGGGTCCAGCCGGCTTTGCAGAGACGGGGTTCGGCGGCTTCGGGCTCACGATGGGGCTCCTAGGAAGGTGCGGACTTGGGGGCCGATCTCGTCGCCGGCGTCCTCAAGAATGTAGTGACCGCAGTCGTCGAAACGCTGCACGTCGGCGTTCGGGAAGCGGCGCTCCCACTCCAACAGGAAGGCCTCGTCGAACACGAAGTCTTTCATTCCCCAACGGATCATCATTGGGGTGTCGGCGAACACATTCAGGCCCTCGTCTGTTTGTTTGACGAGCGCATATGCTTCGTCGGCCGGCGACAGTGGAATGTCTTGAACAAACCGTAACGTGGCGATGCGGTTTTTCCACGAGTTGTACGGCGCCACGTATGCGTTGACGACCTCTTTGCTGAGCTTCTTGCGTGTGGTGCAAGTGAGCGTAGCGCCTCGGGAAAAAGCGTTGAAACCACGCACGAGCAGCGATCCGACTTTACTGTCGCGCGCCAATCGTAATTGCGGTGGAATTGTCTTTCCCTTGGGGTTCACAAACGCGCCCGTATTGAGCACAACAATGCGTCGTACGCGCTCGGGGTTCTGTACTGCCCAGGCCATCCCGATCATGCCGCCCCAATCGTGAACGATCAGGTCGAACTGGGGGATGTCCAGGTGGTCGACGAGCGCGGTCAGGTCTTCGACGCGGCTGGCGAGCGTGTAGTTGTACGCGTCGTCGCCAGGCTTGTCGGAGAAACCGCACCCGATGTGGTCGGGCACGATGCAGCGGCGGTCCGTGCGCAGCTCTTTGACGAGGTCGCGGTAGTAGAACGACCACGACGGGTTTCCGTGCACCATCAGCACGGGCGTCAGGTCGCCTTGGCCCTCGTCCAAGTAGTGGAGGCGTTGGCCGTTACGGTCGAGCCAGTTGTGCTCGAAGGGGTAGAGCTCGCGGGGGATATCCATCTACCAAACCACCTCGGACATGGCGCAGTTGAGACCGGAGCCGATGCCCATGAGGGCCACGCGGTCGCCCTTGGCGATGCGGCCGGCTTCGGCGGACTTGGAGAGCACGTAGGGAACACCGGCGGGGCCGATGTTGCCGAACTCGGGGTAGATGCGGTGCACCTTGTTGGCGTCCAGGTCGAGCTGCGCACAGAGCGAGTCGGTGTGCACTTGGCTGACCTGGTGCAGCACGAGCTCGTTCAGCACGCTGTTGTCCCAGCCGAGGACTTCTTTGGCTTGCGCGAGCGTCTGGGCGGCCAAGCCGATGCCGGCGAACAGCAGCGCGCGGGTGTCGGTGTACATGCGGTCGTTTTGTCCGACGCACAGGTTGTTATACTGCGATGCCGCCTGGGTGACGCCGCCGACGAAGCGGTGCGCGTCGGGGTGAGCGTCCGCACGGCCGAGGACCATGGCGGCTGCCCCGGATCCGAGCGTGAGCGCGGCGAACTCGTTCTTGAAGTCCTCCACGGTGGTCTCGGGGCGCTTCATGCGCTCGATGGTGCTTTCGGTCACGTAGCGGCTGCCCTCGCCATCGACGACGAGCGCGTAGTCGATTTGACCGCGTTCGATCATGTTGCCCGCGATCTCCATGCCGTTGAGGAAGGCGAGGCAGGCGTTGCCGACGTCGAAGTTCATGCAGCCGGCCTGCAAGCCGAGACGACCATGTACGAGGCAGGCGGTGGAAGGCTCAACGTAGTCGCGGCACACGGAGGTGTTCACGAGCAGCCCAATCTTGTCACGGTGGACGTCGGCGCGCTCCAGCGCGAGCTCGGCGGCCATGCTGGCGACTTGGCTCGGCATCACGCCGGGTTCCCAGAAGCGGCGGGCGACGATGCCGGCCACGTTCTCGAGGGTGCCAGGGCGAAGGCCGAGGCGCTCGGTGACCGGCATGAGCTGGTCGTCGAGTTCGGCGGAAGTGACTCGGATGGGGGCGTCGATGTGGGCGAGACCCACGATCGCTACATTGTTAAACAGCATGCGAATTCCGGTTGTGAAGCAGGCGGCGAGGTAGCGCGGCGTGATGGGAGCCGCAAGCGCGGAGTGTGCCGGAGTGCCGCGGGGGTTGGGTCACGACTTGGTAAAAGTCTCGCGACGGCCGCTCGGCGGTCCTTGGTGTTCGGTCATGGGGTGGGGCTCGCGCGCGAGCGTCGCGACTTCGACACGCGGCACGGTGCCGTGTACAGTCCGGGCGTTCCGCGCACCTTGAGTGGATTGAATCGCAATGCCTCGCCCCAGTTTGAATTGACGTCGCTCTCACACCGGTCCGGTTCACACCGACGGATGGGGGCGCTCGCGCTCTGCCTCGCTTGCTTGGTGGTGGCGTTCGGCGTTCGTACGTCTGGCTACGCGCAGTCCGGCGAGGGAGACGGTGCGCTCGACCGCGCGTTGGACGTGCTCCAAGCGCTGAGCGGGTCGGGGGAGGGGACGGACGGTTCCGGTGAGGGGCCCGCCGCTGAGGTGAACGCCGCGGGCGCGGCAGGGGATGCGGCGCAGGCCGCGCCGGTGTTGCACGGCCCGACGTTGGACGCGCAGCGGTTCGCCGACGCCGTCATCGCTCGTGCCAACGGGATGACGCCGCGTCCGCGTGATTCGCGTGTGGCGATCCTGGTGGATGGGCAACTGACCCCGGAGTCGGCCGAAGCGCTTGGCGTGAGTCTCGCCGAGTTGACCTCGGCGTCCGCGATCGATGTGCGTATCACTGGGTTTGAAGAGCAGCTGCACGCGCAGGAGATCGAGGTGGCGCTGATGCGCTCGAGCCGTCGTTGGTTCGTTCGCTACGCCAACACGGCGTTCAACGCGCTCGCCGAGGGCAACAGTGACCCGTACTTGGCCGCGCGCATGGCGGTGTTCCGCGAGATGGCGTCTGTGCAGGCGACGCGGTTGGACGGGCTTGAGGCGGAACAGCAGTTTCTGACCGCGGCGCTGTACTTCTTGCGGGCTCGAGCGGAGGCGCTTGAGAAGGCCGAGAATGACGAGACGCTCGTCGCTGAAGTGGCGGAGCAGACCGACGAGATCGTCGCGGAGCGCGAGCGGCTGCAAGAGGCCACGGCGGTGACCGCGGCGATGGCGGAGCGCGCGCGAGAGGCTGAGCAGCGCGCGCGGTCGGAGCGCGATACGGCAAACGACGAGTCCGTCACCGCGCGTTGGGAGGCGTTGGCGCCCCGGTTGCGCCGGGTTGTCGACGCGCGAACGCGAGAGCAGGAGTTCATCGCGGCGGCGACGCTGAGACGCGAGCAACTGGCGACGGAGCAGAGCGAGCGTGCGGCGCTGCTGCGTGAGGTGCTGAGCGAGCAAGACCGCGAGCTGCGCGCCGCCGGTGCGGATCAACTCCTCGATGTGCTCGTCGCGGCCCGTGTGGAGATTCGTGCCAGCGCTCAGGAGCGGCGGCGGAACGTGGCGGAGGTCGAGGCGTCTTTGCGCGAGGCGCAGCAGGCGGTGATCGACAAAGAGCGTGAGTTGGAGCGCGCAGAGGCCGCGGCGATCGGGTTGCCGACGGAGCGGCGTGTGCAACTCCGTGAGGTCGGCGCCGAAGAGCTGCGGGTGCTCGAGGAAGAGCGCGGTCTGGCGGAGCTTCGGCACGACACGGCCGCGAGCCTGTGGCGTCTGAACGAGTCGCAGATCAGCTTCTACGGCCGCACGATCGACGAGCTGGTTCCGCATATCTCTTCGACTCGCCGTCGCGAGCTGTTCCGGATTAGTCCCGCGAATTTGGTGGAGGCGCGCCGCAACTTGGGCGAGCGGATCTTCGGGCTGTCGCTCCGCGTGGATGGGCTGCTCAAGCACCGTGATGACCTGCCTGCGGCGTCGGCCAGCCAAGAGCGGAATCTGCTCCGCGTGGGCGTGATGCTGGTGCTGCTGCTGGTGTTCGTCCGCCTGTTCCCCAAGTACCGCGACCCGATCATTTTGCAGGTGCTCGAGCTGCGTAAGCTGCCACGGCTCCGGCGGATGACGCCGCTGATCGTGAAGCTCGGCGAGGTGATTCACGAGGCGCTCGACGAGGCGACGGTCGCGGTCGGTTTGTATGCCGCGTCGCTGGCGCTGGTGGACTATCCGACGCTGCACATGGTGGTGGTGTGGTTCTTCTGGGTTGCCGCCTACCGTTTCATTATCGGCGTGCTGCGCACCATCGTGCTGCCGCGCGGCGCCCGCGACCCGGTCATGATCGGAGAGGTGCCGGATCAGGTGCGGCTCGGTGTGGACTTGTTCAGCCACGACGCGCGCCGCGGTGCGTTGATTCTGCGCAGCGCGCGGCTCGTATTGCTGTATCTCGTCGCCGGTCGCGTCGGTCTGGCCGCCGTGCGGGTGGTGTTTGGCCCCGGGTTCTTCTTCTACTGGATCGGTTGGCTGTTCAACCTGGCGCTGCTGGCGCTTGTGTACGCCATCGCGTGGTACTGGCGCGCCGAGATTGTGGCCGCCTTCGTAGAGCGGACGGGCGAGCAATCGAAGAAGCTGGCCGACTGGGTGACCGAGCACCAGGGCAAGTTCTACAGCGTGCTGGTGGTCATCGGCCTGGGCATCTTCGTGATTCTCACGTGGGTCCTGCGACTGCTCGGCACGTGGCTGAGCGGCCGCGGCATCGGCCGGTTTGTCGCCAACTTTGCGGTGCGCAAGAAGCTTGAGCGGGCCGCTGGAGACGCGGCCACGGCAGAGGCGGTTAAGAAGACCGTGCTGCCGGTGGCCTATCAACGTGTGTTCCGCGACGACGCGCTGGCCGACGAGGAGTATCTGATCTCAAGGCCCGAGGAGCTTGCCGCGGTGACCGCCGCGTTCGAGTCCTGGCAACAAGATGCGTCGCACGGCCGAACGGTCGCGATCACGGGTGACGCGGGCGCCGGAAAGACCACGTTCGGGGCCACCGTCGCGCTCACCCTGGCCAAGATCCCCGTTCCGCTCACCGGAGTGGCAGCGCGTAAGGCTGCGGCCGCGGAAGCCGCTGCGGAGGCGAAAGCGAAGGCCGAGGAGGCGGAGTCCAACGCGGCGGCCGACATCATGGAGGAGCTGGCCGGCGGTGGGGATGAGGCCGCGGACACCGAGGCGACGGCGACTGCCGTGGTCCCGGACAAGAAGGTCGCCGCCAATGGTGGCGCCAAGGGCCAAGCCAACGATGCCAGCGCAGAGCCGGTCGTCACGCGCGAGGTGCTGCGCGTGGCGGTGGTCGACAAGCTGCTGACGGCGGAGGCCGTGCTCGCTTGGATGCGCACCACGTTTTCGCTGGAGTGCGCGCTGGAGCGGGACGCGATCCTCGCGGCGTTGGCCGAGCGTGAGCCGTGCGCGGTGGTGGTGGACCAATGCGAGAACTTGTTCCTTCGCGTGGTCGGCGGGTTCGCTGGCGTTGATGAGTTCTTGGACATCTGCGCGCTCTCGAACCGCCGCGTGTTCTGGGTGCTCACGTTCGACCGCCACCCATGGACGTACCTGCATCGCGTTCGCGATCGGAAGGGCTATTTCCACGAGATTGTGCCGCTCAAGCCGTTCACGCCCGAGCGTCTGCAGGAGATGATCGAGGCTCGGAACAAGGTGGTAGGAGTGCACCCGAACTTCGACCGCTTGGTCGGCGACGGCACGTCGGACACCCAGTATTACGAGCTCGTGAAGACGGCTGGCGGATACTATCGCCTGCTCGCTGAGTACTCGCGCGGTAACCTGCGCGTGGCGCTGTATTTCTGGCTGCAGAGCTTGATCAAAGAGCCGAGCGGCGAGGTGTACGTGACGTTGTTCGCGCGGCCCGACGCGAAGGGCATCAAAGCGATGAGCGACGAGTATCTGTTCGCGCTCACCGCGCTGGTGCAGCACCGCGCGCTGAGCGTGGCGGAGCTGTCGCAGACCCTCGATGTGCCCACGAAGTCGGGTGCGGTGACCGTCAACCTGCTGCGCGAAAAGGGCTATGTTCAGTCCTGCGAGGGCGACCGCGTTCGCATCGCCACCCACATGTACTTCGTGGTCGTCAATCGGCTCCGCGAAGAGAACTTCCTTCACCTGACCTAACCGGAGCGAATCATGGATGTCGATGTCGGCACAGTCGTGCAGTTGGTGCGCCCGGATAAGATCGTGGTGGGTGTTCTCATCATCATCGTCGCGCTGGCGTTCTCGAAGTTCCTCACGCGGCTGCTAGACCGCTGGGGCGAGGGCTCGGCACGCCGTCGGCTGGCGCTCAAGCGAGTCGCGAGCATCGCGCGCTTTGGCATCTTCCTGGCCGCCGCCGCGCTGGTGATCACGAACGTGTTCAATCTGTCCGACGAGGCCATGCTGGCCCTCGGCGGTACCCTCGCGGTGACGGTCGGTTTCGCGTTCAAAGACACTGCCGCGTCACTGATCTCGGGCATCTTGATCCTGATCGACCAGCCGTTCCAGGTGGGCGATCGCATCGCGTTTGGTGGCACGTACGGTGAGGTGCAGGAGATCGGCCTGCGGTCGGTGCGCGTGGTCACGCTGGACGACAACTTGGTATCGATCCCGACCAACAAGTTTCTGACCGACGCGGTGGCGTCCAGCAACGCTGGCGCGCTCGATATGATGGTCGTCGTCGACTTCCATATCGCGCTCGACGCCGACTTCGACACGGCCATGCAGCTCGCGCGCGAAGCGACGGTGACGTCCAAGTACGTGTACCTGAACAAGCCGGTGACCGTGCTGGTCGGCGAGGCTGTGATCGGCGAGGAGCTCGCCACGCGAATCCGCGTGAAGGCCTACGTGATGGACGCGCGGTTCGAGTCCAAGTTCGCGTCCGATGTGACGGCGAAGACCAAGCGGGCGTTCCGGACCGAGAAGGTCGCGCTCCCGATGGGAAATCGGCGGTACGCGCCCGCGTAGGGCGTCTGCTAGAGCAGCATCCGCAGGTTCTCGACGTTCTTGAGCTCGGCGTAGAGCACGAACACCGCGTCTGAGGTCTCCGCTACGATGGTGGCGGTGACGGCGATGTGGTTGCCCTTGCCGCTCGCGCGGGCGGTCAACTCGATCTCGTCGTCGCCGGTGTGTGCGGCGGTCGCGGCGGCACGGATGGCGTTCACGAACGTCTCGGTGTGGGGACCGATCGCCTTGACCGTGTAGGGGCCAGGGAAGGTGTGGACTGCCTCGAGGAGTTCTCGCTTAGGACCGTACTCGCTCATGGTGACTCTCGGTGTCGTGGCCAGCGTGCGATGGACATCGCGTTGGCCGGTGGCGTAGTGGCCCGCACCTGTAGTGACGGGTGCGGGAGAACGCCAGAGGGCACGGCGTCGGGTCGCGGGCTGGTGGCCCACGACCCGCCGCGTACGGTTTCGCTTAGCGGAGGGAGACGTCGCGGCTGCTGCCGGACACGCCGTTGGCGCCGGAGCTTCCGCAGGAGCTTCCGCCGGAGCCGCCGCTGCCGTTGAGGAGCGACACGCTGGTGCCGCGCACTACGGCCGAGCTGGCGCCGCCGCTGCCCCAGATCGCGATGGAGGGGCCGCCGCCGCCGCCGCCGCCGCAGCCGCCTGCGCCGCCGTCACCACCGCGGCCACCGGTGCCTCCGTCGCCGTCGGAGCCGCTGCTGTTCGAGCCTCCGGCTCCGCCGTCGCCACCGGAACCGCCGGCTCCGCCGTCGCCGCCGCGACCGCCGTTGCCGCCGTTGGACGAGCGTACGGTGGTGAACTCCAAGTTGACGGTCGAGTCGGTGAGTAGATTGCCGATGGACGCTCCGCCGCCGGTTCCGCCCGTTCCAGCTGTACCT
>CBDUJZ010000114.1:0-16826 GCA_965367675.1 uncultured Myxococcales bacterium | reverse complement strand
GTAACGGCTAGCGGCCTGCACGGGAGCGTAACGGCTAGCGGCCTGCACGGGAGCGTAGACGCAGGGAGTTGCACGGCCGCGTAGCGCTCCACCCAAGTGTGGGGTTATCCCCCCACCAAAATCATCCCGAGCTTGTCGAGGGACAGGTTCCAATCCACTCAATGCTTCGCCCGACCGGGCCTTGGCACCTCCGCCTCGACCCCCAAAAACGAGGCGGCGGCCGTGGGGCCCCCGGCGCAGCACCTAGGCGCTGCGGGTTACGGTGAGGACCACACGACCGTCGTCAGTCGGTAGGGCGAAGTTGGGCGGCTAGCGACGGCCGCGGCGACCGTGGTGACCAGCGCGGAGCTCGTCTTGGGTCACGATGCCGTCGCTGTCGGCGTCGAGGCGCTCGAACTGCAGGGCTTGGGCGGACTCGATCTCGTCGGTGGAGGCGCGGCCGTCACCGTCGGTGTCGAGTCGGGCGAGCATCTGCGACGGGTCGTGGCCGGGGCGCTCTCCACGCTCTCCACGCTCTCCACGCTCTCCGCGCTCGGGTCGTTCGCCACGCTCGGTGCTGTCGCCGTTGGCTTCGCGCTGCGCTTGGAACTGCTCGCGCATGGCGTCGCGTTGGGCGCGCATCGCCTCGCGCTGTGCCTCCATCTCGTCCGCGGTGACGTAGCCGTCGGCGTCCGCGTCGGCCGAGGCGAGGGGGCTGCGCAGGCTCAGGAACTCGTCGAGGCTGAGGGCGCCGTCGCCGTCCGCGTCGGCGGCTTGGAAACGTTCTGCGTGCTGTTCACCACCGCCGCGGGGGCCGTGATGGGCGCTGCCGCCGCCGGCGCAGTCCTGGGACGGCGCCTCTTGGGCTTGTACGGCGAGGGGGAACGCCATTAGGGCGGCGGCGGCGAAGGCGGAGAAGGTGAGCTTGGGGTGATGTGCCATGGAGGTCCTTTGAGTCGTTTGCGACAGCCTGGAATCGGTCCGCCGCGGTTGGTGCGTGGTCCGTCGTGTGGGCCACGTAAGATAAATGAGTGGCGACTCCGATATCATTCCTACGCGCTTGGCTGCGTGTTCTCGTTTGCGGAATAGTGTTTTGTAAGCCTTTGTATTTATTGTCGAAAGTTGGTTTGTTTGGTTTTGTTAAGTTCGCTCTCACCTCCACGTGAGCGCGGCTGAGCGGCGAAACTCGGGGACGGTCGGGGAGGCGTACCGAGAACGCAAACGACCCGCGGCGCTGGAGCATCGCGGGTCGTTTGTGAGTGAGGCAACATGGCCGCAAGGGGACCGTGTTGGTGCGTGTGGAACGCCGTTAACCTACTGATTTAACAGTGCTTCGCGCGCCCGCCAGAGGTCGGCCATTTTCTCCATCGGCGCGCCTGGAACTGTGTTGCCGTCACGCCCAGACATGGGGCCCGACGCGGCGATGGCGTTCCACACCGCTTCTTCGGTGCACTCGATCGTGGCGGCGTAGAGCGGGTCGAGCGTGGTGTCGGACACCGTGGACACCATGTGGGGCTTCTCGGCCACGCGCGGGTGCGTGTTCGCGGTGCTGAAGCCGAGCATGATCTCGCCCGAGCCGTGCGCGGCGTACGAACCCACGCGACCGACGCCGAGCGCCGCTCGCTTGCACAGGCGGTCGAGCTGCTTGGACGACACCGGCGCGTCGGTCGCCAGCACCACCACGATGCTGCCGTACAGCGAGCGCCGCCGCTCCTCGCGCGAGACGAGCGGCGACAGCACGCGACCCACCGGGAGCCCATCCAGGCGCAGGTCCTCGAGCCGCCCCACGTTCGACAGCACGAGCACGCCGAGCGTCCAGGGGCTGTCGCCGAACGGAACTTTGCGCGAGGCGGTGCCGATGCCGGCGTTCAGGTCGCCGGTGATCATACCGGTGCCTGCGCCCACGCTGCCCTCTTGCACCGGGCCAGGCTGCGCATTGTCGAGCGCCGCCCACACATGCTCGCGCGTGATCGTGGGCCCCGACACGTCGTTGAGGAACGAGTCGTCGCACTCGCCCACCACGGGAATGATCACGTCGTGCTCGCGGCCGATGCCGGGGTTTGAGCGCTGCATGTGGTCGACCACCGCGGCGCTCACCGCGCCCACCGACATGGTGTTGGTGAGCAGAATCGGGGTCTCAAGCAGGCCCCATTCGGCCACCTGGATGAGCCCGGTCATCTCGCCGGCGCCGTTGAGCACGAACTGTCCCGCCGGCAGTCGCTCGTGGAAAATATCGCCTGATCGCGGGAGGATGGCGGTCACGCCGGTGCGCACCACGCGGCCGCTCGCGGTCTCCTCGATGAGTGTCGTGTGCCCCACGCGGACGCCCTCGACGTCGGTGATCGCGTTGAGCGGGCCGGGTTCGAAGGTGCCGATACGGACGCCGTGTTCGCGGAGTCGCTTCATCGTCCCACCTCGTCGGCGATGGCTTGGGCCTGTCGCGCGCGCCGCCGAGCGTCACGCAAGCGTCGGACGCCGGGGCGCAGGATCGCGCCCACGAGCTCTTCGTACGGCATGCCGGCGCCGAGGCCGATCATGCACAGGTCCGACCAGCCGGGGGTGAGGCCGGGCAGCGGGTTGCACTCGATGAAGTTCACGCGGCCCGCGGCGTCGAGACGCACATCGATGCGGGCCACGTCGCGGCAACCCAGCGTTTCGAAACAGGTTTTCGCGACGCGCTCCAGCTCGGCGGCCAGCTCGGCGTCCACCTGCGCGGGGCACTCCACGCGGTAGCCGGTGTCGTTCTTCTTCTCGTCGTAGCCGTAGATCGGGGTGGCGGAGTCGCTGGTGAACACCACCTCAAGCGGCGGGAGCACGCGCAGTCGGTGCTCGCCGAGCACGCCGATCGTGAACTCGCGGCCGGGCAGGAACGCCTCGACCAGCGCCGGCTGGCCGTACATCTCGACGTTCTCGCGCACGGCCTCGATGAGCTCGGCCCGGTTGTGTACCACGCTCTTGGCGCGGATGCCCTTGGAGCTACCCTCGGCGACCGGCTTGACCATGAGCGGGAAGTCCATGCCCGGCGCCAGCGCTTTGCGGCCGTTGCGGGTCACCAAGAAGGGCGCCGTGGGCACGCCAGCGCTCGAGACCACGCGCTTGGCCACGCCCTTGTCGAGCGTCACCGCGAGCGTGGCGGCGTCGCTGCCGGTGTACGGAATGCGGTGCAGCTCGAGCAGCGCCGGCACCAGTGATTCGCGGCCGCGTCCTCGGAATCCCTCGGCGATGTTGAACGCGAGGTCGAACGCCCGCTCGGACTCTGAGGACTCCAGGCGGCGCGCCAGGTCGGGGCCGGCCTCGACACGCACCACCTCGTGGCCGTGCGAGGCGATGGCGTCGGCCAACGCGTCGATGGTCTTCTGGCTGTCGAACTCCGCTTGCGATTCGTCGGTGGCGTCGCGCTTGAGGTTGTATACGAGGCCCACGCGCACCGGGCCGCGGCGGGGCGGGGTGGGCACGCGCTTGGGAATCCGCACGCTGGCGGAGGCGATTACGCGGGCGAGCACGTCCTCGACCTGGGTCATGCCCTCGATCGCGGCGGCCTCGTAGATCGACGCGCCGGGCTCAAGGCTCGGCAGCGCGTTGACCTCGAGGAACACGGCTGAGCCGTCCGGGCGCACGCGGAAGTCGATACGGGCCAGGTCGCGGACCTGCAGGGCGCGGAACGCGATGGCGGCGAGGCGGCGCAGCTCGTGCTGCACTTTGACCGGCACGGCGGCGGGCGTGACGACCTGAACGGCGTCGTAGTCCTCGTTTTTGGCGGCGTAATCGTAGATGCCGCCGGTGTCGGTGCCGAACTCGTAGCTGCTCGGCGAGAGCGCGTCCTCAAAGGCCGGGCAGGCGCCGTTCAGATAGGGCACGACCACGTCGATGCCTTCGACGAACTCCTCGACCAGCACGCCGTCGGGGTAGTCGGCGAGCAGCTCGGCCACGCGGGCGTCGAGCTCGGCGCGGGTGCGGCACAGCGACTTGGCGGTGACACCCTTGGAGCTGCCCTCAAAGTTGGGCTTCGCGAACGCCGGCAGCGGCACGTCGGCGGGCAGCGGCGCGTGGGCCGTGACCACAAATCCGGCCGGAACGGGCACGCCCGCGTCGGCGACCACGCGCTTGGTCAGCGCCTTGTCGAGCGTCACCACGCACACGTGCGGCGTGGAGCCGGTGTACGCAAAACCGAGCTCTTCGAACACGGCGGGGTAGAGCGCTTCACGGTGCGGGCCGCGGGTTCCCTCGGCGGTGTTGAACACCAAGTCCGGCGCGATATCACGCAGCCGCGCGACCACATCGGGCAGCGGCGCGGTGACATCCACACGGAACACTTCGTGCCCCAAACGTTCCAACGCTGCGCTCAGCGCATCGATGGTTTCGGGCGAGTCAAACTCAGCCTGCTCAACGGTCGGAAGGGTACGAAGATTGTGTGAGAACGCGATCCGCATTGAAGGGCTCCGAGTGGTTGCTTTGCCGCGGGCACACGCCCACGAGCGGCGCGCGTTTTGCGCTCGCTAGGCCGAGGGCGCAAGCGAAATCGAGCGGTGCTTGGTTGATTGTAAAAGCGCTTTGAAAACAGCCGGTTACGGCGGTGCTTTCGACCGGTTCTGCCCGCTGAATCGGGCCGGCTAATCCAGTTGTGTCGCCACCCACCACGTGATGCCGCTGGCGTCCTGAAATCCGCCCCGTTTATCGGCGTCGTTCTTCTGCTCTGGCGCCTGCACGCTCTGTGCTCCCGCGGCGAGCGCTTTGGCGTAAGTGGCGTCCACATCGGGCACGTATACGTGCACGTGACTCTGGATGGGCGGCCAGCCTTCGAAGCCGTCAGCGAACATAATGACGGTGTCGTCGATGCGCACTTCGCCGTGCATGATCATGCCCTCGGAGCGCGGGATGATGCGCAGCGGCTCGGCGTCGAACACAGCGCCGAGGAAGCCGATCATCGCCTGGGCGTCGTGGACGACGAGGTAGGGCGCAGCGGAGGAATACCCGGACGGTTTGTACGACATGCTGGCTCCGGTTGTGCGCTGCGTCAGAGGGACTCCACGAAACTGCGGACGCCGTTGAGCAGCATTTGGGTGGACAGAATGATGAGGATCATTCCCATCAGGCGTTCCATGGCGCGGGCGCCGTGCTCGCCGATGACGGACAGTACTTTGGGGGAGGCGATCAGGATGACCGTTGTCGCGAGCCACGCCAAGAACAACGCCACCACCCAGTCGAGGATTTGCCCCGGCTGGTTGGACCGCAGCAGCAGCAGCACGGCGATGGCCGACGGACCGGCGATGAGCGGCATGGCCAGCGGCACGATGAACGGCTCCTCGTCACTGTCGTCCTCCACCGAGTCCGATAGGCCGGGGAAAATCATGCGCAGCGAGATGATGAACAACAGCACGCCGCCGGCGATGTTCAGCGACGGTTGCTCGAGCCCCAGGAAGGACAGCACCACGTTGCCGGTCAGCAGGAAGCCGAGCAGGATGACGAGCGCGATGACGAGCTCGCGCGCGACCACCTTGGGCCGCCGTTCGGGGGCGACCTTGGACAGCACCGAGTTGAACACCGGCACGTTGCCGAGCGGGTCCATGATGAGCAGCAGCGTGGCCGCCGCAGACGCGATGTCGCTCCAGTTCATACGCGATCCGAGCTTAGAGGACTCAGCGTCTGCGTAGCACAGCGGCAACAACGGGGCAGCGTTGAGTTTCGCGCCTAGTTGCGGATCGAGCGGGCCTGCGTGACCAGCGCTGCGAACTCCGTGAGCTGCAGGTCGTCGGAGGTGTAGAGCCCCTCGATCGCCGCGAGCACGGAATCAAAGTCCGACGCCGTGTTCTCGGCGTGGCGCAGGATCTCGGCGAACTCCGCGATGGCGGCCGCTTGGCGGAACGCGGGGCTGGCGGCCTCGAACGACGGCGCGATCTGGTTGGTGAAGATCGGCTGCTCCACTTCGCGGCCCTCGCCCTCTTCGTTGGGCAGCTCGTAGCGCACGCGGACGGTGGCGAGTCGCTCCGGGTCGGGCGCGATGCGGGCGTCGTTGTTGAGCCGAATCTCGAGCAGCGCGGTCACGCTGTGGCCGGAGCCGATCTCGCCCGCGTCGACGGCGTCGTTGCGGAAGTCTTGGTCCGCTACGGCGCGGTTTTCGTAGCCGATCAGGCGGTACGACTCGACGGCCTCGGCGTTCATCTCGACCTGAATCTTCACGTCGCGGGCGATGATCTCGAGCGTGCTCATCACCTCCTCGCCGAGCACGCGCAGGGCCTCGTTGCGGTCGTCGATGTAGTAGTAGTTGCCGTCGCCGCGGTTGGCGAAGCGCTCCAGGTCGCGGTCGTTCAGGTTTCCGCGGCCAAAGCCGAGGGTGGTCAACGCCACGCCTTGGCGCCCGTTTTCCTCAATGAATTCAAGCAGATCGTCGCCGGTCATGCCCACGTTCAGGTCGCCGTCGGAGCACCAGATCACGCGGTTGGTTCCACCCGGTCGCAGCGACTGTTGGGCCACCTCGTAGGCGGTGCGAATGCCCTCCGCGCCGTTGGTCCCGCCGCCCGCTTGCAGGCTGTTGATGGCCTCCAAGATGGACGCCCGGTCTTCTACGCGGGTGGTCGGAAGGATGACCTGCGCGCGGCCGCCGTACGAGACGATCGAGAGCGTGTCGTCGGGGCCCAGCGACTGGAGCAGGGCGCCGAGCGCGTATTTGACCAAGCCGAGCTTGTCGGCTGAACGCATGGAGCCCGAGGTGTCGACCAAGAACACCAGGTTGGCGGGTGCGCGGTCGGCGGGGTCGGTCTCGAACCCTTGGATGCCCACGCGGAGCAACTGCAGGCCTTCGCCGAACTCCGACGGCGCGGCCTCAAGGTGCACGGCGAAGGGCGTGTCGGTGTCGCCGGGGCCCTCGTACCCGTAGTCGAACGCGTTCACGAACTCTTCCACGCGAACCGACGCGGGGTTGGGCAGTCGCGCGCTGTTGAGGTCGCGGCGCGCGATGGCGTAGCTGGCAGCGTCGACGTCGATGGAGAACGTCTCCAGGTTGTCGACCGACGCCTGCGTCCAGTCGTTTTCGCCGTAGTCTTCGAAGTTCTCGGCGGCCTGCGGGTCGCCGGTTGGCGGTGTGACGTGGATCTGGCTCGTCGGTACGTTAACCGCGGCTCGGCCTCCTCCGGAACCGGCGATCGCGCCGACGCCCAAGTTGCCGCCGAGGTTCGTTCGCGGGCTGGCCGGGCGTGCCTCGCGTACCCGCCGCGTTGTCACCGGCGATGGCACGGCCGCCGCCTCGGGCTCGGGGGCCATCTGGTCCGCTTCCGGAGCGCCGTCGCCGGCGCTGGCACGGCCCACGTATCCGGGGTTGGACGCCTCCCGCTCAACTTCTTCGGCCCCCTCCGTGACGGCTGTCGTGGCCGCGTTGTCGCGCGCTACCTCGGTGGGTCGCTCGTCGTCCGCGCTGGGTGCTTGGTTCGGTTCGCGGGCTTGGATCTCGCCCGAGGTTTGAACGGCGTCGTCGGGCGCGTTGGCGGTGCAGCTGGCGAGGGCGGCAGCGGCGAGGGCGGCGGTGACGAGGTGCTTGAAGCTGGACGGTGACATGGCGTGCTCCGATGCGGGAGTGGCGCTCGGGGCGCCGGGGATGGGTTAGACCGCACTTCAAACGCAGGGGCCCCCATTTGGGTCTAACTTAGAGCGCTCAAATGCGAGAACACCAGTGTTCTCACGGTTCCGCGGGCCTAGTCGCGAATCGAACGGGCCTGCGTCACCAGCGCCGCGAGCTCGGTGAGCTGCGGGTCGTCGAACGAGGAGTGGCGCGAACACGCCGGGGACAGGTTGGACCGGCCACCGCTCGCAGAGTTCCGTCCGCTGCTAAGAACGCGCGTCGTTCGGCTGTGATCTCCCGTGTTTGCCCTCGCGAAGCTGGCCGCCGCCCCCCCTTTGTGGTGTTCTGAACCCGTCGCGCGTCGCAGCTTTACGCGCATGTGAACTCGAAATTGTGAGTGGCCAGATGTGGTACGTCTTCGGTGCGATCGGCGCGTTGTTGGTGGTTGTCGCGGTCTACGACCTGACGCAACGCAAGCACGCGATCCTCAAGAACTTCCCGATTATCGGGCACTTCCGGTACCTGCTCGAGTCCGTGGGCCCGGAGCTGCGTCAGTACATCGTTACGTCGAACGACGCTGAGCGGCCGTTCTCTCGCGACCAGCGGGCGTGGGTCTATTCGTCCTCCAAGCAGGTTAATAACTACTCCGGTTTCGGCACCGATAACGACTTGGATAATCCCTCCAATTACCTGATCGTTAAGCACGCCGCAGAGCCAGCCCACGAGCCGCTCAAAGGCGAAGCGGACTACGATCCCAAGTACCCGATTCCGTGCGCCAAAATCCTAGGTGGCGCGCGTCAACGGCCCAAAGCGTTCCGCCCCGAGTCGCCGTTTTACGTGTCCGCCATGAGCTTCGGCTCGCTGTCCTCGGCCGCCGTCACCGCGATCAACACCGGCGTGGGCATCGCGGGTGGGCTGCACAACACCGGCGAGGGCGGCATCGCGCGCTATCACGACAACGGCGGCGACCTGATCTGGCAGCTCGGCACCGGCTACTTCGGCGCCCGCGATGACGACGGAAAGTTCAGCTTGGAGCGCGTCAAAGAGCGGGCCGCCAGGCACAACGTCCGCGCCATTGAGATCAAGCTCAGCCAGGGCGCCAAACCCGGCCGCGGTGGCGTGCTACCCGGCGCCAAGGTCACCCCCGAGATCGCCGAGATTCGCGGCGTTCCGGTGGGTAAGGACGTGATCAGCCCCGCGTACCACACCGCGTTCAAGGGGCCCGACCAGCTGCTCGACTTCGTGGAGAGCATCGCCGACGCGACCGGCCTGCCCGTGGGCATCAAATCGGCCGTTGGAGAGGACGCCTTCTGGGTCGAGCTGGCGCGGCTCATGGAGGTCGGCGACCGCGGCGTGGACTTCATCGCCATCGACGGCGGTGAGGGCGGAACCGGCGCTGCGCCTTTGGTGTTCGCTGACCACGTTTCGCTGCCGTTTAAGACCGGATTCTCGCGCGTTTACAAGCACTTCCACGCGCGCGGTATCACGGACGACATCGTGTTCCTGGGCACCGGGCGACTCGGGTTCCCCGTGCAGGCGCTCTTCGCCATGGCGCTCGGCTGCGACATGGTCGGCGTGGCGCGCGAGGCGATGCTGTCGATCGGCTGCATCCAAGCGCAGGTGTGTCACACCGGGCGCTGTCCCACGGGCGTGGCCACCCAGAACAAGTGGCTCATGCGCGGGCTCGACCCGGCAGACAAATCGGCCCGGCTCGCGAACTACCTGGTGCAGCTGCGCAAAGAGATCATGTGGCTCACGTACGCGACCGGAAAATCGCACCCGTCAGAGGTCACGCTGTCGGACTTCGAGATCCTCAACGGCCTGTACGGAACCCACAGCCCGCGCGCGATCTTCGGCTACGAGCAGATGCCCTAGCGCCGCGCTTCGTGGGCGGCGCTGCGGGGGTAGGGCGTCGGCGCTCGTTGACTTTCTAGGGCTTCGCTTCGTACCATCGCGGCCTACTCCTCTCCTCGTCGATCTCCAGGAAGTCCCATGCGTGGAACCCGAGTTGCTATCTTTGTGGGCCTGATGGCCGCCGCCTCCATGGCCGGAACCGCTTGCCAGACGCCTGCTGAGACGCCCGCCGAGACGCCGGCGGAGACGCCGACGCCTGAAGGCGAAGCCGCCGCACCTGAGGCCGCGCCCTCCGGCGAAGCCGCTCCGGCCGCGGACCCGACCAGCGCCCCCACCGAGGCTGCACCGGCCGACGGCGAGGTCGCCGCGGACACCTTCGTGGACGGCGTGTACACGTCGCCCAAGTTCAACGTGCGCTTCACGCTGCCCGAGGGTTGGAGCCGCGCCGACGCCGGCGATGAAGGCCCCGCCGGCCTGGGCACCAGCGACGACTCCGTGTCGTTCGTCGGCCCCGCCGAGACCGGCCTCCGCCTCGTCGTCGCCAACAGCGAGTCGATTCAGCTCGTGGACTCCAGCTTCGGCAACGTGACCGAGACCATCGGCTTCGACCAGGTCCGCATTGTGCCCGACGCCTCGCAAGCCCGCACGTTCAACGGCATCCCGGGATACCGCACCGAGGCGGACGCGCACCTGCGCGGCGACCCGGTCCCCCAGTACATCATCGCCCAGGCGCTTGAGCTGCCCGGTCAACCGACCATGTTCACGCTCTTCGTCCCCGGCGACCGCTACGACCTGCACTCCACCGAGATGGTCGCGATCCTCGACTCGATCGAAGTCCTCAACGTCCGCGGCCAGTAGGCCCGACGCCGAGCGAATCCACCGGATCTCGCATGCCGAGATCTCCGGCTTTAAAGATGGGCTGGACCTTTAGGGTTCAGCCTGTCCCTTTTCGTGTAGAATCCACGCGATGAACGAACGAAACTTCAAGTCAGGCGGCGGTAACAGTGGTGGCAAAGGTGGCGGCGATCGGCCGCCCCCACCGGCTGGAACCGGCCAAGGTCAGCCCCACGATCCCGGCGCCGAGCGCGCCGTGCTGGGCTCGCTGCTGCTCGAGCCCCGCGCCATGCAGGACGTGGGCAACTCGCTGACGCCCGAAGACTTCTTCATGGAGAGCCATCGCTGCATTTTCCGCGCGATGCTCGCCGCCGACAACAAGTCGACACCCCTCGACTCGGTGCTGGTGCTCAAGAAGCTGCGCGAGCTCGACCTGCTCGAGGCCGCCGGCGGTGGTGCCTACTTGGTGCAGCTGTCGAGCTCCGTGCCGACCGCCGCCAACGTCAAACACTACGCCGCCATCGTGAAGGAGAAGGCACTCCAGCGGTCGGTGTTGGAGTTTGCGCTCAAGATCGCCCAAGAGTCGCGCGGCGAGCTTGAGGACATCGCCACCTTTATCGATGACGTCGCCCAGGGCGCGCTCGGCCTCTCGACCGGCGGCATGGGCACCAAGACCGTGCACATCGCCGACGCGCTCGCGCCCGCCGTGAGCATGGCCGAGAAGCTGTCGAGTCAGAAGACGCGGCACGCGGTCACCGGCGTCCCCACCGGCTTCCACGGGCTCGACAAGAAGACCGCCGGTTGGCAGCCCAGTGACCTGATCATCCTCGCCGCCCGCCCCGGTATGGGTAAGACGGCGTTCGCGCTCAACATGCTCGTCAACGCGGCCAAGGATAAGCGCAAGTCGACCCCCGGCGTCATCTTCAGCTTGGAGATGTCGAAGGAGCAGCTCGCCACGCGTCTGTGGTGCGCCGAGGCGCGCGTGCCGATGGAGAAAATCCGTACCGGCGATCTGGACGACAAGGTGTGGAACCGTCTCTGGAATGGTGTGGTCTCGCTCAAAGAGCTGCCCATCTTCATCGATGACACGCCGGCCCTCCCGATCGCCGAGATGATGCGGAAATGTCGGCAGCTCAAGCACGAGCACGACATCGGCATCATCATGGTCGACTACCTGCAGCTGATGACGGCCTCGGCCGTTGGAAAGAACGCCAGTCGCGAGCAGCAGATCTCCGAAATCTCGCGTAACCTCAAGGCGTTAGCGAAGGAGCTGGCGGTGCCTGTCATCGCCCTCTCGCAGCTCAACCGTGGCGTTGAATCGCGTACCGACAAGCGCCCGATGCTGTCCGACCTTCGTGAGTCTGGCGCTATCGAGCAGGACGCCGACATCATCACGTTCCTGTATCGTGACGACTACTACGAGCAGATGAAGGGCAACGCTCCTGGCGATGCGCCCATGATGCCGCCGGGCGCCGGCCCGCCGCCCGACCAACCGGTGCGCTCCGGTGACGGCACGTCGCTCACCGAGGTGCTCATCGCGAAGCACCGCTCCGGTCCGACGGGCAAGGTGGAGCTGAACTTCCACGCGCCGTACACGCTGTTCACCAACCCGAACCCGGACGGCCCGCCGCCTCCGGATGAGGGCGATCGGCCGCTGGGCCCGATGTAGCAGCGGTTCGGGCGCGGCGTTCGGCCGAGTGCCGTCCGCGCTGCCGTCCGCGCTGCCGTTTGCTACGGCGTACGCTCGCAGATCGCGGGCATTTCGCGCTCGCAGTCGGAGTCGTTCCAGTAGCTTGCACCTGCGCCGGCGCTGCTACCCAGCATATTGACGCAGTCTTCGCCCACGTTGATCGCCGAAGCGCCCGAGTTGTTGGGCTCGCCGGTGTTCCAGCTTCGGTAGCTGGAGCTGCCGCGGTCCCAGCGATAGTTGCCCTCGTCGCGGGAGTAGTACCGGTCATGCAGACCGATCCAGACGGGTTCGGTCAGGTCGAGGAAGAACGCTACCCAGTCGTTCTCCGTGGCGTTGTTGATGGTCACCAGGCCTGAGTTGGTTCGGTTGTCGCAGTTGTCGCGGTGGTCCGGCCAGTCGTTGCTGCCGCGGAACCAGTAGCACTGGTCGTCGGGGCCGCGGACTTCGTCGCTGGCGCACACGTCGGTGGTGCAGGTGGAGCAGCCGTCGCGGTCGGTGGCGTTGCCGTCGTCGCACTCCTCCCAGCTCGCTTGCTCTCCGTCACCGCAGTCGCGGGCGTCAGCGTCGGCGCCGTAGCAGGCGTCCGGCAGGCGCGCGGCGTTACTGAACAGCAGGTTTCGGCCGTTTCCGGAGGCGTCGATGCCGTTGGAGACTCCCGCGCCGTTGAACTGGTAGAGCGCGGCGGTGTTGCTATCGGAGGTGAGCACGCGCGCCGGCGTGAAGCGCGTGGTGTAGCGCCGCATGTCTGACAAGCGCAGGCCGTCGAGCGTCGCGTTCGCGCCGGTGGTCGTCCCCTCGGAGCCCACCCAGATTTGGGCTTCCACGTTGATGGACGACGACGAGAGCGGCGTATGAACGAGGCCGTCGAGCTCGCCGTCGATAAAGATCGCGAGGCCCCAGATGTCGAAGCGCTCGACCGCGATGTGGTGCCAGCCGGTGCCGGTGACGCGGGTCGAACCGGTGACCCGTACGATGGCGTCTGCGGCCATGGAGACCTCGGCCATCACCATGCCGCCCACAACGCCGACCCACACGTGGTCCTCGCCGGTGCGCTCGCCGAGCCCGAACAGGGCGCCAGACTCGGTGGTCACGTTGGCCCACGCTTCGAGCGTCAGGTCGGTTTGGGCGGGCTGGTACGCGGCGGTGCTGATGGTCGCGGTGGTCGACGTAATCGCGATGGCGGTTTGGAGCTGGCAGGCCTCGCAGCCATCGCAGAGGTCGTCGTTTCCGTCGTCGCAGGTCTCGCCGTCTTCGGTGGACACCACGCCGTCGCCGCACACGTTGGGCTGGCATTCGCCCTCGTCGCAGCTGAATTCGCAGACCTCGAGCAGCTCGGTGCCGGACCCAAAGTCGTCGCAGACAAACCTGTCGCCGTCGGTGCACTCGGTCACGCCGGGCTCGCACACCTGCGGGATGCAGGCGGAGTCGGAGACGCTGCAGAAGGTGGCATCGCCGCACGGGATCTCATCCCAGGCGGTGCCGGAGTCGTTGCACACTTCGGACACGCCCAACGTGGGGCAGCGGAAGTCGCGCGGGGAGCACACCGTGGAGGTGCACTCGCCGTCCAGGCAGGCGGTGCCTTCGCCGCAGAGGGCGTTGTCGTCGTAGTCGCTGCCGTTCTGGGCGCAGATGGCGATGAGCGTGGCGGCCTCGCATACGCGGCTTCCGGGCGCGCACAGTTGGGGGACGCAGAGGGCGTCGGGGTCGGCGTCCGCGGCGTCGTTGCAGTACAGGCCGGCGTCGCAGAACACGCGGGTGCCGCCGGTGCCGGTCGCGTCGCATTCCAGGTAGGAGAAGTCGCCGTCGCAGGCGGTGGTGCTGGGCTCGCACACCTGCGCGCCGCAGATGCCTTCCTGGCACACTTCGCCGGCCTCGCAGTCGATGGACACCACGTATCCGGTGCCGCGCTCGTCGCAGATTTCAGCGGTGCGGAAGTCGTCGGTGCAGCGTCGAGAGTTGGGCTCGCAGACCTGCGGCAGGCAGCTGGAGACGCCGTCGGTGGTCTGGCAGTAGGTGCCGTCGTCGCACGGCGTCACGGTGGAGGATTGGC
Source organism: uncultured Myxococcales bacterium (assembly GCA_965367675.1). Lineage (GTDB taxonomy): Bacteria > Myxococcota_A > Bradymonadia > REDH01 > REDH01 > CBDUJZ01. The sequence goes on along the minus strand of CBDUJZ010000114.1, from coordinate 2,867 downwards.
CGTCTTCGTTGCACGTGGCGTACACGAATGGGCCGACGCAGCGCTGCGTTTCGGGGGTGCAGACGAGCGGGATGCACTCGCCATCGGCGCACAGCTCGTCGTCCTCGCAGCTCACTTGGAACCGCCAGCGTTCGCCGCGCTCGTCGCACACTTCCACGTCGTTGGCGTCGCCGCACTGGAGCGCGTCGGGCGTGCACACACGGGGCTCGCAGTGGGGCTCGGGCACGGGGTCGCAGAAGGCTTCGGAGGCGGAGCAGAGTGCGTCGACGATGGCGACGCCGTCGTCGGTACAGGTCACGAGGCTCTCGCCCACGCAGGACAGTTGGCCGGGTACGCACTCTACGACGGTGCACGCGCCGTCTTGGCAGGGGCCTTCGGTGCAGGCTTCGTCTTCGGCGTACTCTCCGTCGTCTTGGCACCGCAGGACGGTGTTGCCGCCGCAGATGGTGGTGCCGGGCTCGCAGGTGGCGCCGTCGGGGATGTCGGTATCGGGGCTGTCGGTGTCGGTGCCACCGTCCAGGTTGGTGTCGGTGCCGCCGTCCGGGTTCCCGCCATCGGTGACGTCGGCGTCTCCGGTCGTGTCCGCGGTGGCGTCTCCGCCGGCGTCGGGCGCGGCGTCGTTGCCGATATCGAGCGGCTCGGACTCAAAGCAGCTTCCGCTCACGCAGACGCCGATGGCGCAGTCCTCGTCGGCGTCGCATGGGGGCCGGGCGTCGAGGGCAGAGCTATCAAAGGAACAGCCTGCGATGACGGTGGCGGTGACCGCGAGTGCGAGGTGGCTGAGGATTTGACGATGCATGGGGACTTGGGCGGGGGTGGGGCGCCGGGGAAGGCGTCGGCGGGTCCAGGATAGCAGAAGGTCAAATCTGCGGCCACGGATGCGCGATTTCTACATCGCTTGATGGGGTAGGGGCGCGGTTGTGCGGGCGTTGGCCTGTGGTGTGCGGCGTCGCAGGGCGATCGGCTTGGGCAGCGGTGGGCTGCAGGAGGCTGAAATCGCGCGACAAAGTGGAGCGGGTGGTGTCACGAAAACGTGTCGCGGCTGGCGCGTCCTAAGGCCCCGTGTTAGGGTTGCTTTTAGGAGACGAGCGCTCGCGCCCTCCAAGGTTCTAACCATTCCACGCGTCCACCTGGGCGCGTCATCACCCAAATCTCGACGCCCCGGCCGATCCGCGCCGGTGGACTCCGCGGAGGGCCCGTCCCTCCAGTTCGAGGTCGCCCACGCAATCGGTTCATTCGGGGTCTCGCGGCCAAGCGCCGCAGGACGTAACTCCGTATGCCCAACACCATCGTCGTCAACGGCGCCACCCAGGAGACCCGCGTAGCGGTCCTGGAAGGCGGCATCATCCGCGACTTTTTCCTGGAACGACGCAACGCCCGAGGCGGGGTCGGCAACGTATACAAGGGCCGCGTCCTGCGCGTGCTTCCCGGTATGCAGGCCGCCTTCGTCGACATCGGTCTCGAAAAAGCCGCCTTCCTGTACGTGTCCGACGTGTTCAACGACCACGCGCAGGTCGAGGTCGGCAGCGACACCGAGGACCCGGGCGATGGCACCGACAAGAGCGGCGGCCGTCGCCGTCGTCGCGACGTGCCCCCCATCGAGGACCAGCTCAAGCAAGGCCAGACCGTCATCGTGCAGATGGTCAAAGAGCCCATGGGCACCAAGGGCGCCCGCGTGACCTGCCACGTGTCGCTCCCCGGCCGTCACCTGGTGTTCATGCCCACGGTCGAGCACCTGGGAATTTCGCGCCAGATCCGCTCCGACAAAGAGCGTCGCCGGCTGCGCAAGGTCGCCCAAGAGATGCGTCCCAAGGGCGGCGGCTTCATCGTCCGCACCGCCTCCGAAGGCGTGCCGAGCGAGCTGCTGCGCCGCGACATGCGCATCCTGATCGACCTGTGGAACGACGTGGTCGTGAAGGGCGGCAAGGCCAAGGCGCCCAAGCTGCTGCACGAGGACCTCGACGTGGTGCTCAAGGCCACCCGCGACCTCGCCACCGAGGACATCGATGACCTGGTCGTCGACACGCGCGCCGAATATGACCGCATCATGGACTTCGTCGAGCGCGTGATGCCGCAGTTCGCGCGCCGCGTGAAGCTGTACGTGGGCAGCGAGCCGATCTTCGACGCCTATGGCATCGAGTCCGAGCTCCAGGCCGCGCTCACCCGCCGCGCCGACCTGCCCAACGGCGGTTACCTGATCATCGAGAAGACCGAGGCGCTGACGTCCATCGACGTGAACACCGGTCGGTTTGTCGGCAACGACAACCTCGAAGAGACCATCACGCAGACCAACGTCGAGGCCGCCGTCGAGATCGCGTACCAGCTCAAGCTGCGCGGCATCGGTGGACTCATCATCATCGACTTTATCGACATGGAAGTGGCCAAGAACCGCGCCATGGTCGAGCGCGCCTTCCAGGAAGCCCTTCAGGGCGACCGCGGACGCGTGAAGTTCGGCCGGATCAGCGAATTCGGCATCATGGAGATGACCCGTAAGCGCACCGGTGAGCGCCTCTCGCAGGCCCTCAGCCAAGAGTGCAAAGAGTGTGGCGGCACCGGCATCGTCTCGACGCCCGAGACCGTGGTGTACGAGATCCTGCGCGAGCTTCGCCGTCGCCTGTCCAACATGGACGAGCACGACGTGCGCGTTGCCCTCCACGGTGACGTGGCCAACATCCTGCGCGGCAACGAAGCGCCGGCGATGCGCGAGCTCGAGCTGCGGTACAACAAGAAGCTGCACCTCAAGGCTGAGCGTGGTCGCCACGTGAGCAAGTTCGACATCATCGGCGAGAAGCGGAAGTCTGCCTAATGCGCCCGTCGACTCCCACGTCTGCTGCGCGTCGTCGCACCCTCCCCACGCTCGCAGCGCT
>CBDUJZ010000113.1:0-16836 GCA_965367675.1 uncultured Myxococcales bacterium | reverse complement strand
GATGCTCGCTGCGGCCGCGCGTACGAGCGGCGACGTCTACTTGGACGACGGCACGATCTTGTTGACCACCGCGTTGACCGCGTTGCGCCAGCGCGAGCGTCCGAGCCAACCTGCGGCCATGCCTGCGTGGGAGGCTTCGGGCAGCTTTCCGCGCCACTTGTCCGGGTTGCGGCTCGCCACGGCGAACACGTAGACGGCCGCGTTCCGCTGGTTGTTGCTCGTCAGGTACATGACCTCGAAGCCCTGGCGGTCGAACGCTGTGCGGACCCAGCTGGGCGTAAAGCGCCAGAAGTCCTGCCAGGTGCCGCTCTCGTGCTGCACCTGCGCGAACGGGAGCACGATCACGACCACGTCGTTCGACATGGCGCAGATGTTCTCGAACGCCTTGTTCACGTCGAAGATGTGCTCGAGCGTGGTGTGGTTGAACACCACGTCGAAGGCGCCCTTGAGCTCGTCTGGGAGCTCGCCGGTCAGGTCGAGGAAGATCTCGTCGTCGATGCCCTGGAAGCCCGCGTCACCGCTGTAGTTGGTGATGTGGTAGCTCTCGGCGCCGGAGAAGTACTGCTTGTACGTGTCTCCCTGCTTGTCGGAGTCCTTCCAAGCGGAGACGTTGACGATGCGGCCGCCGAACACCGGTGCGACCTTGCGCAGCTCGTCGTTCGACCACGCCCGGGCCAGACGGAACATCCGGTCGATAACAAAGGAGGGCAGTTTCATGCGTCCGTTCCAGGTGCGATTACGGCGGCAGCACGTTGCTGCCACGTGTAGTGGGATTCAAAGTCTTTGAGCGCCGAGGCGCCGAGCCGCAGGCGGCGTTCGGGCTGGTCACTGAGCGACTGCAGCGCGGTCTGCCACGCGTCGAGGTCTTCGCCGGGCAGCAGCAGCGCGTTGTCATCGTGCCGCAGCACTTCGAGCAACACAGGCACCGTGCTGCACACGATGGCGCGGCCGGTCGACATGTATTCGAACACCTTGAGCGGCGACATCCATCGGCGGATATCACCGCCGCCACCGTACACCGAGACGCGGTCCTTGTACGGCGCGACCAGCACGTCGAGGCGCGGGTAGATGTGCCGCAGCGAGCCGTGGGCTTGGTGCCCATGAAAGTGCACGTTTTCGGGCAGGCCGCTGTGCGTCCACTGCTCCACGGCGTCGACGTTTCCGCCCACGATTTGGAAGTCCACGGCGGGCATACGCTCGGCGAGCGCGACCAGCGTCTCGACGCCGCGGCCGGGATAGATTCCGCCCACGTAGCCCACCTGCAGCGCGCCGGGGCGGCCAGGCCAATCGGCTTCGGCGACCGGCTCCGACAGGTCCATCGGGTCCGAGCCGTCGTGCGCCACGATCACACGCGCGGGGTCGAGCTGCGGAAACGCCTCGAGGTAATCCGTGCGGAGGGCGTCGCTGATGCAGACGAGACGCCAAAAGTTGGGCAGCGCGAACAGCGCGCGCTGGACCGCCAACCGAGCCTTGGACCGCGGCAAGGCGTGGGCCTCGTACGCCAACCGACCGCCCAGCGGCGCGGCCGCCAGCAGCAAACGCGCAGCACGGCCGTAGTACAATTCCACGCCGCGGGTCTTCCACACGGCGGCCACCTGACTGGCGAGGTAGCGCGCCGCGCCCACTTTGCCGCCCTTGGGCCGCTTGGATCGCACGAGCTCAAAGCAGGGCTCCACCCCGTAGAACGCGAACGGCGCCTCATCGAGGTCGCCATACGCCGCGAAGAGCGTCACGTCGTGGCCGAGTCGGCCCAACGCCTGCGCCATCTTCATCACCTGCACGCTGTTGGCAGCGAGCGAGGGAATGAAGGAGGTGGTCAGGTACGCAATTCGCATGGTCACACGGATGGATTCAACAGGAACATCAGAGACTTAGCGGCGGGTTCTACTCGCCAGTCCACGCGTTGAGGTGGTCTCGCTTCATGGTTTCCTGATCGGCAGCAGAAGCGCCGTAGTCGAAGCCGTAGAGCGTCTGCTCCCACGAGCCATACGTGGGATTCGGGAGCATGATCCAGCGGGTTCCCCACTCGGCGGCGTTGTCGGCCACGATCTGGTCGCGGTCTTCGACGGGCACTTTGTAGCCGTCGACGAAGTCGCCGAGGTTGTCGCCGATCGACAGCACGATGCGGTGGGTTTCACCGACGACCATGCGGCGGGTGCCCTTGTCGGAGCCCCACTCGGGCAGCTCACGCTTGAGCAGCACGTTGTCGAAATCCGCGCTCAGCGCGAAGCCAAATCCGAGCGCCTCGAGGTTCGCGCGGGTGGCGTCTTCGACGTCGGCGCCGCGGTTGGAGATGAAGAAGACGGTGACGCCTTGGTCGACCGCGTCCTGCACAAATTCGAGCGCTCCGGGCACGGCGAGGGCTTGCTCGGCGTTGCACCACGCGGTCCAGCTGTCGTCGGAGAACGTGTTGCCGGTCTGCACGAGCCACGCTTGGTACGGGCTGTTGTCGAGCACGGTCTCGTCGAGGTCCATGATCACGGCGGGCGGCAGCGCGCTCACGTCGCCGCTCTGCTCGGGCGATGCGAGCCAGGTGCTGTCGGCGAGGCCGGCGTCGAGCTGCGCGGACGCGAGGCGATACGTTTGCAACGTCGTCGTGGCGTACTCCACCGAGGTCTGCACCCACAGGACCGCGTTCAGGTTGAGCGCGGACAGGCCCGAGCTCGCCGCGATGGCCGAGGTTTCAACGTGCGCGGGCGCGGTGACGTCGCAGGGGACGGTCGCGCCGCCGCAGCCGGCGATTGCCGAGACGGCCAAGGTCGAGAGTGCGAATCGATGGAGTCGTGTCATGGCACCGAAGCGATGGGAGGTAGCGTTGGCGGTCGCGATGGGGATTCGAGCGTGCCAAATCCGTCGCTGACCGGGCCGCAGAGGCGTTCTCGCGCCAAGGTATGGCGCGGCAGCCGAGGCCCGAAAGAGCCCGCGGCTCGGATCGGCCGAAGCGGCAGAGAGGGTCCCGCCGTCGTGCAGCAGCGCCGTCATGCCTGCGCTACGAAGCGCCGTCAACGCCCAAACCCCCACTTTTTTGGGTCAGAACGTTGGCGAACTACCGCTCGGCATTCGGGGCGGGTAAGATGCCCCGCATGCGCCGATGGCAAACAGTATGACATCCGAGGAGCCCACCGAGCTTGAGCCGCTACCCGAGGACTTTCTGTCATCGGGTGACGCGATCGCTGGCCGATACAAGATCTCCTACCCGCTCGGAGCGGGTGGTTTCGCACAGGTGTATCTGGCGACCCACCTCGAGGTCGACTCGCTGCGCGTCGCGGTCAAGGTCCTGCACCCGTCCCACCTGACGGACGACACGCTCTCGCGCTTCCGCAACGAAGCGAAGCTGCTGGCGCGCCTGCGGAACCGGCACACCGTACGCCTCACCGACTTCGGCGTGGCCGACGACAACATGGCTTACCTGGTGATGGAGTACGTCGAGGGCACGCCGCTCGACCGCATCATCTACGCCAAGGGTGCGCTCGGTCAGGCCGACACCGCCCGCGTCGGAATCGGCGTGCTCAAGTCGCTCGTCGAGGCCCACACGGTCGGGATCATCCACCGCGACCTGAAGCCGGCGAACATCATGCTCGTCTCCGAGATGGGCGAGAAGCACCCCGTCCCGCGCGTGCTCGACTTCGGCATCGCCAAGGTGCTCGGCGGCGGGTCCCCCGTCGAAGATCATATCGTGCACGCCGACGGCTCGTTCGAGCCCGTGGTGTACTGCACGCCCGCCTACGCCGCGCCCGAGCTGCTGCGCGGCCGACCCGAGTTCCCCACCGACCTGTACGCGCTCGGCCTCGTGCTCGTCGAGATGCTCGATGGCACCCCGCCCTACGAGTACCCAGACGAAGAGCCCGCCGCGTCGCCCCACCTGTGGGAAGAACCGGTGCCGCTCGGCCGACGCTCCGCGCGCTCGCGACTCGCCCCGATCCTTCGACGCGCCCTCGGCAAAGAGCTCTCCGACCGGTACGCCTCCGCCGCCGAGATGCTCGACGACCTGGAGCAGGCGTACGACGAGATCCGACGCGAGCGGGCCGCCGACCGGACCACGCTCGAGCTCGACGCGCAGACCAACCAAGCGCCGCCCACGCCGCCCACACCCCACCCGTCGCGGGTGTCCCGGTTCATCAACACGGCCATGCAGGGCGTCGCCAACGCGACCGCGATCCGCGAGCAGAAGCTCTCCGACGCGCGCATCGCCGTCGCCGAACGCGCCGCCGCGGCCTCCAACGCCAAGCTCGAGCGCGGGCGCGAGCTCGCACGCGCGGCCCGCATGCGCTCCCACGCCGTGCGCGTGCAAGACGAGCCCGCGCGAGCGGCCACCGCGCCTCTGCCCAAGAACGCGGCGGCGAATCGGACCGGGCCGCCACCGCTGCCCACGCCCTCGGCGCCCGCGGGAACGCCGCCGCCCAACAGCGGCGGACCGCCACCGCTCGCGTGGTCCGGCGCGTCCTCTGACTTCGACCCCGGCGCCGCAAACGCACCCGTCTCCGATGTCATTTGGCCCCTGAGCACCCCCACGCTCGAGGCGCCCGTGATCCCGCTCAGCGAGGCCCACGGCGAAGCGTCCCGCACGCTGGACGCGGTGATTCTCGAGGCCGAGTTCGTGCCCAACACGCGAACGGAAGACTCAAGGGTCGCGGCGATCCCCATCTTTGGGCGCCAGATCCTGTCGACGCGCGTCACCCTGCTCAGCGTGGTCATCGTGACGCTCGCGGTGCTGGTACCGGCGCTCATCACGGCCTGGTCGGTCATGCGGTACGCCCGCTAGACGTTCGCGGGTGACCGTCAGGCGCGGTCACGAGACGCAACGCGCCGGGTCCTACGCCCAAAACGCAAAGCGCCGGGCCCTAGGACCCGGCGCTTTGCGTTCGTGCGCCCGAAGGCGCCAACCGACCGCTACTCGCAGGCGGAGGCTTGCTCGCGAATGACGAATCCAACGCGGCGGTTCTCCGTGCGACCCGCCGACGTGGTGTTCGGCGCGATCGGCACGGTCTCGCCGTAGCCGACCGACGTGAGTCGCGACGCGTCGACGCCGGCCTCGGTGAGGTAGCGCATGACGGAGGCCGCGCGGCGCTCCGACAGGTCGAGGTTGTAGGCGTCATCGCCGCGGTCATCCGTGTGACCGGCGACCTCGATGAGCGTGATGTACGTCACGCTCGTGAGCACCTGCGCGACCTGGCTGAGCAGCTCGAAGGAGCGCTCTTGGATCACGTCGGAGGCGGTGTCGAAGTACACCTTGTCAGAGATCACGATCTCGTCGCAGGTGAGCAGCACCATGCCGGAGCCCTCTTCGGGGCAACCGTCGTCGTCCTCGAATCCGTCGTAGTCTTCGGGGTCGAGCGGGCACTGGTCCTCGGTGTCGGCGATGCCGTCCCTGTCGTTGTCGATCTCGGGGCAGCCGTCCTCGTCCTCGAAGCCGTCCATGTCCTCGGCGTCCATCGGGCACGCGTCGTCGGTGTCCAAGATGCCGTCGGCGTCATTGTCCAGGTCGGGGCAGCCGTCCTCGTCTTCGAAGCCGTCCGCGTCCTCGGCGGTGTCGGGGCAGGCGTCATCGGCGTCCAAGATGCCGTCGGCGTCGTTGTCCAGGTCGGGGCAGCCGTCCTCGTCTTCGAAGCCGTCGACGTCCTCGGGCACTTCGGGGCACGCGTCGACGTCATCGGTGAGGCCGTCGTTGTCGGTGTCCTTGAAGCAGTAGATGTCGAAACCGTCGAGGCAGAGACGATCGCGGACCGCCTGGGCGTAGTCCGGGTCGAACGCGCCGCTGTCCTCGGTCTCGAGCACAAAGATGAGGGAGTCGCAGGCGTTGATATTGTATCGGCGGCAGGAGCGCTCCAGTCGGTTCACAATGCCGTCGATGTCGAGGTCGGCGTCGGCGTTGGTGATCGCGAACTCGGCGAGCGACGCGCAACCGGTGCGCGGCGAATCACGGCAAGCGCGGGTGAACAAGCGCTCGGCGCGCTCGAGGTTCACGTCGGCTTCGTCGCCGTCCACGTGTCGCTGGGCCACGTCCATGCAGGCGTTGGCGTCGCCCACACGGCGGCAGTCACGCAGCTCGGAGCGGGCGTCGGTGGAGTGCAGCATCGACGCACCACCGCAACCGGTGAGAACGAAGGTGAGCGCGAGGGAGGTCCAGAGGGATTTGGTCATCATAAGAGGCCTCAGAACCGGCTGGAGAACGTGAAGCCCAAGTCGCCGGTCGGAGACCCGGGCGACAGGACGAGTACCGGATTCTCTGCGTTCTCAATTCGGCGGTTGGCCGAGTTGAGCAACGTGCCGGTGACAAACGAGACGACGGAGACACCGACCATGGCGAAGCCAGCTGCGCGGAATCGGTCCGGTCGATCTTCGAGACGCGCGAGGCCCGCGCTGGGCGACGAGCCCTGCGAGCGCTCTTCGAACTCGCGGGAGTCGGCGTCGGCGGCCACGAAGGACCCGATGGCGACAGCGCCGGCGACACCGCTCAGCGTGTAGAGCGCGATGACCTCAGCGTGCCGCGTGCGGCGACGGTCGTAGTAGTTGTGCTCGTAGCCGACGGTCCGAAATCGCGCGTTCGCGAGGGACGCGTCGGCCGGCTCCAGCTCCATGTCGCCGATCTCTTCGAGCAGGCACTCTTGGATCTCGCCGTCCGCGTCATCGTCGCCGGTGTAGCGTGCGGTGAGCGTCCCGTCGGCCAGCACGTAGAGCGTGTAAGGCAGGCGGTTGGTGACCGTGCGCTCGCGGCGCCGGACGTCCTCGTTCTCGTCGCGGCAGTCGGCCAGCGCGCCGGCGTCGAAGTCGAGCGTGCGCTCCAGCTCCACGATCTCGGGGTACGAGAGGAAGCGGTACGCGCTGTCGTCAGCGGGCGGCGCGGGTGCCGGAACGGTCTCCGTTTCGTCGTCTGAATCGTCGGACGCGAGCGCGGGAGCCGCAGCGAGAAGAGCCAGTACAAGTACGGACCAGCGAGTGAAGTCGTTCATGAGCTTCCAGAGGAGGGTTCTGGCGCGCCGACTCAGGCCGACACGTGAGGAATCGGGTGCCAGTAGCACACCGGATGGCCACCCACAATCCGCGATTCGCGCGGCCCAGGCGTCGCAACACCCTGTCCGCCGAGTCGACGAACGCGCATCGCAGCCCCGCTCCCTCGGCACCCTGCAATCCGCCCGACTGGCTCGAACTGGCCGCGAAGTGTGTGTGAACCCTTGCGAACCAGAGTTTCTGCGCTCAATGCCCTGTGATAACCGCGTTCCCACGCGCGCGACGGTGGGTATCGTACCCGCCGCGCCGCGCACCCTTGCCCCACGGACCTGATGCTCACTCTCTTCGGCGCCACTGGATACACCGGCCGCATGGCCGCCCTCTACCTACGCGACAACGCCCCCGACGACCTCGAGTGGGCCATCGCCGCACGCAACCCTACCAAGCTCGCCGCTGTCCACGCGGAGCTCGGAGAGCGCGGAGCCAAGGTCAAGACCATCATCGCCGACAGCAGCGATCCCGCGTCCATCGACGCCATGGTCGCCCAGTCCACCGTCATCGTGACCACCGCCGGCCCCTTCGCGCTCTACGGCACCCCCGTCGTCGAAGCCTGCGTCCGCCACGGCGTGCACTACTGCGACATCACCGGCGAGTCCCCGTGGGTCCGCGACATGATCGACGCCCACCACGAGGCCGCCGCCGCCAGCGGCACCCGCATCGTGCCCTTCTGCGGCATGGACTCCGTGCCCAGCGACATCGGCGCCATGTTCGTGGTCGACCACATCCGCGAAGAACTCGGCCAAGGCACGCGCGAGGTCCGCTGCGGCGTCAAATTCAAGGGCGGCGTCAGCGGCGGAACCATCGCCTCGGCCATCAACATGGGCGCCCAAGGCGAAACGCGACGGCTCGGCGATCCCGTCCTGCTCAACCCCAAATCGCACCGGTCCGACGCGGCCCGAAAGGCCAACCGCGACGCCTTCAAGCCCTACTACGACGACGCCCTCGGCGCGTGGACGGCGCCCTTCGCCATGGCGCCGGTGAACACCCGCGTGGTCCGTCGCAGCGCCGCCCTCGACGACCTCGCCGACGAGAGCTGGGGCCCCGACTTCCGCTACTTCGAATGCATGCGCGTGAGCAGCCGCGCCAAGGCGCTTATGATCGCCGGCGGCATGGGCGCGTTCGCCGCCATGTTATCCAACGCCCCCGGCCGCGCCGTGCTCGGCAAGCTCATGCCGAACCCCGGCCAAGGCCCCGACGAAGCGGCCCTCGCCAGCGGGTTCATGAACTACGCCTTCGTTGGCGTCGCCGAAGACGGCTCGCACGTGATGGCCGACATGAAGGCCCAAGGCGACCCCGGCTACCGCGTGACCATCATGCTGCTCTGCGAAGCCGGCCTGGCACTCGCGCTCTCGGACGACCTCCCCGGCGGACCCGAGCGCGGCGGCGTGCTCACCCCCGCCACCGCACTCGGCAAACCCTACCTGCAACGACTGCGCGCGGGCGGACTCACGATGGAGGTCCGCTAGCGCCATGGCATTCCCGATCGGTAAACTCCCCCGCCCGCTCCTCGCGCCGTTCTCGCTCGCCGCCGAGGCCCTCGCGAAGACCTCACGCTTCGCCCCGCCCAGCGTGGACGGCCTGACGATGGACCCGGAGATCGCCCTCGGGCTGCGGGCGCACTACGCGTCCAACGCACCGGCGATGAACACGCTGCCGGCCGCGCAAGCGCGCGAAGAGCACTGCAAACAGGCCGGGCCGTATCAGCCTCGCGCGCGGCGCAAGATCGAGACGGTCGACATCGTGCTCGGCTCCGTCCCCGCCCGACTGTACCGCGGCGGCGCGTCCGCGCTCATGTGGATCCACGGCGGTGGCTACGTGATCGGCAGCATCAAGTCCGACGACGCCGTGTGCCGGTGGATGGTCGAACAGACAGGCATGAGCATCGTGTCGATCGACTACCGGCTCGCGCCAGAGCACCCGTTCCCCGCCGCCCACGACGATGGGCTCACCGCCTGGACCGCCCTCGTCGAGCGCGCCCAAGACCTGGGCCTCGACCCGGCGCGCATCGGCATCGCGGGCTCCAGCGCCGGCGGTAACTTGGCCGCCTCCACGTGCATCGCCGCCCGCGACTCGGGCGTTCGCATGCCCGCGTACCAGCTGCTGTTCTACCCGGTCACCGACTTCACCGCGTCGTTCCCGTCCCGCCAAACCCTGCGCGACGGCTACATCCTCGACGGCGACATGATCGGGTGGTTCAAGGCGCAGTACATCACGCCCAAGGACTGGGAGAACCCGCGTGTGTCGCTCGTGCTGGAGCCCAACCTCGCCGGCCTGCCGCCCGCGCATGTGATCGCCGCCGGTTTCGACCCGCTCCGCGACGAAGCCTGTGCTTACGCTGGGCTGCTGCGCGACGCCGGTGTGCCCGTGCACTACGAGCTCGCCGAAGGCCTGATTCACAGCTTCGTCGACCTGTCAGGGCTGTCGTCCACGAGCCGAAAGGTGACGCTGTCGGCGCTGCAGGCGGCCAAACAAGCGCTCGATCCCCAACCCAAACTCAGCGCCGGATTCCACCGTCCGCGTGTTTGTGTAATCGGCGCCGGCACCAGCGGCATCGCAGCGTGCAAGGCACTGCAAAACTCCGGCGTGCCGTTTGTTTGTTACGAAGGCGGCGACCGCATTGGTGGGAACTGGGTCTTCAAGAACAGCAACGGCGTGTCCGCGGCCTACCGCTCGCTGCACATCAACACGTCGCGCCAGGCCATGGAGTTCCGCGACTTCCCGATGCCGGACGACTACCCGGACTACCCGCATCACAGCCTGATCGCGGAGTATTTCGACGCCTATGCGGACCACTTCAACCTGCGGCGTGACATCCAGTTGAACACGTGGGTCGCGGCCGTGGAGCCCGTCGCAGCCCCAGCCGGCGGACCGGGGAAGCCTGGCGCCAACGGCTGGACGGTCACGCTCGCCGACGGCACCGTCGAGCACTTCGACGCCGTCATGGTCGGCAACGGCCACCACTGGGACCCGCAGCTGCCTGACCCGCCCTACCCCGGCGACTTCACGGGCATCGAGCTACACTCGCACAGCTATATCGACCCCAGCGAGCCCGCCGACCTGGTGGGCAAGAACGTGGTCGTCGTGGGCTTTGGCAACAGCGCCATGGACATCGCCTGCGAGCTCTCGCAGCGCGGCGTCGCCAACCGCGTCATGCTGTCCGTCCGCTCCGGCGGCTACGTGCTCCCGCACTACTTGCTCGGCACCCCCACCGACCAGTTCGGGCAGAAGACACCGAGCATCGTGCCGGGCTGGGTCGCGCGCCGCGCACTCGCAGGCCTGTACCGCGCCGTCGTCGGCGACGTGCAATCGTACGGCCTACCCAAACCGAACCACAAACTGCTCGACGCCCACCCCACCGTCTCGAGCGAGCTGCTGCCGCGCATCGGCCGCGGCGACATCGTCGTCAAACCAAACATTCGCGCGTTCGAAGGCCCCTTCGTGATCTTCGAAGACGGCACCCGTGAACCGGTCGACGCCATCGTATGGTGCACCGGCTACCGCGTCACCTTCCCGTTCCTCGACACCGCGCTCATCTCGGCGCCCGGCAACGACATCCCGCTCTACAAGCGCGTCGTCCCACCCGAAATCGACGGCCTGTTCTTCTTGGGACTCATCCAGCCGCTCGGCGCCGTGATGCCCCTCGTCGAAGCCCAATGCAAGTGGCTGAGCGACGTCCTCACCGGTGACGCGCCCCTGCCCGACAAAGCAAACATGGAGGCCGACATGAAGCGTGAACGCAAAGCCATGTTTGCACGCTACGTCCCCTCCAAACGCCACACCCTCCAGGTCGACTTCAAGCAGTACCTGGAAGACGTACAAAGCGCGCATACCGAGGGATTGAAGCGCGGCGCTAAAGTCTAAACGCGACTCGCCCGCGAACGCTCAAAGCGTCGCGGGCGAGGATCGCGCTCGTTGCGGCAGTCACCGACTCCCGCGCGCAATGGACTGCTGTCGGAGCGCTACGGGAACGCCGTCCAACCCGTGGTCCAGTCATTGCCACCAGGCTCAAACGCTCCGTAGTACGCCGCGTCCGAGAACCATCCGCCGGGCGTGGCCGCGCCGCCGGTCGCCGAGCCATCCGCAGCCGGAACAAAGTTCGGCGCGGTCAGACTCTGCCAGTCGCCGAGCATCGGGTCGTCCGTCTTGTAGCCCGGGATGGCGGCGAACATGGCGGCTTCATCGAAGCCGGCGTCGTCGTCATCATCACCGGTCTCGTCGGCCCAGTCGCCGTTCGCCACGTTGATGACGTGCGAGAACGTCAGGTCTGTGCCCCACAGGCCAGCGGTCACGGCGCCGTCGATGTCGACCGCTTCGCCGTCAAAGCCGGCGATGATCACGTTGGCGATGGTCGCCGCGGTGCCCCGACGGATGTGCATGCCGGTCTGGTCGGCGTTGGTGCCGGGCGACACCATCGTCACGTTGTAGATGGTCGGGTTGGAGCGCGGCGCGGCGTCGTTGTCGTCGCCCAGGTTGTCGGACTCGAAGCCCTTGTCGCCCACGGAGCCGGACTGCTGCACGACCAAGAACTGGGCGTTGCCGCGCCAGCCTTCATCCCAGTCGAAGCCGTCGTCGTCGGTCTGCGAGACCACGGCCCACTTGATGCTCGCGGTGCCGCCGAAGAACTCGACGCCGTCGTCCAAGCCCTTGTGCACCTGGATGTACTCGAGCGTGGTGTCGCTGCCGCAGCCGCCCACGGTCAGGCCGTTGAGCTCGTTGTCCTCGCCGAACACAAAGCCGCCGTACTCGATGCGCACGTAGCGCAGCGTGCCGCAGTTGTGCGTGTCATCGGTGCCGCCGTAGGCCGAGGCCGACGACGCGTCCATGCCCTCGATGTTCGACGTGCCCACGTTGATGGAGGCCTTGCCGAGCAGCACCAAGCCGCCCCAGTCGCCCGCCTCGGCTTGGTCGCCAAAGGTAGAGGTGAACACGATGGGGGCGTCGGCGGTGCCGACCGCGTTGATCATCGCGTCGTTGGCGATGACGAGCGCTGCGCCGTCCGTGCCCATGACGGTGGTGCCGGCTTCGATGGTCAGCGTGGCGCCGGTCACAAACGTGAGGTCCTCGATGACGATCTCAGAGGCCGCGCACCAGGTGGTGTCCTCGGTGATGTCGGCGTTGACGGTGACGGTGGCGGGCGCGTTGGCGCAGGGGCCGTCGGTGACGTCCGAGCCTGTGTCCGAGCCGCCGACGTCAGCGCCAGCGTCCGTTCCTGTGTCCGAAACCGGTTCCTCGTCGCTGCCGCATGCGCCGAGTGCGAGCGAAGTGCCGAGCAAGGCGGCGAACAGCGTATTGTTACGAGCGGAAGTAGACATGTTTGTTTGTTCTCAAGAGTAGAGACGCAGGTGCGTCGGTGGTGTGAGCGGCGACATGCCGCTTCGGTAGGCGAGGTGTATGTCTCACGTTCGTGTCGCGTTCCCGCCACGCGCGCGCGAAAGTTCGGGGGCCGAAACGTGTCGGTTCCGTGAAGTCGTGCGGCTGTCACTTGGGCGTCGCCAAGGCGTTGTTTCCGGGTGTTCAGGCGTGCGCGCAGCGATCCTCGAACTGGCCGAAGACACCACGTGCGATACGCCCCCACCCATTGCTCCCGCGCGCCGTGGCCACTACGAGTGCGGCTTCCTCACGGATCCCCCTCGCCCCAGAGCGCATCCCCCGTGCTCGCCCGACACCTGACCCGCCGTGCTCCACCGCTTCCGCCCAACAAAGCCGCTCTCGTTTCCTGAGTTCATCGCGCTGCTCGCCCTGCTCTTCTCGGCGATCGCGTTCTCCATCGACTCCATGCTCCCGGCGCTCCCGCAGATCGCGACGGAGCTGACCCCAGACGCGGTCAACAACGCGCAGCTGGTGGTCCTCTCGTTTGTGCTCGGGCTCGGCTTCGGCACGCTCTGCGCGGGCCCCATCTCGGACGCGTACGGCCGCAAGGTGGTCATCAGCGGCGGCATCATGCTCTACGTCGTGGGCGCGGCGCTCGCGTACTTCGCCCCCACGCTCGAGCTGCTGCTGGCCGCCCGCGTGGTCCAAGGCCTCGGCGCCGCCGCTCCCCGCATCGTCTCGCTGGCCATGATCCGCGACCTGTACTCCGGCCGCATGATGGCCAAGGTCATGTCGTTCGTCATGATGCTGTTCATCCTCATGCCGGCCGTGGCCCCGTCCATCGGCGCCCTCATCATCAACCAGTTCGGATGGCGCGCCGTCTTTATCGCCTTCGGCGTGCTCGGCTTGGTGAGCTTCACTTGGATGAACGCCCGCCAGCCGGAGACCCTCGCCGTCGAGGACCGACGCCCCATCGAGCGACACAAGCTCTGGGCGGCCGCGCGCGAGGTCCTCTCCAACCGCACCGTGCTCACCTACACCGCGATCCTCACGCTCGGCTCCGGCCAGATGTTTGCGTTCATCTCGTCGGCCCAACAGCTGTTCGACCTGTACGGCCACGGCGAGAACTTCCCGCGCTGGTTCGCGCTCATGGCGCTGCTCTCCGGCACCAGCACCATCCTCAACATCAAGCTGGTGATGCGGCTCGGCATGCGCCGTCTGGCCGGCTCCGCCTACGCCGTGCAGACGTGCATCTCCACCGTCATGCTCGTGCTGCACCTCACCGGCGCGCTGCCCCAAACGCTCGCGTTCCCGGCCTTCTTCTTCTGGGCCGTGTCCGTGTTCTTCATGGCCGGGCTGACCTTCGGCAACCTGAACGCGCTCACCATGGAGTCGATGGGACACATCGCCGGCATGACCGCGTCGCTCGTCGGCGGCATCTCGCTCGTGTGCTCCATCCTCATCGCCATCCCCATCGGTCTGGCGTTCGACGGCTCACCGCGGGCGCTCATGGTCGGCGTGCTCGCCTGCTCCAGCATCGCGTGGGTGCTCATGGCCCGCTCCGCACCCGACGCGGCGCCGGAGTCCTCGGTTGGAGCGGCCTAGCGCGCGCCGCTCCCGTCGCCAGACCTACAGGCCCCAGCCCACCGACAGGCCGAACGACATCGGCGTGCGCTCTTCGTACGTCACGATGTCGCCCTGTGACTCGCGCTCGGTCTGCAGCAGCAAGTTGCGGAGCTTGAGGCTCACCTTCCACTGCTCCGTGATGGCGTAGGACATGGTCAGGTCGAGCAAGTGTTGGGGCTCCACGACAGTGTCCGGCAGACCGTTGGTGCCCACGTCCGTGAGCGTGCGGCCGAGCACGCCGTACAGCAGCGTGAACGCGAAGCCGTTGTCAGGGGCGTCCCAGCCGAAGCGCGCGTTCACCTGCCACGGCGCCTGCCCTTCCATGGGCCGCGAGGCGTTGGTGTACTGCTGGTCGCACTCGCCGTTCGCGTCCGCGTCGTCACACGGCAGGTCGATGCTCGACTCGATGATCGCCACGTTACCGCCCAAGAACAGGCCGGCCGCGCGGGGTCCAATGCGGCCCAAGTCGAGCTGCGCTTCGAGCTCTGCGCCAAAGTTCGTCGAGCCATCGGCGTTCAAGAACGCGACGTCGCCCTGGCGGTTCACGAGCGTGGCCTCGATCGGGTTCTCGAACGCCTTGTAGAACAGCGACGCGGCCACGACCTCGGTCGCCGACGGGAACCACTCCCAGCGCAGGTCGGCGTTGTGAATGTAGGTGCGCAGCAGGTCCGGGTTGCCGGTCTGCACGCGCCGCCGCACGTAGTCCTGCGACGCGAACGGGGCGATCTCGCGCATCTGCGGACGGGCGACCGAGCCGCCGTACACCGCGCGCACAAACATGCCCTCGCGCAGCTCAAAGATGAGCGCCGCCGAGCCCAGCACATCGTTGTCCGTGCGGAACACTTGGTTGTCCGGGTCCGGCTCCCCCACGATGGGCGTGTCCGCCAGGTCTTGCGTCGCCGACTCGTACCGCACGCCCGCGGTCACCCGCAGCCACGACAGCGGGCTCACCTCGGCGTTGGCGTAAGCGGCCAGCGTACGCTGCTGCACCTCGTAGCTGTCGCCCGCGTTCGCGTACTCGCGCAGGTAGATCGGGGTCCCATCCGCGCCGATGTTGCCGTCCGCGAACGCCTCCTCCGGGCCCAGCGCCAGCAGGTCGGCGGTGCCGTTCGACGTGTTGTAACGCACGCGGCGGGTCTCAAACGTCCGCGCCGTCCGCGTGGCGCTACCGCCGACCGTGGTCGAGAACACGTCCAGGTACGGCAACTGCAAGTCGAGCGCGCCGAACACATCCGACTGGTCCAAGTCCGAGCGGAAGTGCTCGCCCGAGCCCGGGTTCACGTCCCACTGCCCGTCCAGCTCCTTGTAGTAGCGCGTGTCCGGCTCCACCCGATTGGCGATGCTCAGCGACGCGCGCCAGTCCACGCGGGTCTCGTGCCACGGCGACGACTCCGGCAACAGGCGGCGGTGGCTACCGAGCAGCTCGTTGAACACCAGCGACCGCTGCAGCCACTCGCGCTGCGTGCGCTCCAAGAACCGCGACTCCTCGTCCGACAGGCCGGACGCCACATCGAACCGCTCACGGCCCATGTGATTCCACATGCTGATCAGTCGCAGCGTGTGGCCGTCGGCCAGGTCCAGCGACAGGTTGGCGAGCGTGCCCCAGGTGGTCTTCATCTGGTAGCGCTCCAGGTCGAGCTCCTCGCGCACCGCCAGCTCGCCGAACTCGCGTCCGACCCGCGCGCGCGTCGCCGACGTGTGCGTCAGCGCGTTCGAGTAGCCGGCCATGAGCAGGTACCCGAAGTTGCGCTCGCCGAGCGAAACCGTGTCGCCCACGTTGAGCTTGAGACCAAAGTTCGGGCGCGCGGTGCCGTCGGTCGACTCCCAAACGTTGGGCATACCGCGGGCGATATCGAGGTAGTTTTCGGTGGTGCGGCGGTCGAGCGTCTGCTCGGTCGGCATGTCCGGCCAGTCGCGCGCGCCGTTGTCGAAGCCGAGCGCATCCGTGCCGCCGAGCGGGTCGGCGCGGAACGACTGGAACGTGGTGTTGGTGTCACCCGAGAACGACGCCGACAGCGCGAGCTCGAACTCCTCGGGGTACGCGCGCGTCTCGATGTCCATCAGGCCGCCCGTGAAGGTCGGCAGGCCCGCGGCGGGGTTCTTGGTGAGCGTGAGCCCAGACAGCAGCTCCGTGGGGAACATGTCGACCTCGGCGCTCGGGAAGTCCGGGTCCGTGAGCGGCACCGGCACGCCGTTGAGCGTCACTTGGTTGTAGCGACCGCCCAGGCCGCGCACGACCAGGAACCGGTCCTCGACGAGGGTGACGCCGACCACGCGGCGCACCGCACCACCGGCCGAGCTATCGCCTGCCTGCGAGATCTGCTCCGCGCTGACGGCGTCCTGCACGGTGGCGGATTCCTGGCGTTCACGCAGCTGCTGCGCGGTCGACTCCTGCACCGCGCGCCCCTCGACAACCACCGTCATTTGGTTGTCCGAAGGCACCATCCGGACCTCCGCAATATCGGTAATTTCTCCAGGCTCCACGGTCACTTGGTACGACACGCCGCGCAACTCAAAGTGCTCCACACGCAGCACGTAGTCGGCCGGCTCCAGCTCAAAGAAGAACACGCCGTTAGCGGCCGTGCGCATCTGAATCTCGGTGCCAGAAATCGACACCGTCGCCCCCGACACCGGCTCGCCGATCTCGGCGTCGATGATCACGCCCTGAACGCCGCCCAAATCCGCGGCGACCTCCACCGGAATCTCCACCGCGTCGGCTTCTTCCTCAGAGTCGATCTCGTCCCAGTAGGCGTCCCAATCGGTGTCGTCGTCGCCCGCGCTGTCGAGCGCATCCCAGTCGTACTCGTCCGCAGAATCCGCGGCCTCGTCGGCCACCTCCTCTGCGGCGTCGAGCGCGTCCCAGTCGTACTCGTCCGCCGATTCCGCAGCCTC
>CBDUJZ010000112.1:0-17049 GCA_965367675.1 uncultured Myxococcales bacterium | reverse complement strand
CTTGCGTTATTCGACTCTCATCTTGCCATATTGTCCCTACGTGTTGCGCGCATGCGTGGATAGGTTCTGTCTCCTCACAACAGACCCCTCTCCACAAACCGAGAGCGTATGACCACCAGAACAAGAACAACGCCCGCGCCGGCTCCCGTCCGGATTTCCGAAGCCGCGCTGTCCGCTCAATCCACTCCGGTGGCCGGTTCGATGGCAGCCTCGGCGGTGGCAGGTGAAGCGGTCGCTGGGGTCACGGTGCGCCGTTCGGCCGCGCGCGGCTACGCTGACTCGGGCTGGTTGCAGAGCCATCACACGTTCAGCTTCGGCAGCTATCACGACCCCGCGCACATGGGCTTCGGCACGCTGCGGGTGATCAACGAAGACCGTGTAGAGCCGGGTGCGGGGTTCTTGGAGCATGGCCACTCCGACATGGAGATCATCTCGTACGTGATCGACGGCACGCTGGGTCACCGGGACAGCACCGGCGGCGGCGGAAGTCTGCGGCCGGGCGAGGTGCAGGTGATGTCGGCCGGCCGTGGGATTCGGCACAGCGAGATGAACGCGAGCGACACCGAGCCGGTGCACTTCCTTCAGATCTGGGTGACGCCTGCGCAGCGCAGCACGGCGCCGGGCTACGGGCAGAAGGATTTTGGTCGTGCGCCGGGCGTGACGCTGCTGGTGAGCCCGAACGGGGAGGACGGCAGCCTGCGGATTGGGCAGGACGTGCGCATCCACCGGGTGCTGCTGGGCGCGGGTGCGTTGGCCGACGTGCCGCTGGTGTCGCCACGGGCGTGGGTGCAGGTGGTGCGCGGCCGGGTGACGTTGCAGCATGCGGAGGGCGTCGTGTCGCTCAACGCGGGGGACGCGGCCAGCGTGGTCCGGTCCCGCTCGCTGGCGCTGCGGATGGACGAAGACGCGGAGCTGCTGGTGTTCGACCTGGTGTAGGCGACGTGGTGTAAGCGACCGTCTGGATTGGATTTGATAGGCTGCTCGCGCGGCCGAACAGGCTTGGAGATACAATGACCGCAACGAGTGATTCTATGAGCGATTTGAGTACTGGACTGACGATTGTGGGCCTTTCGGGCTCGCTGCGACGCGATAGCGTGAACACGGCGCTGCTTCGGGCGGCGGACGGGGCGTCTTCGGCGTCGGTGGTGGTGCACGACTATGCCGATGTTCCGCTGTTCAACAGCGACGTGGAGCGGCCGGCGTCGGTGGATGCGTTGATCGCCGCGATCGAGGGCGCGGACGGCGTCATTCTGGCGGTGCCGGAGTACAATTACAGCATGTCGGGCGTGCTGAAGAACGCGATCGATTGGGCGAGCCGTCCGGCGTACACGTCGGTGTTTCGCGACAAGCCGGTGGGCGTGGTGTCGGCGTCGCCGAGCTTCACGGGCGGCGCTCGCGGGCAGCAGCATGCGAAGAGCGTGTTGCTGGGCATGGGCGCGGCGGTGTTCCCGTGGCCGGAGTTCTTGGTCCCGGGCGCGTTTCAGAAGTTCACGGACGGCGTGCTGACGGACGAGGTCACGGAAGGCCATCTGAAGGCGTACATGGCGGGCTTCGCGGATTGGGTTCGGAGGAACAGCTAGCGTGTCTGGCGACGGCGCGGGCTCGGGCGGTCCGTCGGTTGGGGCGCAGGGGTTTCTCGCGCTGTCGCCGGTGGCCGAGGTGCGTCCGCCGCGGTCGTTGGCGGAGGGCGCGTGGGTGCTGCCGGGCTTCGCGCACGCGGACGCGGAGGCGCTGCGGGCTGGAGTGGCCGAGGTGGTCGCCGCCGCGCCGCTGCGCCACATGGTCACGCCGGGCGGGCACACGATGTCGGTCGAGATGAGCAACTGCGGGGCGGTCGGCTGGATGAGCGACAGCGCTGGGTACCGGTACACGGCCCGCGATCCGGTGAGCGACGCGCCTTGGCCCGCGATGCCGTCGGCGTTCGAGAAGCTGGCGGTGTCTGCGGCGGCTGCGGCGGGCTATCCGGGGTTTGCGCCGAACGCGTGTTTGGTGAATCGCTACGCGGCGGGCACCAAGATGTCGCTGCATCAGGACCGGAACGAGGGCGACGTGACGTGGCCGATCGTGTCGGTGTCGTTGGGGTTGCCGGCGTTGTTCTTGTGGGGTGGTGCTTCGCGGTCGGATTCGCCGGCGCGGGTGCCGTTGTCGCACGGTGACGTGGTGGTGTGGGGCGGGCCGTCTCGGCTGCGCTTTCATGGGGTGCGGACGCTGACGCCTGGGAAGCATCCGACGTGGGGTCCCTATCGGGTGAACTTGACGTTTCGCGTGGTGTTCTGACAGGCAGGGTGCGGCTGTGCGGGCGCGCCTCGGTCGTCGTTGGCTTGAGGTAGGAGCCCGTGCTACACTGAAGTATGCGCCGTGTTGCGCAGCGGTTCTAGCGAGAGCACGAGCGGATGAGAAAGCTGATCATAGTCGACGACGAGGGTCGAAAGACGACCGTCCCGCTCGTACGTTCGGAGGTGACGATCGGCCGTCTGGAAGGCAACACGATCCGGCTGACCGAGCGCAACGTAAGTCGCCGCCACGCCCGGATTTTCCGCGACGATGGCCGGTACTTCGTCGAGGATTTGTCGCGCTACGGCACGCAGAAGAACGGCGCGAAGCTGACGGAGACGGCGGCGTTCGACGAGGGCGACACGGTCGTCATCGGCGCGTACCGTTTGGAGTTCGCGCGGGAGGCTTCAGACGAGGCCGATCCGGCGGCGACGATCCCGCTGACGCGGCCTGCTGCGGGCGCCCCGAGCTTGCCGGCGAAGGCGCGCAAAGACGCCGCGACTGAGATTCTTCCGGCCACCGTCGCGGCTCCCGAAGCGCCGCGCGGCCGATTGGTATGCATGACGGAGCCCTTTGTTGGCTCCGAGTTTGTTTTCGCGGCCGAGAGTTTGGTGATCGGCACCGCGCAGGACTGCGACCTCATCATTCAGCACCGGTCGATCGCGCCGCATCACGCGCGCTTTGATCAGCAGGACCGCGGCTACACGATCCATCCGATCGACGCAGGCTATCCGGTGGCGCTCGACGGGCGTTACAACCCGCAGTCTGCGATGGGTTCGGGCGCTGAGTTGTTGCTCGGCGAGCTCAAGTTCCGCTTCGCGCTTCCGGGCGAGAGCGTTGGTTTACTGCCGCTTGCGGACCTCGAGGACGAGCTGATCGCGGGCACACGCCCGGCTTGGTTCGTGCCCGCGATGGTCGGCGCCGGCGTGGCTGTTGTGCTGCTGCTCGGCGTCATCATGACCCGCGGCGGAGACACGGAAGAGGTGGCCGACGAGCCAGAAGTGGCGGCTGACGTGCTGCCCGGCGCGAGCGAAGGTGCGCAGGCGCTGGAGCGCGGACGGGCGCTGATGGCGAACGCCGATTGGGCCGAAGCGGTGTCGGCGTTTGAGAGCGTCGCCGAAGACGCGCCCGAGCGTGAGCTGGCGCTTTCGCTGGCCACCCGCGCCGCCAATGAGTTGACCCACCAGGAGCGGTTCGAGGCTGCGCGCCGCGCGTTCGATGAGGGCGATTACGAGAAGACGCTCCGCGATTTGGGCGCCATTCCCGCCGGTACGCACTACCGCACGCGGGCGGCGGACGAAGACCTGGAGCGCCGCGCGATCAGCTCGGTCGTGGATGCACGGCTGGCCGCGTCGCAGGCCGCACAGGACGACGACGATATTGGCGAGGCCTTGCGGATTCTTGAGGAGATTCAGCCGCTTGCGCCAGACCACGTGGCGCTGGGCGCCCGCATTCGGCAGCTCAACGAGATCGGCTCTCCCGCTGAGCGCGCCGCTAGCCGCGCGCAGGCCGACGAGCGAGAGCGTGACCGCGCGGCTGAGCGAGAGCGAGAGCGCGCCGACTCCCTGGCCCGCGCCGAAGTACGCGAGCGTCAGCGTGAAGCCGACGCCCAGAATGAGCGCTCGCGGTCGCGTGCCGAAGAGCGTGCGCGCGAAGCCGCGTCGGCCCGCGCTGAGCGTGAAGCCGCCGTCGAACCCGAGCGCGAAGCGCCGGTCGCCGCGGCCAACACCGCCGAGGCGCCGCCCTCCGCCCGCGAGCTGCGCCAGCAGGCGGCGCGCGCAGGCGTGCAGCAAGATTACCAAGAAGCCATCCGCTTGCTCGAGCAGGCCCGCGAGCTGTCCCCGGGAGACGCGCAGATCAATCTGATGCTGTTCTCCAACTACCGTCAGGTGGGCAACCGCAGCCGCGCCGCCCGCGCGATTCGTCGCTACCTGCGCCAGCGGCCCGACGATTCGCGTCGCGCCGAGTACGAAGCGTGGCTCGCCGAGAACGCCCCCGAATAGCTGCGCTGGCGGTCGGGCCTCGGCGCCGCCGGTGCACCCCTCTCGCCCCGTACGCTGAATGAACGTGCTCCGTTTTGCTGTGCCCCCGCGCCGTGTCGCTCGCCGCTCGGGCGTCGTCACGCGCCTCACGCTGTCTGCCGCGTCGCTTTGTGCTGCGGCGCTTTGTTCGTTTGCGCTTCCGGCGCAGGCGCAGGTTCCCACGCTGGCGTTCGAGGTGCAGCAGCACGAGCTCGACAATGGGCTGCGCGTGGTGCTGTCGCCGGACCCGTCGACGCCGACCGTGGGCATCGCGGTGTACTACGACGTGGGCAGTCGGAACGAAGTGGTCGGCCGCTCGGGCTTCGCGCACCTGTTTGAGCACATGATGTTCCAGGGCTCGGAGAACGTGCCCAAGGGCGGCCACTTTCAGGAGATCAATCGCAACGGTGGCCGCATGAACGGCACCACGAGCGAGGACCGCACGAACTACTTCGAGGCGCTGCCGTCGGACCGGTTGGAGCTCGGGCTTTGGCTCGAAGCGGACCGCATGCGCTCGCTGGAGATCAGCGCGGAGAACTTCGAGAATCAGCGGCAGGTGGTCAAAGAGGAGCGCCGCCTGCGGGTCGACAACAGCCCCTACGTGCCGGGCATTTTGGCGTTCTACGCAGAGGCGTACACGTCGTGGGAGTACGCGCACTCCGTGATCGGTTCGATGGCCGATTTGGACGCCGCCGAGTTGGAGGATGTGCAGGCGTTTTTCGACCTGTGGTACGCGCCGAACAACGCGACGTTGGTGGTGGTGGGAGACTTTGAACCGGCCACCGCGCTGACGATGATCGATGCGCATTTTGGAGACATCCCGCGGGGTAACGAGCCGCCGCCGGTGTCGTTCGAGGAGCCCGTGCGGACGGCGTATGCGGAGTCTCGGATCGAGGACCAGCACGCCACGCAGGCGGCGCTGTTGCTGGGCTGGAATGTGCCCGGCGGCGACCACCCGGACCAGTTCGCGCTGGAGCTGTTGAGCGCGGTGCTTTCGGGTGGTGAGTCGTCGCGGCTGTATGGCCGTTTGGTGCGCGAGGACCAGCTGGCGGTGGAAGTGGACGCGGACCTGGAGTGGCGCCGCGGGCCGGACCTGTTCACGGTGTGGGCGATCACGCAGGACGCGACGCCGGAGCAGGTGCGCGACGCGGTGATGGAAGAGTTGGAGCGTGTGATCGCGGACGGCGTGACCGACGCGGAGCTGTTGGCGGCCAAAGAGCAGCTTTACAGCGCGGTGGTTTCGCAGGTCGAGACGGTGCTGGGGCGCGCGCGCACGATGGGCCGCGACGCGGTGTTCTATGATGAGCCGGACCGCATCAACGGGATCCTGAGTCAGTACCAGGCGGTGACGTCGGAGGACCTGCTCGAGGTGGCGGAGCGCTGGCTTCAGCCCACCGCAGCGGTTGGCATGCTGATCGAACCGTCGACGACGGAGGGAGGCGAATGATGGGCCATACGAAAGGTGATAGTTCGCTGCGCAAGTCGTCGCGGAACGTGCTGTGCTCGGCGATGTTCGGGGCGACCATGGGCGCGTCGTTGTTGCTGGGCTGCGGCGGTGGACAGCAGGCCGAGGAGGCGCAGACCGCCGTGTCGCAAGCTGCCGTGCAGACTGCGGGTGAGGCCGACGGTGCGCAAGCCGAGCTGCGGACCCGCGTGGGCCCGCCGCTGTTGGTGGTGACCGGTGCTCCGGAGCCTGGCCCCGCGCGGCCGTATGTGCTGCCGGCGATCGACGAGCATGTGCTGTCGAACGGGCTGCGCGTGTTGATGGTGTCGCGTCCGGGCGCGCCGACGGTGTCGGTACAGCTGAGCGTGGACGGCGGTTACACGGGGCTCGATGGCGACCTGGCGCAGGCCGAGCTGCTGGTGCGGACGCTCCGTGACGGCGCGGGCGAGTGGGACGGTGATCGCATCTCGGCGCTGATCGACCGCAACGGCTTGGCCTACGAGGCGCACGTGGGCCACGAGGGCACGCGGCTGAGCGCGTCGGGTTTGTCGACGCATTTTGACGACGCGGTCCGGTTGCTGTCGACGCTGGTGACGGCGCCGCGTTTTGACGTGGAGTCGGTGACGCGCCGGCAGGCGGAGTTTGCGGTGGAGTTGTCGCTCGCGGCGGCGCAGCCGAGCTTCCATGTGGAGAGCGCGGTGCGTCGGTTGTTGTACCCGGCGGGTCATCCGTACGCGGTGTCGGCGCCGAGCGTCGCGGCGGTCGAAGCGGTAGACGCGGCGGCGTTGCCGTCGACGTGGGCGGAGCATTTTGGTCCGTCGGTGGCGCGACTTGTCGTGGTTGGCGACCTGCCGGACGACGCGCTCGCGCAGATTGAGGCGGCGTTCTCCACGTGGGGCGGCGGTCCGGATTCCGTCGTTGAATCAGAGGCTTACGCGGTGAGTGTTTGCAACGAGGCGGCGGTTGTGGTGCGGCCGAGCAGCGCGCAGACGGCGATCGTTTGGGTGGGCGCGGGCGTGAACAAACAGGCCGAGGGCTGGTTCGATGCGCTGCTCGCCAACCAGGTGTTGGGGGGAGGCGCGAGCGCGCGGCTGTTCATGAATCTGCGCGAGGACAAGTCGTTTACGTATGGCGCGTACAGCCGCTTGCAGCCGTGGGGCGCGGGCGTGTTTCGGGCGTCGTCGATGGTGCGCAGCGAGGTGACGGAGCCGGCGGTTGCTGAGTTTGAGCATGAGTTCGCGCGGCTCGCGGAGGCGCCGTTGGCGTCGGATCTGAGCGACGCGCGGGCGTACCTGTCGGGCGTGTTTCCGCTGGAGCTTCAGACGAATCAGCAGCTGGCGTTGCGCATCGCGGACCTGCTCGACCAAGGCGTTCCGGCGTCGTACTTGGAGACGTTCCGGGCGTCTGTGACGGCGCCGGACGAAGACGCGGTTCGGGCGGCCGGCGCGGCGATGTTGGCCCGTGATGGGCTCGCGTTGGTGCTGGTCGGCGAGCGCGATGTGACGGTGCCGGCGGCGGTCGCGCACGCTTCCGTGGTGCGGGTGTACGACCTGGAGGGCGCGCTGGTGGAGACGCTGGAAGGCGCGTTGCCGTCGACGTGCACGCCAACGATTCAGTAGGCGTCTAGGCCCTCCATTCAGGAGTGCGGTGCCCCGGTCCTGTTCGAATCTCCACGTGAGCCCTAGCCGATGTCGAAGCCTGTCGCGCAGAGTCTGAATTTCGCGTTCTTGGTGGACGACGACCCCTTGCTGGACGCGTACGCCGCGCAGGCGGAGCGGTACGTTTTTGAGGACCCGAACGCGGCGTTGATCAAGCTGCGGCAGCTCGTCGAGATGATGGCGCAGCTGGTGTCGACGCACTTCGGTTGGGCGGCGGATGGCGACTCGCGGTTTCTGGATGTGTTGCGGGAGCTGTCGCGTCGCGATGTGATCACGCGCGATATTTCGGACGCGTTTCACCACATTCGTAAGGCGGGAAACCGGGCGGTTCACCACCACGAGGACTCGCGTCGTGAGGCGTTCCAGTGCTTGCGGCTGGCGCGCACGATCGCGATCTGGTTCCACCGGTCGTTCTCGACGGATGGACGGTTCAAGCCGCCGGCTTTTGTGCCGCCTCCGAACCCGGCGGAGCAGGACGCCGCGCTCGAAGCGGAGCTGGAGCGGTTGCGGGCCGAGCTGGCGGAAGCGCGCGGCCCGGACCCGGAGATCGAGGACGCGCTGGCCTCGGCGGAGGCCGACGCGCGGGCGGCTTGGACGCAGTTGGCGGCGGCGTTGGAGTTGGCCCACGAGACCGAGGCGCAGACGCTAGCGGCGCGGGCGGCGTATGCCGAACGGGTGAGCGCGCTGGAGCAGTCGGTGCGCGAGGAGCACGCGGGCGATGCGTCGGCGGCGCTGCGGGCGATTCGCCTGGCGCAGCGGGCGGGCGAAGACTTGGAGCTCGACGAGGCGGCGGTCCGAGGGATCGTGGACGCGCAGCTGCGTGAGGCGGGGTGGCGCGCCGACAGCGGCAGCCTACGATACGACGCGGGGACGCGGCCGTCCGACGACCCGGAGGACGCGGTCGCGATCGCGGAGTGGCCCACCGACGCTGGCGCTGCGGACTACGTGTTGTTCTTGGGCGGCGCGCCCGTAGCCACGTTGGAGGTCAAGCGCAGCGCGTTGGATTTGGAGCAGGCGGTGCGGCAGGCGACGGCGTACGCGCGGACGCTGCATGCGTTTGACGGCGCGTCGTTTCCGGCCCGCTGGGAGGGTGCACGGGCGCCGTTCGCGTTGGCGAGCAACGGCGGGCCTTGGGTACCCGATTTGGCGAGCGAGAGCGGCCTGCGCATGCGCGATCTGCGGCAGGATGGGGCGGCGCGACCGGTGGCGGATTGGCCGCGTCCGGAGGACCTGCGCACCCGGTTGGCGAACGCGCCGGCGACTCGGCTTTCGCGGACGCTGACGCTGCGCCCGCATGTGGCTGCGGCGGTCGATGCGTTGTTCGGGGCGTGCGCTTCGGGGCGTCGCCAGGCGTTGGCGCGTGTGGCCGCGGGTGCGGGCAAGTCGTTTGTTGCGCTGGCGACCGTGGAGCGGGCGCTGTTGGAGCGCCCGAACGCGCGGGTGCTGTTGTTGACGGAGTCGTCGGAGGAGGCCGCTGTGGGCGCGCCGGACTGGGCGCTGGAGCCGCTGCTGGAGAGCGGGCGCGTGGACGTGCTGTCGCTGCCGACGTTGCTGGCCCAAGTCGCTGCCGACCGGGCGTGTTCGGCGACCGCGTATGAGGTGGTGGTCGTTGACGAGTGCGACCCGGCGATGTTGTTCGGGTCGCCGTGGGAGCGGTTGCCGACGTTTGCGCTCGCGGAGCGCTACGCCGAGGCGCTGTTGCGGTTCGACGCGCTGCTGTTGGGTGTGACGGCGAACGGGGACACGCCGCCGTGTGCGTCGTTTGGCGCGCCGGTGTTTGACTACCCGCTATCGTCCGCGATCGCGGATGGGTTCTTGGTGGCGAACCATCCGCCGGAGGTGCTGCGGTTTGAGCCGGAGCGGTGCGGTGGTCTGCCGCTGAAGACGGCGCGGGTGAAGGACGCGGAGGGCGCTTCGGAGGGCGCCGTGCCCGAGCTCGGTGCCTTCGGCGCGGTGTCGGTCGCGGTCGATGACATTGGACTGCGGGTGCTTCAGCCGGGCGCGGAGCTGCGCTTGGCCCATGAGATCGCCCGTCGGTTTGACCCGTGGCTGGCCCGTGACGCGATCGTCGTTTGCGCCAACGCTAGGCATGCTGCGCTGGTGGCCGAGTCGCTGAACGCGGCGTTGGTGTCCCGGTTCGGGCAGGTGCCGTCGGACACGGTGGTCGATGCGGTGAACGACGTGGGCGCGGGTGCCGCGGCGGCTGCGGAGTGCGGCGCTGGCCCCGCCGGCCGTATCTCTGTGGTCACGCAAGCGGAGCTCGGCGCGGTGTCGCTGGCGTCGGTGCACTTGTTGGTGTTCGCGTCGCCGGTGCGCAGCCTGGGGCAGTACATTCGCGCGTTGAGCGCGGCGTCGCGGCCTGCGCAGGGCAAGTCGGGCTTCGATGTGTTGCACGCGTTCGCGCGGGACCCGCTGCCGGTGGTCAGCGATCCGCGCAATACGGGGTTGCCGGACGGGCTGCGGGTGGATGGTCACAAGCGTGTGTTGGTGGACGGGCGCACGTTCGGGGCGCGCACCTCGCGGGTGTGGGGCCGTGACGCCGACGCTGGCGCGCACCTGGATGCGTTCGCGGCGCTGTCGCAGGCGCGGGAGTCCGACGCGGCGTGGGCGGCGATGCGGGCGGGGACGCAGACGCGCGCGCACGTGCGGACGGTGATCGCGGAGCTGGCGGAGGCGCGTTTTACGACCCACTCGCTGCGATACGCGATGCGGGAGGTGAGCGGCGAGGATGTCGCGCTGCCGGTGGCGGCTTGGGTGCGCCACTTTTCGGGCGATCCGCAGACGTTGGTCGCGGCGTCGCACGCATGGGCCAAGCGGGAGCGCGCGTTCGCGGACACGCCGCACTGGACGGCCGCGGAGCGCGCGCGGTTGCAGTCGCTGCTCGGGGCGCTTCGGCGCGACGGCACGTTGGATGCGTCGACGCCGGAGGTGTCGGAGGCGGGCGGCGTGACGGCGTGCGAGGGGGCGCTGGATCTGTCGCTCGACGCGCTGGTGCGGCGGGTTTCAGGGCACGGGTAGGGCCGCCGGCGGAGGGGAAGCTGCGGACGCGTGGCGTCGATCGTGCGGGCGAGTGCTGCGCGCCCAACGAAGTGCGCGCAGCACTCGCAGCGAGCGCGTTCGAATGATACGGAAGTGCGGTCTTTCTCGCTGGATCGTCATGAACGCAACCAACCGTCCGTCCTTCTCTTCGCCTCGCCTCGCCACGCTTCGCGCGTCTGGCTTGTCGCTTCTTACGGTTCTCGCGCTCGCGTCAGGGCTGGTCGGCTGCAAGTCGACGTCGTCCGAGGCGGGTGAGTCTCCGGCTGTGGCGGCGGAATCGGGCGCCGAGGCTGAGGGCGTGGCAGCGGTTGGCGGCGAAGCGGAAGCGGTTGGCGGCGAAGCGGAAGCGGTTGATCCGGCGGTCGCAGCGGAGGTGCCTAGCGCTGAGCTCGCGCAGGCCGGCGAGGCCGCTGCGGCGCCTGCTGGCGAATGCACCGGCGTGCGCCCCACGGCGATTCACCAGGCCGCGTCGGCCGGCACGCCGCCGGAGTGCGCCACTTGCTTGGGCAGCACGGCGCCGGACTGGGTGCTCGAGGACTTCCAAACGCAGAGCTGCGGATTCGGCAGCATCTATGGCCTGGATCAGTTCCGCGGCAAGGTCACCCTGGTGGTCCTGCTCTCGGCTGGCTGCGGCTACTGCCTGGGCCAAGCGGAGAAGCTCGAAGAGCTGTGGTGGGAGCTCAAGGCGGCCGGGCATGACGTGGCCTTCGCGGTCATCAACCAGGCGTCGTCCGAGGGGCAGCAGGCGGCGCTGCTCGAGCGCACCTCGTTCCCCATGTTCCAGTCCACGAGCGACGTGAACGGCTGGGAAATCCACGACGGCGCCAAGGACGACTTCTACATCTACGACACCGCCGGCGTGCTGCGGGCCATGTACCCGGCGCACACCGAGATTTCGACCTCGCTGGGCACGCCGGAGGGCTACGGCAACGTGCGCGACGCCGTGCTCAACATCTTGGGCGAGCCCGTCGCGCTTCCCGGAAACGGCGTGAGCACCGGCGTGGCGCCGGGCCATGAGGGGCACGGTCACTAATGTCGGATAGCAGCGCTCGCCCAACTCGGTCGCGATACGATCGGCTGACACGACTCGCGCTGCTCGCACTTCCGGCGGCGCTCGCAATGGGCTGTCCGGGCTCGGGCCCGTCGGAGGATCCCGCGTCGGAGCCAACGCCGCCGCCGACCGCTGAACCCGCTGCCGACGGCGCGGGCGCCGCGGTGTACACGCAGTACTGTGCTTTCTGTCACGGCGACTCCGGGGAAGGCTATCTGGCCGACAACGCGCCTGCCCTGGCGAACGCGAACTTCCTGGCGACCGCCTCCGACGACTTCCTACGGGCGGCGGTGGTGGAAGGCCGACCGGGCACGCCGATGTCCGCGTGGGGCCGCGAGCGTGGCGGTCCGCTGGACGCTGAGCAGGTCGATCAGGTGGTCGCGTACATGCGCGCTTGGCAGACGACGCCGTCGATCGCGCTGCCGCCGCACGACGCTACCGGCAGCAGCGCGCTGCGCGGTCGTGGCCCCTACCGCGTGCACTGCGCCGGGTGCCACGGCGACGAAGGTCAAGGCGTGTCCGCGGTGTCGCTGAACAACCCGTGGCTACTCGAAACGGCGAGCGATGCATTCCTGTCTTACGCCATTCGCGAGGGCCGCCCGGGCACGCCGATGCCAGCGTTTGGCGCGGTGCTTCCCGAGCGGGCGCAGCGCGATATCGTGGCGTTGATCCGGAGCTGGCAGCTGCCGGTGTCCGGCGAGATCGCGCCGCCGTTTGAGCCCGATATGACCACCGCGCTGATTCACCCCGATGGCGCCGACCCGACGTGGCCGGTGCGCGAAGAGCGGTTCGTGGGCGCGGACGATATCCACGCCGCGCTCGAGGCGGGCGAGGCGATGGTGATCCTCGATGCCCGCCCGACGAGCGACTACCTGCACTCGCATGTGACCGGGTCGACGAGCCTGCCGTTTTACGACATTGATAAGTACGTCGAAATGTTGCCGCGGGATCGCTGGATCATCACCTACTGCGGCTGCCCGCACGCGGTGTCGGGCCAGCTGGCGGATGCCCTGCGAGACCGCGGCTTTGAGCGGGTCGCGGTGCTCGATGAGGGCTTCTACGAGTGGGAGTCTCGCGGGTACGGGGTGACCGTCGCGGGGGCGGATGAAGACGCTGCTGCGGCGGTGGACGGCTCGGGCGAAGGCGCGGCTGCTCCGGCCGACGCGCCTCCTGTTGACGAGCCCCCCACGGCTGGCACGCCGTAATTCCTCGGGGCGTGTGCGAACTGGGGGACGCGGATCGCTGGACGTTGCGCGCGAAGTGCCTATAACGGGCGCCGAGTCCTCGCCCTCTGCCTCCGCGCCGCCATGTTCCATCCCTTCCGTCCTCGTACCGCCCGCGTCTCCGCCGCCCCGCTCCGGGCGCTGGTGTTTCGGTCCCTGTTTGCCGCGCTGCTGATCGCCGGTCCGGCGACCGTGAACGCGCAAGACGTGCTCACGCTCGACCAAGCGATGGACGCGCTCGATGACGGAAACTTGGACCTCGCGAGCTCGGCGCTGTCGATCGAGCAGGCCGAGCTGTTGGTGCGTCAGTCGCGTTCGCTGCTGCGCCCGACGGTGAGCGCCGCGGGCACGTACACGTTGCGCGATCAGGAGATCGAGTTCGACACCGGCAACCCGTTTGAGCCGCTCGCGCCGTACCTGCAGGCCGCGTACGACGACGCTGGCGGCGCTGCGTCGGGGCTGCCCGATCCGGCGCTGCTGACCAACGCCGCGGGCGAGCCGATGATCATTCAGTATCGGCACGACGTGAGCGGGTCGTTGTCGGTGGACCAGTCGCTGTTCAATGCGCGCGCGATGCCGCTGATTCGCCAGGCGCGGATCGGAATCCGCCAAGCGGAGAACAACGAGGAGTTGGTGCGGTACCAGCTGCAAGGCGCGGTGAGCCAGTTGTACTTTGCCGCCGTGCTGCAGCGCCGCCTCGTCGAGGTGTCCACGCGAAACGTAGCGCTGGCGCGTGTGTCGCTGGAGCGGGCCACGATCTCGCTCGAAGAGGAGGTCGGCACGCAGTTCGAGGTGAACCGCGCTCAGGTCGAGGTTTCGCGGGCGGAACGTGAAGTGCAGAACGCGGAGACGGCGTACCGGATTACGATCCGCAACCTGTCGACGCTGCTCAACCGCGACGCGAACTTTGATGTGACCCCGCCCGCCGTGATCGAGGCTCCCGCGTCGGCGCCGACCATCATGGAGGAGCGCCCGGAGCTGGCCGCGTACGACCTGGGCGTGGAGATGCAAGAGGAGCGTCTGGCGGAGACCCGCGCCGGCTGGTTGCCGACGGTGTTTGCGCACGGTCAGATCAACTTGCAGCGGGCTACCGCGTTTGGCGGTGACCGGGTGTCTTGGTTCATCCAGATCGGCGCGAACTGGAACATCTACGATGGCGGCGTGCGTACGGGCGACCGTCGGATCCGCGAGAGTGAGCTCTCGGGGTTCGCGCTGGAGCGTGAGTCGACGCTGCGCCAACTCGAAGCGCAGGTGGACGCGACGATCATGGAGATCGAGCAGCTGTCCCGCGATATCGAGTCGGCCCGCGCGGACATGGAGTTGGCGACGGAGAACCTGGAGCTGACGGACACGGCGTTCCAGTACGGTATCGCGAATCAGCTCGATACGCAGATGGCCCGCGAGCAGGTGTTCCTGAGCGAGCTCGCGCTGGCGACGGCCGAGGTGAACTTGCAGGCCAAGGTGTACGAGCTGCTGCGCTTGGCGGGCGAGCAGCCCTGGGAGTAGGCGCTGCGGCGGTGCATGGACCGAATGGGGTCAGCTCTCTAGTTGCGTAGAATCGCGCGCATGGCGGGCACGTAGAACTGCCAGAACACCGGGCGGGGAGAGAGCAGGTCGCGGCGTCGGTTGAGCAGCGCTTGGGCCTTGGTGAGTCCGGCGAGGTTGTGTCGGCCGGGGTCGAACGAGATGCGTCCGGCGTCCACGTAGATGGTGGTGCGGGTGGATGGGCCGACGATGCGCTGGGTGAGCGCCGGGTGCTGTAGCTCGAGCTCCGACGCGTGGAACTCCGCGCTCCGGACCAGCACGTCGGGCAGGCGAATCTCGGCCAGGACGGTGGTGTCCGGGTGGGGTTCGCCGAGCACGAACCAGCCGAATTGTGCGGCGTCGGAGCGGAGGTTTCCGAGCACTTCGCGGCCGGCGTCAGTGAACGAGATTCGGGGGGCGATGGTGGCGTAGTCGGGGTCGCAGACCAGGACGAGCTCTTCGGCGGGACCGAACAGGGCCAGGCAGGGATCGACGGGCAGCTCACCGGTGGGGTAGCGGGCGTTGAGCTTCTCTTCGAACCACATGGGCACGTCGGTGAGGTCGCGGAGGTCGGGGAAGACGCGGCCGGTCCAGCCGTTCCATTCGACGCCGAGCAGGGCCTCCATGGCGGTGCGTTCGTTTTCGGCGGTTGGTGGGATGAGGCCGGCGAATTCGACGGCGATGTCGTGCCCGCTCGCGACGAAGTTCTTCACAACGTCGACGTCTTGTGGCGATAGCGCGCCGAACAGCAGCTCGGAGTGTTGGGGCTGAATCTCGCGGCCTTCGAGGATATCGATGTCGTTCTGGTACACGCCGTAGGCGTTGGCGATGTACATCCAGTCGGCAGAGCCGATATTGACGTGGGCGAGCCGCGCGGGGTTGTCGCGGTTCTCGGCGTAGTAGCCCACAAAGTCGGTCTCGGCGCGCCACGGGTGCGCTGGGTTCGGGCTGGGCACGCGCGCGTGGTTCAGCGTCCAGATGATGCCCGCGTGGCCGGCGTAGTCGTCGGTGAGCGTGGAGTAGTCGACGACGATGACCTGGCGCTGCGGCTGCGCCTGCACGTGCCAGAGCAGGTTGCTGAGCCAGTAGGGGGCGGTGACGATGGTGATGAGCGCGAGCAGGCGCGCGATCTGTTTGAGGCGGTCGTTCATGGTTTGGGTGCGAAGCCCTTTCGGGTCATGGCGCCCCACTGCTTTTGGCCGCGGAGGAACGCCCAGATGCCTTTGACGCGCCACCACACGGTGAGCTGTCGGTACCCAAAGTTCTCGACCACGGCGACGAGCGCGATGCGGGCCAGGTCGCGCCACTTGGGGAACGCGGCGTAGGAGACCTCTTCGAGCAGGACGGCGAGCACGGAGAGCATGACGCCGAACAAGACGCTCACGCACAGGAACAGCGTCATGAAGGCCACGTCGATGACGCCGAAGAAGAAGGTGACCGTGACGAAGATGACGCCGACGAGCTCGATGAGCGGGCCGAGCATTTCGAAGAGGGCGAAGAACGGGAACACGAGGGTGCCGATGACGCCGTATTTGGGGTTCATGAACATGACGCGGTGGCGGAACACGGAGTCCATGAGGCCGCGGTGCCAGCGGTCGCGTTGTCGGCCGAGCACGCCGAGGTCTTCGGGGACCTCGGTGTAGCAGGCGGAGTCCCAGACGAATGAGATGCGGTAGGGGATTTTCTTTTCGCGGAGGTAGCGGTGCATTTTGACCACCAACTCCATGTCTTCGCCGACGGTGTCGTGGGTGTATCCGCCGACCTCGATGGCGGTCTGGCGTTTGAACACGCCGAAGGCGCCGGAGATGATGAGCGTGCCTCCGACGAGGTTCCAGCCGACGCGTCCGAAGAGGAAGGCGCGCAGGTATTCGACGACTTGGAAGCGGGCGACCCAGTTCTTGGGGAAGCCGACGGTTTCGACCTGTCCGCCGCGGATGGTGCAGCCGTTGGCGACCCGGATGGTGCCGCCGCTGGCGACGGTGCGCTGCGGGTCTTCCATGAAGGGCAGCGACACTTTGAGCAGGGCGTCGGGCAGGATGAGGGTGTCGGCGTCGATGCCGCAGAAGAGCGGATACTGGGCGGCGTTGATGCCACAGTTGAGGGCGTCGGCTTTGCCGCCGTTGTGCTTGTCGATGAACGTGAGGTGCGGCTGCGTGCGCGACTTGTAGATGCCGCGGACGTCTTTGGTCGGCACGCGCATCCGGTAGATCGGGTGCACGGGGTACAGGTCGAAGGCCTTGATCATGGTGCCGACGGTGTCGTCCTTGGACCCGTCGTTGACGACGATAACTTCGAACTCTGGGTAGCGCAGCGAGAGCAGGGCGCGGACGGAGGGCTCGATGGTGAGCGCCTCGTTGTAGGCCGGCGCGATGATGGTGACCGGAATGGTGTAGAAGCTGCTCAGGCTGTGGTGCAGCTCGGTGTCCACGCGCCGCTGGTTGCGGAGGATGATCTCGACGAGCGAGAGCAGCATGAGCAGCGCGTAGCTCGAGTTGAGCACCAGGAAGAACGCCAAGAACGAGAAGTCTACCAGCCGGATGATGGTCTCCATTTAGCCGACCTCCGTTCCGATTGGGGGTGGCGTGGCCGGTCGGTTTCCGGTGCGCGAGTCGGCCATGGGGCTGGTGTTGACTTCGATCGGCTTGGCGCCGGAGCCGTGTGCGGAGAGCGGTCCGGCGGTGTCTTGCGCGTCGTCCTGCGCGTCGACTTCGCGGACCGTGGCGGGCGCTTGGTGCGGCATCTCTCCGCCTTGGAACTGGCCGCTCAGCACGCGCAGATCCGCATAGACGGGGTCTTCTGTGAGCACGCGTAGGGC
>CBDUJZ010000111.1:0-17182 GCA_965367675.1 uncultured Myxococcales bacterium | reverse complement strand
CGCGAACGCGAACCGCAGCGGCTACTCCCGCTCGCAGCTCACGATCTCGCCGTTACGCACGACGAGCACCCACGGGTGACAGCAGACCTCGCAGTCCTGGATCAGCTCGCCCGAGATGTCGATCTCGAACCAGGTCTCCATCGACTCAAAGCACCAAGGGCACTGTACCCGAGTCGTGTGGCCGTCCATCGCTATTTGGCCTGGTTCGCTACCGCGTGGGCAGCCTTCGCGGCCTCATCGGGGTCGCCGAGGTAGTAGTTCTTGATGGGCTTCAAATCGGAGTCCAGCTCGTAGACCAGCGGGATACCCGTCGGGATGTTGAGCCCCGTGATCTTGTCATCCGAGATGCCGTCCAAGTGCTTTACCAAGGCGCGGAGCGAGTTTCCGTGCGCCACGAGCAGCACGCGTCGGCCCTGACGAAGCGCCGGGACCACGTTGTCGTGCCAGTACGGAACAAAGCGCTCGACCACGTCGGCGAGACACTCGGCCGCGGGAAGCACGTCCGGCGTGAGCGCGGCGTACTTGGCATCGTGGCTCGGGTGCCGCTCGTCGTGCAGCTCCAGCGACGGCGGGGGCGTCGCGTAACCACGGCGCCACGCGAACACCTGCTCGGCACCGTGCAGCTCCGAGGTCTCCTTCTTGTCGAGCCCTTGCAGCGCACCATAGTGACGCTCGTTCAAGCGCCAGTGGCGGTGCACGTCGATCCACTGCCGATCCATGCTCTCAAGCGCGAGGTTCGCGGTCTTGATCGCGCGCTTGAGCAGCGAGGTGTGCACCTCATCGAAGTCGTAGCCAGCCTCACGCATGAGGTCGCCGGCGCGCGCAGCCTCCGCGATGCCGGTCTCGGTGAGGCCAACGTCGTACCAGCCGGTGAAGCGGTTCTCGAGGTTCCAGAGCGATTGTCCGTGCCGAAGGAGCACGAGTTTCGTGGTGGTCATGGTGCGAAAGTGGGATTCGGTCAGCGCCGAGGCGCGTGATTGGAGGTCATTGGGGAACTTCAGCGTTGGGCCGCAGGCGCCCAGCGCACTCAGGGCTTCCAGCTCGCGTGATAGTCGGCGTCTTCGATGTGTAGCGTCTGTTCCGCCACCTTGAGCGGCAGGAACGTGTCCATCATGACCGCGAGCTCGTTGGTCTGCTTGTGCCCGATGGACGCCTCGTACGCTCCTGGGTGCGGCCCGTGCATAATGCCACGCGGGTGGAACGAGACGCTGCCGCTGTCGATGCCGCGTCGCGACACAAAGTTGCCCTCCGAGTAGAAGAGGAACTCGTCGCACTGCACGCTCTCGTGCGGGTACGGGCACGGGATGGCTTCCGGGTGGAAGTCCACGGTCCGCGGTACAAAGCTGCAGATGATGCCGCCAGGGAACGCGAAGTTGCCGTGCCAGTCGGGCGGCAAGTGCACCAAGCCGGCGCGTGGCTGGAAGCTCAGGATGTGGAACGCATACGGGTAAACGGAGCCGTCCCAGCCCACCACGTCGAGCGGCGACCACGGCTGCTCGAACTCGGTGAACCGCTCCCCGGACTTCACCACGAACGTGCGGATGCCCTCGTCGATCGGCCCCGAGAACTCCGGCTTCCGGAAGTCGCGGTGACAGAAAGGCGCGTCCATCCGCAGCTGGCCGGTGCTGGTGCGCCACTGCTTGGGCAAGAAGAAGTCGCGTTTGCACTCGAACCACACCCAGTACTGGTCCACGCCCTCGTCGAGGATGAACCGGTGCTTGATGCCGCGCGGCACGAACACGTAGTCCTTGGGCCCGAACCGTACGTCTCCGAGCACGGAGCGCAGCACACCGCTGCCGCTCTGCATGTAGAACAGCTCGTCGCCATCTACGTTGGAGAAGTACACCGGGTCGGACTCGGTGGGCCGCAAGATGCCCTGCGTCACATCGGCGTTGAACAGCATGGGCGTGCGCGCATCGATCGGCGCCCCACCCGGCTTGAGGTCGAACGTCTTGAAGTGTCGACGGCGCAGCACACGGCTGCTCTGGGCACTCTCTTCGACCGGTGGCGCCCAGCCGTGCTCCGACGCGCCCCAGGCCGAGTGCCTGTGCGGCTCGTTCTGGTGGTACATGAGCACGTACGGCCCATCGAAGCCCTGCCGAGACAGGACCTCTTCATGGAGCAGCGCACCCGCATCGTCGCGCATGACGATGTGGTGCTTCGCAGGGATACGACCGGCGGCGTGTCGATCGAGCACGGGTTACACCCGACCGTCGGTCAGCTGCGCGCGCTCGATGGACTCGAACAGTGCGCGGAAGTTGCCGCCGCCGAAGCCGCGGTCGCCCTTGCGCTGGATGATCTCCAGGAAGAACGGCCCCGCGCCCGGGTCCTCGAAGGCCCCGGCGAAGTCCTGGGCGAAGATCTGCAGCATGTACTTTCCTGGGCCCTCGCCATCGACCAACACCTCGGTGCGGGCGAGCTCAGGGATGGCCTCGTCGAGTTCGATTCCGGCTTCGTCCAGACGTCCAACCAGCGCGTCGTAGTACGTGCTCGGCGTGGGCATGAACTTCACACCCTGCTCTCGCATGCCATCGACGGTACCCACGATGTCCTTGATCGACACCGCGGTGTGCTGGATGCCGGGGCCACGGTTGTCCTCGACGAACAGGTAGATCTGCGAGTTCTCGAAGTACGGGCGCAGCGGCTCGTTGTTGGCGAATTTGACGCCGGAGTGCGGGTCCCAGAGCACCACGGACTTGAGGCCGGAGCCCGGTCCTTCGACGGTCGAGTAGTTCGACGTGTGGAATTCGATTCCCCAGTACTCCTCGAGGCCGAGCACCTGCTTGCACCACGCGATCATGGGCTTGAGCGTGAGGAAGTTCGAGGTGACGTGGTCGATGGCGTCGAAGCCGAAGCGGTTGGCGCCGCTCGGCTCGTACGGCTGCATCACCAAGCCGGGCTTGAGGGCGTCCAGGCCGTCGCGCTCAACGAACGTGAACAGGCAGTCGCCGAACGCCGACGTGATCGAGAACCACTGCATGGACTTACCATCCTGCTCCAGCTTCTCGACGTCGCACACCATCGCGGCGCCGCGATCTTCGAGGGTCGCGAACGCGCGGGCCACGTCGCTGACTTCAAAGATGAGCTCGGACACGCCGTCGGGGTGTCGACGCAGGTAGCGGCCGGCGGGCGAGTCGTCGCGGAGCGGCTCGGTGAGCAAGTACTGCGCGTCACCGGCGCGGACGGAGACCGACCGCTGGCCTGCCTTTTCGGCCGACGCGTCGTCGGAACGTCCCGTCTCTACGAAGTCGAGCTTGTTGACCCAGAAGTCGCGACTCCGTGCGATGTCGCTGACAAAAAAGTGAACGGCTTCGATGCGTTTGATACCCAGATCCTCGGATCGTGCCATGACGGTCCTCCTACGTGCGCTTGTGTCATGAGCGCGGTCAGAAGCCGCGCTCGAAACTCAGAAGTGCGACACCACCGGCAGCACTTCACGGCGCGCGCTAAAAGCGCCAGCGTATCTCGTGGAGTGCTCGGCCCGCAGTCGCAGCGCGTGGTCGCGCTCGTATCTCTCCATGTCCGCGTCGGTCGCCGTCCGATAGTACGCGCGATAGCCGACCCGCTTACGGTCGTCGGCGTCGGAGTCGCGCACCAAGGAGGAGGACACGAAGCACCCGGTGGCCATCACATCGGGGATGTGCTCGTCGACCATCCACTTGACCCAGTCGGTCGCACGGCTGCCGTCGACCAAGATGTAGATGACGTAGTACACGGTGCTTCATCGCGAGAGATGGCCAGAGCATACGAAGCGCGAGCCGATGGGGCAAGGCCAGCGGCGGGCGCGTCCGGGCCACCCCGCGCAGCGAATCTCTAGCGTCCGGCCTGCGCCCGCAGCTGGCCACACGCTGCGCTCGACTCGCCGCCAACCGTGCGTCGAAGCCGCGCCGATACATCGTTGGCGTGCAGCACCGAGACGAACGCGCGAGCGCCCTCCACCGAGGGCGATCGGAACGGCATGCCCTCGACCGTGTTCCAGCGGATCACGCTCACGTGCGCCCGCCGACCGGCGAGCAGCGCCCCCAACGCGGCCGCGTCCTCCACGCTGTCGTTCACGCCGCCGAGCAGCACGTACTCGACCTGGTACGCGCGGCGGGTGGCGGTGGCGAAGCGGTCCGCAGCGTCGAGCAGCGCGCGGGGGTCGGTCTTGTGCTGGGTTGGGATCAGCTCCGCGCGAACGCCGGCATCTGCGCTGTGTAGCGACAGCGCGAGCGTGAAGCGGCGACCGAGCGCCGCCAACCGATCCACCGCCGACGGCGGACCGACCGTGCTCACCAGCGTGTGCTTGGGGCCGATCTCCGCCTCGTCACGGAACACGTCCAGCGCGACGGCCAAGTTGCGCATGTTCTGCGTCGGCTCGCCCGCGCCCATGAACACGAGGCGCCCGACCGGCCCACGACGCCGCAGATGAACCACCTGTTCCAGCAGCTCGTGCACGGCCAAGTTACGCGCCACCTTATCGAGCCCCGACGCGCAGAACCGACACGCCATCGCGCAGCCGACCTGGCTGGACAGACACGCCGACGGAGCGCCGCCTGGAGCGCCCGGCAGGTGCACCGTCTCGACGATTCCGCCGTCCGCGAGGCGCACCAAGTGCTTCTCCGAACCGTCGCTCGACGGCTGCCGCGTAATGCTCTCACTGCCGAGCCACACGTAGTGAGACTCCACAAAGTCGACCACGCGCTGGGGTGCAGCCGTGGTGGTCCGCGGGTCGGTCCCCGCCAGCAGCGACCGGCGCATGGCGCGGGCGTGCACGGGCGAGAAACCAGCGTCGCGAAACGCCTGCTCCGCCTCCGCCATGGTCAGGCTAAGGAACGGCGGAAGCGTGGCGGGGGTCTCCAAGGTCTGCGGAGTCGACTGCGGCATCGTCAGGCGTCCACCGGTCGAAGCTCGTCGGTGCCGAACAGCTCAAAGTACATCGCCCACGTCTTGGGGCAGCGTGCGGCCAACGTGCAGCCGCGACACGGCGCGGCCTCGGGGCGCATCTTGCTCAGGCTCGTGGCCCGCTCCTCGTGCAGCACGGTCAGGTCGTCGATGCGGTGGCGACCGAACGACTCGGTGGCGTCGGGCGTGTCATGGAACCGCTCGTGCAGGTGGCACAGCGGGAAGCCCTCGGTGGCCACGCCCATGCCCTGCTGTTCGGCAAAGTCGGCCGCCTGGCGCACCAGCTGCGACGCCACTTCGAGTCGCAGCAGTGGCCCGGTGACCACGGCGTGCGTGAGTTCGACGGGTCGCGGGAACACGAACTGCACCCGCTGCGTGCCCAGCTTCTTGGCCGCCAACACCGCGCGGCGAAGCCCAGACGCGTTCGCCCGCAGCACAGGAATGGTGAGGATCAGCTCGGCCGGTGACGCGTTCACACGCTTGATCGCCATCGCGATGGCCCGGAACGAGCCGGGCCGCTGCGTGATCGCGTCGTGCAGGCCTTCTTCGCCCGCGACCCACTGGAGCTCAAACGCCGTGGCGCCAGCGCGGAGCAGACGCTCCAATACGCCAGGAGCGCTCAGCGATGCCCCATGCGCCTGAATCTGAACGGTGCGATACCCCATGGCGCGCGCGCGCTCGACCAGGGTCACGGCGTCGTCCCGCTGCAGCAATTCGCCGCGCATGAACACGAGCTCGTCGCAGTGCGCGCGTCGGCCGTCGGCCATCGCCGCGAGCGCTTCATCCGTGCTGCGATTCCCCCGCGTTCGGGTGTCCCGCATGGTGCAGTGCACGCAGTCGAGGTCGCAGTCGGTGGTCACGCGGAGCGCCAAGCGGCGACCGCCGGGGAGCGCCGCGAGCGCGGGGTATTCTTGCTGTGCCGGGGCCAAGTTGGGCGGCGCGCCTTCGGGCCGCTCGACGATGAACCCGCCGATGGCGAGCGCGTCGGCGCCGAGTCCCAGGAAGGCGTCGATCGCGTCGTCGGGCGTGCACACGATCGGCTCGCCGCGGCGGTTGAACGACGTATTGAGCACCATCGGGACGCCGGTGCGCTCGTGGAACGCGGCGATCATCGCGTGGTATTCGGGGTGGGTGTCCGGGTGCACCACTTGCGGCCGCGTGGTGCCGTCCACGTGCACCACGGCGGGGATACGCTCGCGCTGCGCTTCGGTGACGGTGAGCGTGAAGAGCATGAACCGGGAGTCGAACGCCTGCTCGAGCCAGTCGCCTTCGTGCCCGGCGAGCATAGACGGCCCGAACGGACGCCAGTGCTGCCGGTCTTTCATATCGTTGACGCGGTCCTTCACCGCGGCCGAGCGCGGGTCGGCGACAATGCTACGCGCGCCGAGCGCACGCGGGCCGTACTCCATGCGGCCTTGGAACCAACAGAACACGTCGCCTTCGGCCACGCGGCGGCCCACCTCGGCGGGCACGTCGGCCACGCGCGTGTAGGGCAGTCCCCACTTGCGGAGCGCGGCCTCGATCGCGTCGTCGTCGAACGCCGGTCCCCATAGCGCGTGGCGCATCTCGGGCAATCGCGCGGGGCCACCGACCTGGAAGAGCGCTTCGGCAGCGGCGCCTAGCGCGGTGCCGCCGTCGTTGGCGCCCGGCTGCGCGAACACCCGCTCGGGCTTGAACGTCTGCCGGAGGCGCTCGTTCATATGACAGTTGAGCGCGACGCCGCCGGCCATGGACAGCGACGGCAACACCCCGCCGTCGTCACTTGTATGGGCATCCGCGACGCTGCCGACGAGCGCGACCGCCGCGTTCTCGAGCGCCGTCTGAACGCTCGCGGCGAGGTCAAAGTGCTGCTGCTCCAGCGGCGCCCCGAAGGCGCGCGCGCGGTCGCCGAAGGCGGCGTTCACGCCGGACTCGTGAATCGTGTAATCGGTCGCTGAACGCACGCTCAGGTGGGCGTCCATGTCGCAGTTGGGCTCGCCGAAACCCGCGAGCGCCATCACGCTGCCCTGCCCGTGGCTGCCAAACCCGAGGATGCGCGTGACGCCCTCATACACACCGCCGATCGAGCGGTCGGTGAGCGACAGCAGCGTGTGCACGGGGGTGAGCGTTCCATCCGTGTCGGCGGTGAAAATCGCCGCGGTCTCGCGATCGCCTCGGCCGTCGACTGTGAACACCACGCCTTCTTCAGCGCCGGACACCCGGAACGCCGACGCGGCGTGGCACAAGTGGTGTGGCACGTAAGCGACCCGCCCGGCCTGCAGGAACGGGATCGGCGCCTCGGTGTCGAGCAGCGAGAAGGCGTTGCGGAAGCGGCCGTGCAGGCCGTTGACCGCGATCAGGTCGACGTCGTCGAGTGTGAGCCCAGCTTCGGCGAGCAGCACACGGACGGCGCGCCGGCACAGGATCTCTTCGAGGCAAAGCGTGGGATCGACGGCGGCGGTGATGAACTCCGGACGGCCCTGCGCGCGGAAGCCGTGGTGCCGCACGCGGCTGAGTTTTTCTTCTTCGATGGCGCCGACCAACACGCCGTCCACCACGAGCGCGGCGGCGTGCTCCTGCATGGTCATGACCGCGAGGCCGAGCACCACGCGGGGGACCGTGGCCGCGGTGTCGGAGACGTTGGGCTGAAGCCAAGACGGCGGGAACGACGCGGGGAACGCCGGGCCTTGGCCGCCGCGGAGGCGCCCCAGCCAGCCGTCACGGTGCGCGATGGCCGAGCTGAGCGTGCCGGTGTCGTCCGCTTGTGACGGCCGCAGCGCGTCGGTGGGGCAGGCGTCGACACACTCGTAGCAGCGAATGC
This sequence comes from uncultured Myxococcales bacterium, assembly GCA_965367675.1. Taxonomy (GTDB): domain Bacteria; phylum Myxococcota_A; class Bradymonadia; order REDH01; family REDH01; genus CBDUJZ01. The sequence goes on along the minus strand of CBDUJZ010000111.1, from coordinate 9,498 downwards.
AGGCGGCCGGGTCGGGCAACGCCGGCTTGCCGCGCAGGTCCAGGTAGTCGACCGGGCACACGGCGGCGCACGTTCCGCAGCCGTCGCAGCGCGAGTCGGTGACGCGGATCGGGTTCAGGTCGCCGGCGGCCGGAACGGCGACCGTGGGGCGGCGGGCGGCTCCCCACACGAGTCCGTCCAGTCGCACCGCGGGGCCGTTGTCCGAAGCGGGTGCGTCGCCGAGCGCGCCGGCGAGCCACTGTAGCGCGGTGGGGTCGGTCGAAGCGGCGAGCACGAACGCGGGGCGCACGCCGGAGTCCCCCTCGGCGGAGCCGGGGCGCCACCACACGGCGAGGTGCGGACCAGACGGGCCTGGCTGACCGATGACGGACACCGCGCCGCTCGCGAAATCCCACCACAGCAGCGAAGCCGAGCGGGGAGACTGTCCGTGCGCGCGCAGCCCGGTGGACCAGGCGGCGGCGAGGACGTCCAGCGCTTGGTGGAGGCCGGGCGCGTCTACAGGCGGCGTCGCGCAGTCGGGCGCGGCGGACTCAGGCGAGCTGGCGCCTTCGAGGTCCAGCCGGTCGAGCAGTGACGCGACAGCGGCCTCGAACCCGTCGGGGCTGTCGCACTCGGCGAGCGCTACACTGAGCGGGCCGTGGGTGCGCTGATCGCGAAGCACGAGCGTCGCGGTGTCGTCACCGCCCTCGTCGGGTACCGCGCCTTCTTGGGCGACGGCCCGCATGGGGACCAACGGTGAAAGGCGCGAGCGAAGCCAAGTGATGGCCGCGCTGACGGCGTCTCCGCCCTCCCCGCCCGGCGTGGCCGAGTCAAACTGAAGGTCGAGCCCGTGGTCGTGGAGGACGATGGCCCCACGGCTCAAGCCGCACGCCTGCACACCGGCGACGAGCGCCTCGGGGGCCACCCGTGAGCCGAACGCGTCGGTCACTAGGTAGCGCGTCTGCGCTGACGTCTCGGTCACGCGCGGCGGCGGCGGGATCGCTCGGCTTCGCGGAGCGTTGCGGTGATCTCTTCGACGGCGGGCCTGGCCACTTCGGGCTCGGTGCCGTTGCCGAGCGAGAACGTCGCCTGGACTTGCGACTTGCCGTCGCGCACGCCGATCTCGATATTGAGATGCACTTGGAAGCCCTCGGGCCCGACGACGTCGACGATGACGCCCTTGCCGTCTTCGGCGGGGCGGGTGCCGCCGTAGCGCCAACCGTTAAAGCGGCCCTTTTGCTGCAGCGTGCGCACCATTCGCAGCATGCGCGCGCGGCTGCGGCTGAGCGCGGGGTCTTCGCCGCGGGCTTCGCGTACGACGGCCATGTCGAGTGGCTGCAGGACGTTGATGGATTCGTCGGCGGCGACGAGTCGCTCGCAGCACCAGGTGGCGAGGGCTTCGAGTTGCTCTTGCGGGTACCATCCCTCGACGGTGAGGCTGACGCGGTATTGGTCGGTGGCGAACAACGTGGAGGGCGTCTCGACGGCGGTTCCGACGCCGACGGGGGGCGCCACGTAGAGGGTCGCGCCGCCGCCTTCGCAGCTGAAGCGGAGCTCGACGCGGCGGCTACGGGCGTCGGCGAAGTACTCGCGCATGACCCAACCTTCTGGCGGGGTGGCGATGCGCTTGTCGAGCAGCGGCTCGATGAGCGGCTCGACGAGGACGGTGAAGTTGTTCTGGTCGGGGTCGATCGCGCGCAGCGCCTCGACAGTGACCGGCTGGAACTCTTCGTCGCCGTAGATATCGAGGTAGTCTCGGAAGATGCCGGTACAGCGAGGGAGGAACGCGCAGGACTTACAGCGGTCGATGTGAATCCGCTGCGCGCGGTGCACGGCGTACTTGTCGACGGCCTCGGACTCGAGCCCTTCGAGCGCTGCGGAGCGCGTGACGGTGTTCTCGCCGCCGTGGTGAATTTTGTGTCCCCATTGGGGCAGCACGCAGATCGGCAGGTTGCCGATGTTGATATCGAAGTCGGGGTTCTTGTCGGCGAAGCCTTGGAGCATCTCGTCGTAGTACGGCGCCATGACGGAGTACTGCGGCATGATGGCGCGCAGGTAGGCTTCGGTTTTGATGCCGCTGCTGGCGGGCCGCACGATGTCGATGTGCAGCTGCTTGATGTCGTGCTTGGCGACCAGGTCGGGATAGTCGGGCAGCGACCGGTAGCTCTCTTCGCAGACGCACATGTTGGCGGTGACGCGCTGGCCACGCGCCTGGAGCATTTCGATGCCCTGGATGATGCGCTTGAACGAGTTGGGCTTCTTGGTGACCGCGACGTGGGCTTCTTCGTTGGCGCCCTGGATCGAGATGCGCCAGGTGAATTTGCCGATGGCCAGGCAGTTATCGATGAAGTCCTTCTGCGGGAGCCGCACGCCGTTGGTGAAGATCACGATCTCGCTGAACCCCAGCGACGTGGCGTGCGCGATCGCCGGGAGGAAGCCGCGCTGTAGCGTGGGCTCTCCGCCGAGGAAAATCACACGCTCGGCGCCGTTGTCGCGGGCCTCGGTGAGGGTCTCGAGGATGGGTTCGACGTCGAGGGGTTTGGCCAGCCGCATTTGGCTGACGTGACCACTGACACAGAACACGCAACGGTTGTTGCAGAGGTGACCGAGCTGAATCTCAAACTGGTGCCCAGACTGCTGCGCAGTGACAACAGAGGCTTCGGCGAGATCTTGCGGGGACGGCGCGGGGAGTTGCATGGGGAAACTCTAGCGAGCGCCGTGTAGGGAAGCAAGCTGCGGTCGCGCCTGCGGAGCAAGAACTTGCGGACGCGAGCGTGGCGCGCGGAACCCGACTACGGTAGGAACCGCTGCATGAACGTGACCGATGAGTCGTTGATCACTGCGCGCGTGCCCGTGGGGCCGTTGCGCGAAGCCGCCCGGCTTCCGGAGAGCCCGCTGAAGCCGGTCGGTGGAAAGTCGCCCGATGAGGTCTCCGTGACCCAGGCGATCCGCATCCGCCGTTCGCGCCGCCGTGCGCCGACGGACTTCTCGCGCAGAGGCGCGCAGACGCCGGTGGAGCCGTGGCGGGACGCCATCTTTCCGGCGATGGTGTCGCTCGCGCTGACGGTACCCTCGGCGGCTCACCTGTGGCAGCGGGACGCTGGCGCGTGGGTGGGGCTGATGCCGCTCCTCGGTTTCGCGGTCACGTTCGGGCTGGTCGCGCTGCTGAGTCGAACGCTGGACGGCCACGCGGACTGACCGCGTGGGTTGACCGTGTGATCGAGTCGCCGCACGCGCCCGATCTGGTTTCGGCGGTGATCTTCAGAAAAGCGCCCTCGGGGGGTTTCCGCCACTGAAACGTGACCGTACCTTGTTGGAGTTCAACCACGGCAGTGTCGGGTGAATGCCCGGTCACGGCCACGCTTTAGCGAGGACCTATGAGGCGACGTGCGCATCACTTGGCGAAAGAACTGGGAGTCCCCTTGAAAGACATTGTCCGAGCCGCAGAAGACGGTCTCGGGCTGGTCATTCGCAGCCACAATGTGCTGCTGAAGGACGAGCAAGTCCGCACGATTCGCACATCGCTCGACCGGCTCGGCCTGACGCCAGCCCCGTAGGCGGCCGTCAGACCGAACGCGGTCGAGTTCGAACAAACAAAGCGCTGCACACCGCCCTCGGGGGATGTGCAGCGCTTTCAGTTTTTGCCGGCTACGCGGGTAGCCGATGGCGGCGCCGGGTGCCGAAGACCGCTAGCGGGCGACGAGCTCCCAGTAGTCCAGATCGAGCACCACGTTGGGGTGATACATGGTCCGGCCGGGCTTCTTGGGGTTGTCGACCTTGAGCGGGATGTCCTCTTTGGACGGGTCCAGGTTCTTGGTCGCGACGGTGCGCAGGCGGAGCGCGCCGACGGTGTCGGTGAGCGCAACGGTCTCGAGCACGTCGGTCCAGGCGTACAGCGTGTCGCCAGCGTACGTGGGGTTGGCGTGGGCGCCGGCGTTGATGGCGGCGATGCCGAGCCGGTTCTCGAAGCCGTTGAACGCCATGGCGTAGGCGTGGCTGATGATGACGCCGCCGTACACGAGCGGCTTGCCGTCCATGCCGTGGCTGTCAAAGTGGACCTTGGCGCTGTTCTGAAACAGGCGCGTGAGGGCCATGTGATCGGACGGGTTCACGACCATGCCGTCGAAGTGCAGGACCTTCTCGCCGGCTTCGTAGTCGGCGAACTTCCAGCGGCCGCCGGTGTGTGCGGCGTCCGGCAGCGCGGCCAGGTCGATGGCGAGCGACTCGGCGGGCACGGCGCTCGGAAGCGTCGGGACCACGCTCTCGGTGGCGTAAAGCGTGGGCTCGGTGCCCCGCTTCTTGACCATGACCCAGCGGTCGAACGTGAGGACGGTCTCACCGCGCTGGTTGGTGCCCACGTTGCGGACCCACACGATGCCGGTGGTGCCGGAGGAGTTCTCCTTGAGGCCGACGATCTCAAGCTCGGTGGAGAGCGTGTCGCCCAGGTCGACGGGCGCGTGCCAGCGGATGTCGGCGTAGCCGAGGTTGGCGCGGGCGTTCAACGAGATGAGGCGGACCGTTTGCCCGAACACCGCGTGGAACGTGACCATGGGGTGCACGCGGCCGGAGGGGCCGCAGTACACGGGCGTGCGATCGCCGGTGAGGGCGATGTACGCGGATGCGTCGCCCGAACGAATGGTGCGCGGGGTGGCGCAGCGGAGTTTGTCGCCGAGTGTGAAGTCCTCGAAGAAGTTACCGGTCCAGCCTTTCTGCATGGTGCTCACAGGGGTCTAAAGGGGGGTGCGCTCGCGTGGGCGCGGGACGTAGCGGCGTCGGGTTGGGCTACGGTGTGGATTGGAACCTGTCCCTCCCTTCGACTTCGCTCAGGGCGGGCTCGGGATGCGTTGTTCTTCGAGCGAATTCGTTCGTCTACGCGGTGACGAGGTCGCGGAGGTGTCCGCGGGCGACCACGTAGATGGCCAGGATTTCCTCGGCGCCTTCGAAGATGCTGAGCACGCGGGCGTCCTGCCAGTAGCGGCTGACGGCGTACTCCTCGGAGTAGCCCATGCCGCCGTGGAGCTGCATGGCCTCGCGGGTGACTTCTTCGGCGTCCTTGCAGGACAGCAGCTTAACGAGCGATGCCTCGACGGCGCCCTCTCCGTCGTCCATGAGTTGGGCGACGTGGTACGAGAGTTGGCGGGAGGCTTGCACGGTGGCGGCCATCTCCACGATCTTGCGGCGCGGCAGGCTGTAGCCGGTGAGCGCTGTGCCGAAGACCTTGCGGTCGCCGGCGTATTCCATGGCGGCGCGGAAGGCGGCTTCCATGACACCGACGGCGCGGGCGGCGGTCTGGATGCGGCCTCCAGCGAAGCCCTCCATTTGCAGCGCGAAGCCCTTTCCTTCGGGTCCAACGCGGTTGGCGTCGGGCACGAAGTACTCCTCGAACGAGGTGGCGAAGGAGTGCATACCGCGGTAGCCGATGGTCGGGATGGCGTGTCCTTCGACGACGCCGCCGCCCTCTTGCACGTGGCGGAAGCTGTGGTGGTCGTCGGCGCTGATCTTGGCGGGCTTTTCGACCAGGAAGAGCGTGAGTCCCTTGGCGCCCTGCTCTAGCGTGCCGGTGCGCGCGAGGAGGATGAACACGTCTGCGCGACCGGCGAAGGTGCACCAAGTTTTCTCGCCGTTGATGACGTATCCGCCATCGACCTTGGTGGCGGTGACGCGGACTGCGGCGACGTCGGAGCCGGCGTTGGGCTCGGTGACGGCGACGGAGACGAGGCGCTCACCGGCGGCGATGGGCGGGAGCCACTTCTTCTTTTGTTCTTCGGTGCCGCCCTTGAGGATGGCCTTGGAGCAGATCTCGGGGCGCGTGATCACACTGCCGCCGGCGCCGAGGCTGGCGCGGGAGAGCTCTTCGGTGGCGATGCACATGGTGAGGTGGTCGACGTAGTTTCCGCCGTACTCCTCGGGGATGGAGATGCCGAACACGCCGAGCTCGGCGAGGTCCTTGATGAGGTCTTCGGGGAGGACCTCGTCGTGGCGGTGGATGTGCTCGGCGAGCGGCGCGACGCGGGCGTCGGCGAACTTGGCGAACAGCTCACGCATGTCGACGTGGTCTTCGCTGAGGCCGTAGGCGCCGCCCTTGTCGGAGCCGTTGTCTTCGATGCGCGCGGCGATGCCGTCGATGGCGGCTCCGGCCATGGCGGACTCGACAAACGGGCTGAGGGCTTCGAGCGGCTCGGCGACGGCGGCGACGAGGCCGTACTGGTCGGCGCCGAAGCGGATGCGCGCGGCGAAGGCGCGGACGATGCGGGCCACGTAGACGTCGGCGAGGCCTTGCTCGAGCGGTCCGTCGATGCGGTCGGCCCATGCGGTGATGGCCTTACAGGCTTCGTACTCGGCGAGCGAGCGCGCGAGTTCGAACGCGGCGGGCTGGTTGAGGTCGAGGAGACCGCGGGACAGTCGCCCGTCCTTCTCGCACTTGGCGGCAAGGCCCCGTCCCATGCGTTGGGTGACGTTGGCGATGGCGGCGACAGCTGCGGCGCGTGCGCCGGGCTCAACGGGGCGCGGGGTCGCGCCGGGTGCGTTCAGGTTGCTCATTTGATTCCGAGTGCGCGGTTGGAGGCGTGGTATGGGACGCGTTCTCGGGCGAGGTGTCTGACGCATTGTCTGACGCCCGGTCCGACTGTCCGCCGGTCTATCCGCCCCTGAATATAGGAGGTGGATTGTCGAGGCTAGGGGCGCGGGCGGGCGGCGATGTGGCCGCCTGCCGACGTGGGCCGAGTTCGGTCGCTGCGTCGACTCCGGGCGCTGGGCCCGGAGTCGTTCACGGCGCCTACTCGGGGTTGACGCGGTAGCAGGGGAAGTACGTGAAGTTGCCGTCGTCGTAATCCTTCGCGAGCTGCGGGATTTCGTCGTACTCGTAGATTTTGGAGTCTACGGTCGGCAGCCACTCGTTCTCCACGGCGAACTTCACCGCGGCGACGCCCTCGCTGTAGCGCGCGTAGTGCGTGTGGATGTGCTGGTGTCGCTCGATGCACTCGATGGCGCGGATGAGCTGCGTCTGCATGCCCTCTTTCCATCCGGCGGTCGCGAGGACGCCCTGGCGGGTCATGGCCTTGAGGGTTGCGCGGAGGACCGGCGAGCCGACGTAGTCGAGGAAGATGTTGACGCCGCGGCCATCGGTGAGCTCTTCGACCTGCTTGAGGAAGAACTTCTCGGCGGCCTTGTACTTGGCCTTGTACTCCGGGTCGGTCTTCATCCGCTTGGAGTCGTAGTTCAGGTCGCGGAAGTCCTTACGGTCGATGGGCGTGATGCCGAGCGCGGTGGCGGCGTCCATACGGTCCTGACGGGAGGACACCTGGAAGGCCTTGCAGCCGCGGAGGCGGGCGAGGTGCAGCTCAGCGAGCGACACGCCGCCACCCCAGCCCCACACGATGGGCTCGGCGAGCTCATCTTCGGTGAGCTGCATGCGCAGCGTGCCGTAGGCGAGGTAGAAGTTGGACCACGCGGTGACGTAGCGCAGGCTGAAGGCGGCCCATCGGACGAGGTCAAACGTGTTGCTCTCGGGGATGGGGATGACCTGGTACTGATGCAGCTTGGTCGTTTTGGCGAGCATGCCGATGGTGCCGACGGCGTCGTAGCCGAAGATTTTCTTCGGGTAGCCGTACTCGTCCCACTCGCCGTTGCAGAACAGGATGGCCTTGTCGCCGACCTTGACGGTCGAGACGTCGCTACCGGCCTGGACGATCTCGACGACGCCCGCGTTACCGGTGACGACTTTGTCTTCACCGCGGTTCTTGCAGATGTCGACGGGGAGGCGGTGGAGCGAGTGCCCCATGTTGCCTTCCCAGCATCCGTAGAGCGGGCGAACGAGAACTTCCTCGCTGGTGATGTCGGCGAACTCGAACTCTTCGCGGACGAGTTCAGTCGTTTCAGGCTCGTCGCTCGTTCCCGCGTAGAGAACCCAGGCATCGGTCTTGTGGCTCATCGCTCCCGTCCTTGGAAGTGGGGGTCAACATTGGTGCGCGCTCAGTGACGCGCAATCGGCGCTCTCCGACGCGCAGCACATGTCGATTTTCATCATGCGCGCCCGCCGGGGAAGCCTAAGTAGAACACGTGCCGCACCGCGTCAATGGTGACTGAATGGAGATTCATTTCCGGTTGTTTGGGATGGAGGGGGTCGGGATTCGGTGTCCGTTGTGCTGAAGAATCGGTGTTCGGCGTGCTTGGGACTCTGTTGCGAATCGGGGGTGGATGCTAGAGGCTACGGCGACTCTGGAGGTTTGTTTGTCCGCGCCGTTTACCGCTCAATTGTTCCTGGATGCGCTCAACTTCGCTGCGCTGCGCCATCGTTGGCAGCGGCGTAAAGGCGAGCGCGGCGCGCCGTATGTGAATCACCTGATCGAGGTGACGCATGTGCTGACGACGCACGGTTTGGACGACACGGAGTTGTTGTGCGCGGCGATTTTGCACGACTCGATCGAGGACACGGATGTGACGGCGGAGGAGCTGCGTCAGCGGTTCGGCAACCGGATTACTTCGGTGGTGCTCGAGGTGACGGACGACCCGAAGACGCCGACGTGGCGCCAGAAGCTGGATCAGATCGAGACGGCGTCGAGCATGAGCGAGCACGCGCAGAACCTTCGGGTGGCTGACAAGATCAGTAACCTACGGGGTATTTTGACGTCGCCGCCGGAGAACTGGTCGATCGAGCGGAAGATCGCGTACTACGCCTGGGCGAAGAAGGTGGTGGACGAGTGCACTCGGGCGAGTCCGGCGTTGTTGCGGACGTTCGACACGGTGCACCAGACGGGTGGCGCGGCGCTGCTGGTGAAGGCGGGGTCGCAGCGGTCGAAGTCGAAGAAGGCGAAAGCGGCGCCGAAGGAGCCGCTGAAGTCGGCGGCGGACGGCACGCAGCACAGTTGATGTCTCCCCCGCCCGAGCACGGTTGATGTCAGCTTCGCCCGAGTCGCCACGGACGGTCGCGGTCGAGGACGTTGGCGCGGTGCGCGTGATTCGGATCGTTCGGCCGGAGGTTCGCAACGCGGTGGATCGGTCGACGGCTGCGGCGTTGTTTGCGGCGTTTGAGGCTTTCGAGGTGTCGGACGCTGCGGTGGCGGTGTTGAGCGGCGCGGGCGGGAACTTTTGCGCTGGCGCGGACTTGAAGGCGTTCGCGGCCGGGGACGGCAACCGTTTGGAGTCAAGCGGACCGGGCCCGATGGGGCCGAGCCGCATGCGTCTGAGCAAGCCTGTGATCGCGGCGATCGAGGGTTTCGCTGTTGCGGGGGGCTTGGAGCTGGCGCTGTGGTGCGACTTACGCGTGGCGGCGTTGGATGCGACGCTGGGGGTGTTTTGTCGTCGTTGGGGTGTGCCTTTGATCGACGGCGGGACGGTGCGTTTGCCGCGGCTGATCGGGTTGAGTCGCGCGCTGGATTTGATTTTGACTGGGCGGGCTGTGGACGCGGCTGAGGCGTTGGATTTCGGGCTGGTGAATCGGGTGGTCGCGCCGGGTTCGGCGGAGTCGGCGGCGGTGGCGTTGGGGCGTGATATCGCAGGGTTTCCGGCGGGGTGCATGCT
>CBDUJZ010000110.1:0-17510 GCA_965367675.1 uncultured Myxococcales bacterium | reverse complement strand
TTTCAGGGTCTGGTGTTCGTCAACCTGGCGCTACTCACCGAAGCCGAGATCCCGAACCGATTCAGCGCCGAGGGCACGCTCACGTTCGAGGACGACGGGCGCACGCTGTCGCTGTACGACAACCAAGTGCTGTTCGAGTCCATGCTCGACGCGCACCTCGTGCCGTCGTTCCGCATCCCGTTCTCGGACTCCGCGTCATCGCTCGCCAACCGCACGCTCCGGCTCGACTTGGTGCTCACGAGCCAAGACCTGGAGTGGCAAGCGGAGCGCACGTTCACGTTCACGATCACCGACCGTCAGTGCCAACACATGCCCGATGGCACCTTCGTGTGTGACGAATAGCGGGTCGCAGCGGCAACCCCGTTGGGGCCATCCACGCCCTCGCCCCAACCGGAGCATGACCGCCCTCGCCCCTTCCTGAGCGCCGTCGAAGGACAGGTCTCCACCCGCTTGGTCTAAACGGAATCGTGGGTCGCGCTCCTACCGCCCGCGGATCGTGGGTCGCGCTCCTACCGCCCGCGCCCCTTCCTGAGCGAAGTCGAAGGACAGCCCTTCCACCCGTCCCGATTCCCCCGCCGCATCGTCCGCTCGCTAGGACTCGCCCCAGTGCACTTCGACACCAAAGGTGTCGCACACGGCGGCAATCTCGTCGGGCACGGGGTCCACGGAGACGAGCTCGATGCGCGCGGGCGCTCGGTGCATGGTCTGGAGGAATCGCGGGCTCTGCACGTAGTCAAAGTACGTGGTGAGCTTCTGGCGAATCTTCTCTTCGGGCTCCTCCAGCTCGTCCCACGGGATGAACTGATAGATAGACAGCACGGCCCATCCGTCCCGCAGAACCGCGGCGTCGACAGTGGTGGTTTTCTCAAGGCTCACGCGGCCTCCGTGAGTTGCAGGACCATGCCGACAAAGTACTGCAGGCTGTCCTCGGCGCCGTTGGTGACCGCGCGCTGCACCTTGGAGATGATGTTGAGCTCTTCGCCGCCCGGCAGCATGAGCACACGCGGGTCCATGTCGCCTTCGCCAGCGACCCAGCGGGCGCCCTCGATGAGGTTGCACAGCACCTGCCCGATGTACGCCGCGACCTGGCATTGGAACGCGTACGTGATCTCGCCGAACCCGTCGTCGTGGAGGCGCAGTAGGATGGCGTCGACTTCGGCCAGGGACTCCAGGTCGAACGCCAGCGGTCGGCCAAAGTGACGCTCGGCCGCGAGCGCGAACGCGGCCACGTTCTCGTCGATGACGGTCATGGTGGTGTCTGCGTCGGCCAGCAGCAGCAGCTCGGCGTCTGGCGTGCCGCTCACCCAACGACTGGAACCGTAGCTAAGACCTTGTCGACAAAGGGGAATTACCGCGTCGATTCGCCGGCGCTCATCATCGCGAGCGGCCCGGGCGGTGGCGGCGATTCGCTGGTCCAGCACGGCGGTCGGGACTTGGTCAAACACCACAAAAAGCAGGCGATCGCCGCTGGGGCTGAGCGCCTCGATGTCGATGGGAATCTCGCCGCCGTTGCAGTCCAACGCCTCGGGGTCGTCGATGAGGTCGTACTCCAGGTCGCGCAGCTCGTCGGCCAGGCGTGCGCGGTATTGCGCCACGTTCAGGTCGGCCGTCCAATCGGGGATGGGGTGCGCGAGCGCCTTGGCCCAGAAGGCCGCTGTTCGCTCGGTCCCGCGGTCGCCGGTGCTCGCTGCGACGTCGCGCAAGCGGCACCACGCGTCGTGCATGGTGCCCACGTCGGCCACGGACTGCACGGCCGCGATGGCCTTGAGCGCGATCAGGCTCTCGGCGTCTTTCTCGAGCAGCGCTTCGGCGGCGCGGAGCTGGGCGCCCAGCTGTCGGCCGCGGTACGTGGCGCGGATGATCTCGTGCAGCAGCAGGTGGTCGTCGGTCTGATTCCACGCCTCGATGAGTAGCTCGGCGCCGCGCTGAGCGTCACCAAACGACACGTACAAGCGGCCGACTTTCCGCAGGATTTCGGGCTGTTCGGGCTCTGCGCGCAGCGACAGTTCGAACGCGCCAACCGCGCGCGCCGCGCGTCCGGCGTCGATGAGACAGTGGCCGAGCTCGCGCAGTAGATAGGGGTCGTCGGGCAGGTCGCGGGCGAGCGCTTCGAGCGACGCGACGGCGTCCTCGGGGTCGTCGGCGACGGCGCGGCAGCGGATGCGGGAGTCGGCCCAGAAGGCGTGCAGGCGCTCGTCGTCAGCGTCTTCGAGCTCCACGGCTGTGCCGGTCGCGGGCACGAGCCACACTTGGCGGAGCACTTTGACGCGGCCGTCGTCTTGCCGGCGCATGCGCAGGGTGAGCGCGAGGTGGGCGTCGGCGCGTTCGCTGTACATGAGGAACACGTGCCGGCTGCCGGTGCCGTCGAGCGTCTCGGTCTTGCAGGCGTTGCAGCGCGCCCGAACGGGGCGGTGCAGCACGTCGAGCACACGGGTCTCACCGGCCTGGATGGAGGTGAACTCGTGCCGGTTGAATCGGCTACGGAGCAGGGCCTCGGCGTTGCACTCGGTGCAGCGGACCATTTGAAAAAGAACGTCTCCTTTTCGCAGTCCGTAGCGCTCAGCCAGCTCCCGTTCGCGATTGAGGAATTCCTTAGAGTTCAGTGGTGATCCGTCGCGGGCCGCGTTCAAGCGGGCCGGTTCAAGCGCGCCAGTTCAAGCGAGTCGAGCGGGCGTTTTGGTGCCGAGCGAGCCGTGTTTGCAGCCCTAGGAGGTCCCACGGTAGTGGGGTGGGGCGTGCGGAGCAACGGACGTCGATACGGCGAGGGCCGTAGGGTTCGTACGACTAAAGTCGGGGCGCTAGGCCTCGGACTTGAACTCCAGCCGCGGGATGATGTCGCGGTTGAAGATTTCCTCGTCTCCACGGCGCCAGCGGGCCGCTTCTTCGAGGCACTCACGCAGGCCTTCCTGCAGGCCGTCGGTGCGGATGCCCGCGCCGCCGCGGGTGAAAGGCGCAAGCACCTCCATCCCCTTCTGCAGGTAGGACACCATCGCGTTGGGTTCGCCGCCCTTGTGCCAGATGCGGTTGAAGCCCGTCGCGAGCATCGCGATGCCCTCCAGGAACGTCTTGTCGCGTCCGTCGGCGTCCTCAGCGAGCGTGGTGAACGCTTCGCCCGCTTCCTGGAACTGCCAACGGTTGAACAGTTTGACCGCCCGTCGGAGCTCGTCGGAGATGTTTTCAGTAGTCATCGTTCTCGTCGTTGTTGCAAGTGCAATTCCCTATAGCCTCGGCGATCAAATGGGAAGCGGAAAGCGCGCAGGGCCGCGCAAACGTTAGAGTTTTTGCCATGAGCGGCTTCTGAACACCCCACTCAAGCCCCCACCGCGACCCCGTGTGACGTGCGCGTTACTCACAGGGCGACACCACAGTGTCTCCCAGGTGACACTCGCCGAGTTGCCCAACTTGGACGCTTCCCTCTACAATTCCGACATTCGAAAAATCCCACAACGGGCCGCTCGCTACCCCCCCTAAGAGGAACGCAGCCGCCTTGACCTGGGGGGATAGGCCGAACGGCTTCCTCTGAATCAAACACTGAATACGCGGAAGCCGTTCGGTGCGTGTGGCGGGTCGAGGATGGGGGGACTGGGGTCATTCCCCAGCGAGGGCAGGTACGTTTAGAGCCGTTGAACGGCTAAGTCCCTCGCCTGCGCGGCTAGCGGTCGCGCGGTACCTGTACCCGAACGTTGCGGCCCTCGAGCACCAGCCGGTACGCGTTTAGGTAGTACACCTTGTCGAGCACGTCCTGCGGCAGGCCGATGGCGTCGATGGTCCAATCGCCTTGAATCGGCGTGGGATGCGCGATGCCGGCGTCGTTGGTCTCCAAGAACTGTCGGCAGGCGGCGAAGAACGGCGCCACGTCTGCCCGTGTGGCCGGCGTCTCGCCTGACGAGCCCAGCGTGTACGACACCTGCCCCCGCCGCTTTACGACCGCCATATCGGTGGCAAACAGGATGCGGTCTTGGTGCCGCACGAACAACTCTCGGACCTCGTCGGGATCGTGCCGCCCGATCTCAGGTATCCGCGCAGATAAGTCGACATAGAAATTTGGATAAAGACTGAGAACCCGGTCCACGTAACTCAAATCCTCGGGGTTGTTTCCAAAGTGAACACCCACGAAAGTTGTTTCAGTGAAAAGAGATACGATGTGGTTTCGCTGGTCCAACAGCGTCTGTCGCGGCGGGAACTCCGGACCGGCGAACGACCACGATGGGTGCGCGTTTAGCTCCGCGTATCGTTCGTTCTGTGGCGTGATGGGGTCCCAGAACGCCAGCGGGTCGCTGGTGTGGATGAACACGGGGACGCCGAGCTCGCCGGCCTTGCGCCACAGCGGAAAGAGCCGCGGGTCGTCGACCGCGATGAGGTCGCCGCGGCCGTCACGGGCGTACAGGCCGAGCGCCTTCGAAATCTTGAGGCCTACGTAGCCGTACTGCGTGACGAGCAGCTCGAGCTCGGCCGCCAGCACGTCGCCGAAGGCCACCTCGTCGATGCCCTCCCAGTCCACGTTCATCAGGTTCACGACGCGGCCGCCGGAGTCTTCGGCGAGCATCATCGCGAGCGTTTGGCCGCCACGGGGGGAGCCGCCGGACAGGTTGAACACAAAATCGAGGTTGTTCTCGTCCATCACCGATTGCACCTCGGGCCAGATCTCCCAGCCGGACAGGTGGGTGTGGGCGTCGATGATGCGTCCGGCGGGCCGCGCCTCGATGGGCGGCAACGGTGCGTCGGCGACAAACTCGGGGGTGGTTGGCGGGACCGCAGGGCCGGAACCCTCCGGCGGCAGCGGACTTCCGCCGGAGCCATGGTCGTGGCCGTCTCCGCCGCTGTTGGCGGAGGCCGGCGTAGTGGCTGCGCCCACGACGGTCGCGGACGCGGGTGTTTGCCCGCTCGGTTCGGCGCCGTTGGGGGCGTCGCTTCCGCGCGAGCAGCCGACGCTGGCGGCGGCCATAAAAGCGAACGAGAGCACGCACGCGAACGCGTTCCGCTGGAATGCGCTACGGGTCGTGATTAAACTCCAAGTCATGAGCAATCCATCAGAGCAAGCAGACGTGGTCGCGGAGTCGCCGGAAGTGTTCGAGAGCGCCGCGGCGGTCGATGACGGGCGGTTCTTGGCCAAGGCGCGTCGCCTAGCGGCCAAGCTCCCGTTCGTTCGCCACGCCGTAGCGATGTGGCACGCGATGAAAGACGAGGCAACTCCGATGGCGGCCAAGGCGATGATCGCCGGCGCGCTGTTGTACTTCGTCATGCCCGTGGACTTGGTGCCCGACTTTCTGGTCGGCATGGGGTTCACCGATGACGCGGCCGTGATGATCGCGACGTTGCGTGCGATGAGCGCGCACTTGAAGCCGAGCCACTACGCGCGCGCCGACGAGACGCTCGGTAAGCGGTAATGTCGGTGTCGGACCGGCCTGGGTCGCGGCCGAACTTTGTAGGCCCGGGCTCGTTCGTCCGTGATTTTCGGGAGGGTTTCCTGGGGCCGCTGCATGCGCTCCGCTACGTGGCTCGGCGGCCGAGCCTTTGGAAGTACAGCGCCGCCTCAGCTGCGCTATCGCTGTTGATTCTCATGGTGCTGGCCGGCCTCGGCCTCGGCTTCTCGGACGAGCTGCTGAGCTTGATTTGGGCGCGTCCGGAGGCGTGGTGGCTGCAGGCGCTTTGGTGGTTGTTGCTGCTCTTGGTGGTCGGCGGCGCGCTGGTGGCGGCTTTTGGCGTGACGATGGTGTTGGTCGGCGTGCTGCTGGGCCCGTTCATGGATGCGCTGAGCGAGCGGGTCGAGGTGGGCATCTTGAACAACGCGGTGGCGCAGCAGGGGACGCTGGTGGGCGCGGTGTCCGACGTGGCAAAAGGCATTTCACATCAGCTGCTTACGCTGGGGCTGTATGTGGTTCTGATGTGCTGTACGCTGCTGCTGCATCTGCTGCCGGTGGTGGGTTCGCTCGCCGCCGCTGGGTGCAGCGCGATGCTCTCGGCCGGGCTGTTGTCGATGGAGTTCTCGGACCAGCCGCAGTCGCGGCGCGGCTTTACGTGGCGCGAGAAGCAGCGGCTGTTGCGGGCGCAACCGGGTGCGATGCTCGGGCTCGGCGCCGGTATCGCGGCGCTGCTGTTTGTGCCGGTGCTGGACTTCTTCTTGGTGCCTATCGCGATCGTGGCGGGCACGATGGTGTTCTGCGGTCTCGATGAGGCCGGACGTGTGACGGCGTCGGACCGCCGCCGGCCAGTGTCGGCGGGGACTTTGGCGCAGCTGCCGTTCGCCAGCGGTGGGCCGGTGAGCGGAGCGGACCGTGCGTTTGCGGGTTCGCAACCGGCGCCCCCTTCGGCTAGTATGATCGAGACGACGACCCAGGGTGTGGAGTGAGCGCAACGAACGACATCTCGGAACTGTTTGATTCCAAAGGATTTTTAGACCAGCGACACCTCAGCCCAGACGCGGCCGAGGTGATGGAATCTTGCATCACTTGGCTGCGTTCCGTGGACCGCTCGGTGTTTTTGCCGATCGATATTCTCGCGGTTTTGCTCAGTCGGGGTCACTCCGAGTTGGTCCGGGTTGTGGGCGGCCAGGCGCGCGTGGAGCGCACCGAGTTGGTGGAGCAACTGCGTGACCTGGCGCGTCGGGTGGACCGCGAGCACCCGTCGCCGCCGCAGCTGCATGTGGACCAGTTCTCGCTGGGGTTCACCGGCATTTTGACCGACGCCCTGGCGTGGGCGCGCGAGAGCGGACGCGAGCGTATCTCGGAGGCCGACTTGGGCCGCGTGATGCGTTGGCGCGCGGAGCTTCAGGAGAGCGCGTCCGTGCGTTGGGCGTTGCGTCAGCTGGCGCAGCCCGGCGGCGAGTTCATCTTTGAGGGAGACGGCGACCTGCGGCGCGCGGCGTTCTCGCCGGCCATGTGGGGCCACCTGTCGGAGGCGGTGCTGCTGAGCGCCACGTCTGGGCTGGCGTTCTTGGGCACGCCGCACTTCTTGGCCGCGTTGGTCAGCGAGCGCGGCATGTTGGTGAACGCGTGCGAGCAGGCGGACATCAAGCCGGCGCGGCTGCGGGCGGACATGCTCGCCATCGTTGGCGACCGCACGCCGGAGCAGCGCCCGTTCCCGCTCAGCCGTCAGACGCTGACGCCGCGGCTGGTACGCATGTTGATCGCCGCGGCCAAGCGGGCCGAGAACGACGGCCGTCGCGTGGGCGAGCGGGATGTGCTGGAGGCGTTCTTGTCGGATGGCGGCTCGGGGCTGGAGCTGGTGACCGCCCTCGGGTTGGTGCCGCACTTGCGCCGCGCGCTCGACGCTGTGCAGCCGGGTGGTCGAGAGGACCGCGTTTCCGCGCACGGCGTTTTGTCGGTGTCGCCTGGCGAGACGCCGACGCTCGACCAGCTGGGCCGTGATTTGACGCGTGACGCGCGCGCGGGGCGGCTGTCGCCGGTGCTCGGGCGCGACGTGGAGCTCCAGCGCGTGATCAACGTTCTGATGCGCACCGAGCAGCGCAACCCGCTGCTGACGGGTGAGGCGGGTGTTGGCAAGACGGCGCTGGCGACGGCGCTGGCGCAGCGCATCGCCGAAGGCTCGGTGCCGGAGCGGTTGCAGTCGATGCGCGTGATCGAGATCAACGGCGCGAGCTTGGTGGGCGGGACGTCGTACCGCGGCGAGCTGGAGGCGCGGATTCAAGCGCTGCTCGAGGAGTGCGCGGACAACGTGGTGCTGTTCATCGACGAGGCGCACTCGGTGTTTTCGCCGCGGTCGAGTTCGGGCCAACCGGCTGAAATTCCTAATCATTTTAAGTCCGCGCTGGCGTCCGGAAAGATCGCTGTCGTGGCGGCGACCACGGAGTCGGAGTACCGGCGTTGGATGGAGGACGACCCGGCGCTGCGCCGTCGTTTTGAGCGCATTCATGTGGCCGAGCTGTCGGAGTCGCTCACGCGTGAGATTCTGGCGGCGTTGGTTCCTCGGTTCGAGAAGGACTACGGCGTGCCGGTCACGCCGGACGCGCTGGATGCGGCGATTGGGCTGTCGACGCGGTTCATCCCGGAGCAGTCGCTGCCGGACAAAGCGAAGAAGCTGCTGATGGACGCCACGATCGCGGTGGCCTCCGAGATCGCCGCTGCGCGCGTGCGCGGGACGACGCTGTCGAATGGGCACAACACGCCGTCGAAGCGGGTCGTGACGCGGCTCGATGTGGCCAAGCAGGTGGCGCTCAAGACGGGCGCGCCGCTGGACCGCGTGGCGCGCGGTACCATCTCGTGGTGGGCGGGTCTGGAGCAGCGTCTGGCGACGCATGTGGTCGGGCAGCAGGGTCCGGTCGCGTTGGTGGCGCGGCATCTGGTGGCCGGTCGGCTGAACGGCATTGGGCGCAAGCGACCGCAGTCGGTGTTCCTGTTCACAGGGCCGGCGGACGTGGGCCAAGAGGCGGTGGCGCGGGCCATGTGCGAGGAGATTTTCGGCAGCAATAGCGCGTTCTTGGCGCTGGAGATGACGGACTTTTCTGAGGCGCATTCGGTGTCGCGACTGATCGGCACTCCGCCTGGCTACGTGGGGTATCAGGACGAGGACATGTTGGTGACTCCGCTGCGGAGAAAGCCCAGTCGTGTCGTGCTGTTACGGAACTTTGATAAGGCCCACCGGCGGGTGCAAGAGCGCCTGGCGCGGGTGTTCCAAGACGGCGAGATCGCGGATACGCGCGGGCTGACCGCGGACGCCAGCCACGCGATTTTCGTACTCACCGTGGACCGCGAGCAGCGCGGGGCGGCGGCCATCGGTTTTGGGCCGCAGCAAGGCGCAGCATCCGCGCCTGAGCTGGCGGCGCTCGACCCGGAGCTGGCCACCGTGTTGCGCGGCAGCGACGTGACCGTCATCGCGTTCGACGGACTCAACGAAGCCGAGCTGGGTGTTCAGATGATGCAGGCGCGGCTGGACCAGTTCCGGAAGGCGCTGCGCGAGGAGTACGACCTGCCGTTGGAGATCTCGGTGGAGACGCGCGCGAAGCTCATGGAGCGGGTGCGCAAGGTGACGGACACGCAGGACTTGGAGCCGATTTTCCGCGAGCTTGTGGTGGAGCCGATCATTCAGCGCATGCTGGAAGCGCCAGCCGAGGAGCCTGGAAGCGACGACAAGGTGACGGTTTCGCCGACCGTGTCGCCCGAGGATGAGGTGGAGCTCGACGACGAGGCGCTGCTCGCGTTGGCGTCGTCCAGTTCGACCCCCGGGCTGAAGCCTATCGAGCCCGAGCGCGCGTGATCGAATGCGGAGCGCAGCGCACGTGTGAGCACGGAGTGAGCGCATGTTGACCGCCAAACGGCTGGCCGTCGTGAGCGACTTTCACCTGGGGCGGCCGGGCGCGGGGCATGCGTGTTCGGTGCCGCCCGAGACCTTGATCGCGGCGGCGAACGCGTTGCGCGCCTCCCATGACTTGGTGGTGGTTAACGGCGACCTGTACGACCTGGAGCGGGGCCCGACGCCGTCGCAGCGGCGCGAGCTGCGCACGCTGGAGCCGGTGCATCGCGAGGTGGTGTCGGCCATGCGCGGGCCGGGCTGGGCGTGGACGCGGGGCAACCACGATCGCGTGCTGCAGGCGCTTGGTTTGGCGGCCGAGAGCGTTCGCGTTTCGCTCCCTTGCGGGGTGGTGCACGTGGAGCACGGCGACCGGTTTAACGCGCCGATCAAGCGTTGGCCGCCGTTTACGACCGGTGTCACCTGGGTGAGCGGGCGCGTGGAATCGGTGGCGGGGTTGCGGTGGGTGTACGGCGCCATGCGGCAGGCCGATGCGCTGCTCACGGGCGCGGAGTCGGATGACCCGGTGGAGCTGGATTCGGCGCGCTGGCTGGCGGCGGACGACACGCTGGTCGCGATGGTCATCGGCCATACGCACGTGCCGCTGTTGCACGCGTTGCCGGACGGCCGCGCGCTGCTGAACCCCGGCGGCAGCACGGACGAGGTGCACGCGCTGTCCATCGACGGTGAGACCGGCGTGGCGACGCTGCTTCGGTGGAGCCCGGACGGTTTCGTCGAGACCGCGCGACTGACGCTCGGAACCTAGAGCCGATCAATTGGGCGCGATCGACCGGTGATTCCGTCCAGGTCGCGTCCATCGGGACGCCGAGCGGGTACCGCAGCGTTAGGCTGTGAACTCGCGCACGAAGTGGTCGGGGTTGAGCGGCTCGCCGGTCGCTTGCTCGACGAGTCGGTCCCAGCGGAGGGACGCGCCTTTGCGGAACACCTCTTGGATGAGCAGCTCGCCGGCGTACAGGCTGTCGACGATGGAGTTGGTGCGCGCTTGCTCGATGACGCGGCCGCGCAGCTGCGAGGCGACCATCTCTCCGTAGATGTAGTTCTGGTAGTAGACCGGGCTGAGGGCCAGGTGGCGTTTGGCGGCCCAGTCGGGCGCGTCGCGGCCTTCGGGCGCATCGAGCAGCTGGTACTTCTTCTTGAGCTCCCACCAGTGGGCGTCGAGGTCGGCGCGTTCGGGGTCGGCGTACAGCGCGCGTTCGAAGTGCGTCATAACCAGCACCCAGCGGGTGAAGGTTTGCATGCGGAAGCACTGGAAGCGCCGGATTTCGCCGCTGAGCGGGGTGAGCTCGAACGCGGGTAAGTCCAGGTATTCCAACAGGAATTCAAGCTCAGTGGACTGCCGGCCCATGAGCATGGCGGCGGCCTCGGTGACCAAGGTGTGGGCCGGTCGCGAGAGCATCCACGGCTGGTCGATGTAGCGGTTGTAGGCGGCGTGCCCGAGCTCGTGCAGCAGCGTGCGCATGGAGCGCTCGGTGGGCCGCAGGTTCGCCAGCACGCGGGTGTCCTTCTTGCGGTCGATCGAGATGCAGAACGCGTGCTCGTCCTTGCCGTCGCGCGGGTACAGGTCGGAGTCTTCGACCACGCCGCGCACGTTCATGCCGAGCCCGTCGAAGAAGCGCATGGCGAGGGCTTCGAGGTCCTGGTTGGCGTAGTGCTCGTCGAGCTTGAGCGAGTCGGGCGCGGGCACCGATTGGAAGAACGGGTTCTGGTAGTGCCACGGTCGCAGGGCGTCGGGGGCGACACCGAAGCGGCGGCCGAGCTCGGCGTCGTGCACCGCTTTGCGGGTGCGGAACGGCGTGCGCGTGGCCTTCTCGAGCTTCGCGAGGGTGGCGAAGAGCTTGTCCTCGTTGAGCTCGTTGTGCTCGAGCGACATGGCGAAGTGGTCGCGGTGCCCCTGCGCGCGCGCCGCCTCGTTGCGCAGTTTGACGAGCTCGATGACGGCGGGCCGCACCTCGGCGCCGACCTGCTTGGTGGCCTCCCACGCTTTCTGGCGGAGCTCCACGTCGTGGCTCTCGGACAGGATGCGCTCAAGCTCGGAGCCCGCGTGGGGCTTGCCGTCGATGGCGCCGCGGAAGTTGCCGTACACGCGCCGCAGCTCGGCTTCCTTGTTCACGATCTCGACGCGCAGCTTGGCGTCGCCTTGGCGCGAGGCCATCTGCTTCTCGAGCAGCTCCAGGCTGCGCGCGATCACAGGGTCGGCGTCGGGCTCATCGGCCGCCAGGCGGCGAACTTTGAGGTAGCGCTCGGAGTCGGCGTACACGCGCTCCATGGCCACGCGGCTCTCGGAGAGCTGGGTCGCGGCCTCCGCTTCGCCGGTCGTCGCGAGCGCCCAGGCGGCCTCTGCCGTCTTCTGCGCCAACGGGGCGAGCTCGGCGCTCACGCGGTCGATCAGCCGGCGGCGCTCGGTGGCGCGGTCGTCGGCGAGGGAAGCATCGGTGGAGAGAGGTCGGGCGGCCATGGTGTCTCGGGACTACGAGCGAGGGGTCACGCCTCCTATCACTGCAAAGGCGCTCGCGGTAGCGTCGGATTGGCTGCTCGCGGCAGGATTGGTCGACAATGGCGGCGCCGTTCTTCGTACGCCGAGCTCTAGCGTTCTTCGTACGCTGGCTCCGCCACGGTCTGCTCGACGGCGACCGGCGTGGTCTGCTCGACTACGACCGGCGCGCGCGTTGGCGCTCCGGCCAGTTGCTCGTCGCGCGCGTAGGCTGCGGCGTCGATGGGGGCCTGGGCGCCCTGGCGCACGCGCGCCTCGAATCCGCTGAGCTCGTCTTCGGCGGCTGGGGGCAAGGCGCCCGCTTCGCGATTTTCGGCCAGTTTGTATACGTCGTCGCCCGACTGCGGGTCGATGTCGACGTCGATCACGCCCGCTTTGACGAGCTTGTTCGCCACCTCACGGACGGTCGTGACCTTCTCCGTGATGCGTTGGGCGATGGTGGCGTCGGTGAGTGTGCCGTGGGCGGCGATGAGCTTGAGCATGCGCCGCTCGACCGCGCGGGTGTCGGCCTTGTTGTCCACGCGGCCGACGGTCCAGAAGCCGAGCGCGCCGACAAAGATGAAGGTGGCGCCAGCGGCGAGTGAGACGCCGCCGAGCCCGGTCACGAAGCTGCCGGTGGCGATGGCCATGAGCAGGCCGCCGAACAGGCCCAGCACCGAACCGCCAGCGACGAGGCCTGCGGAGGCGACCTTTCCCAAGCCGGCGCCGACCTTGCGGAGCCCAAAGCGCGCAGGCTCCACGAGCGCGTTGTCGATCTGCTTGAGGGGGTCGATGGGCTTGGGGTCGGACATGCGACTTCGATCGGGAGGGGGCGTTGGACGACAAGCGCCGGGGGTGCGTGCGTGTGCGCGCTCCGCTAGCATAGGCACGCTGGCGCGATCGTACACGTCCCACCGCACGCGCGGCCAGCGAACGCTACCGCACGCGCCCTTGGAGAGCCCATGACCCAACGCATTCGATTTCCGGACATCGCCCGCGGCGTGATGGCGTTCTTGCCGTGTTTGCCCAACGCTGCGGTCGCGGGTCGCGCGGCGCTGCGGTCGGACAAGCAGCGTTCGGAGTCGATCGGCACGTTCTTGGAGCGGAACGCGGAGCTGTATGGCCCGAGCGTGGCTCTGCGGTTTGAGGACCAGGTGCTATCGCATCGCGAGCTGGACCGGCGGGTGAATCGTGTGGCGCGCGCGTTTGCTCGGGCGGGCGTGGAGCGCGGCGATTCGGTGGCGGTGTTCATGGAGAACCGGCCGGAGCTGTTGGTCGTGGTCGGCGCGCTGGCCAAGCTCGGCGCCGCCGCTGCGCTGGTGAATACGAACCAGCGCGGCAAGGTGCTGGTGCACTCGCTGCAGGCGGCCAAGTCGCGCTGGGCGGTGGTGGGCGACGAGCTCTGGGAGGCGTTCGCCGAGGTGCGCGGGCAGGTGCGATTCGCCGACGCGGAGCACGTGTGGTGGGTGGCGGATACGCCCAACGCGTGTGGCGCAGAGGTGTATGCAGAGGCGCTGGACGCGGCGGCGTTGGACCCCGCGCTGGCGGCTGAGCGGGCGGCTGAGCTGAACGCGCGTTCGCTGCAGCTTGAGGCCCGGAGTGAGTCGGGCGAGCGACCGCCGTGGACGTCGGCGGTTCGTATCGGCGACCCGTGTTTTTATATCTTCACGTCGGGCACGACCGGGCTGCCGAAGGCGTCGATCATGTCGCACATGCGGTGGGTCAAAGCGGGCCACGCGTTTGGTGGTGCGATGATGGCGCTCAAGCCCGACGAGTGCGTGTATGCGCCGCTGCCGCTGTACCATAACCAGGCGCTCACGGTCGGCTGGGCGTCGGCGGCGGTCAACGGCGCGTGTTTGGCGTTTCGTCGCAAGTTCTCGGCTTCCGAATACTGGGATGATTGCCGCCGGTTCGGTGTGTCCGCGCTGGTCTATATCGGCGAGCTACCGCGGTATTTGCTGCACCGCCCGCCGGCGCCGGGAGACCGCGATCACAACGTGCGCTGTGCGGTCGGCAACGGCCTGCGCTCCGACGTGTGGGCGCCGTTCCGCGACCGGTTTAACATCCCGCAGATATTCGAGATTTACGCGGCGAGCGAAGCGAATACCATCTTCCTTAACGCGCTGAATTTGGACGAAACGGTGGGCATCTGTCCCACGCCGCACGCCATCGTTCGCTATGACTTGGAGCGCGGCGAAGTGATGCGTGACGCGAACGGATACCTGATGCACGCCGCCGTGGGCGAGCCGGGTTTGTTGCTCGGAAAAGTCACCGAGCGGTTCGACTTTGACGGCTACGTGGACGACAAAGCGAGTGAGAAGAAGCTCATCCGCGACGCGTTCGAGCCGGGCGATGTTTGGTTCGACTCGGGCGACCTGTTGCGGAAGATTGGGTGGGGCCACGCGGCGTTTGTGGACCGGGTGGGCGACACGTTTCGGTGGAAGTCAGAGAACGTGGCGACCAGCGAGGTGGAGAACGCCGTGAACGGTCATCCGCAGGTGCAGGAGAGCACGGTGTATGGGGTGAAGGTGCCGGGCACGGAGGGCCGCGCTGGCATGGCGTGTCTGCATCTGAACTGCCCGCCGGAGGCGTTCGACATCGACGCGCTGCTGCGCACGATGCGGGAGGAGCTGCCGCCCTACGCCGTCCCGGTGTTTTTGCGCATTGAGCCGAGCTTGGATGTGACGGGGACGTTCAAGCACCAGAAGACGAAGCTGCGCGATGAGGGCTACGATTGCGATGTCCCGGTGCACGTTTTGTTGCCGCGCGCGGAGGGTTATGTGGCGCTGGATAACGCGCTTCGAGCGGGGTTGGCGGAGCAGCGCTGGTAGTGGGGGCTGGGTTGGGGCTGTCCTTCGACTACGCTCAGGAAGGGTTTGGGTGATGGTCTCAGGACGGGTTGTGGCCTGTCCTTCGACTTCGCTGCGGACGGGTTTGGGTGTGTCCTTCGACTTCGCTGCGGACGGGTTTGGGTGACGGCTCAGGCCGGGTTTGTGTGACGGGCTCGGGACGGGTTGTTGCCTGTCCTTCGACTACGCTCAGGAAGGGTTTGGTGACGGCTCAGGACGGGTTGTGGCTGTCCTTCGACTACGCTCAGGAAGGGTTTGGGTGACGGCTCAGGAAGGGTTTGGTGACGGTCTCAGGACGGGTCTCGGGGTGGTTTTGTTGGGTGGATGAGGTCGGGGTGTGCGCTGGGGTGTTTACACTGTCCGAGCCGGCGTGCTCCGACGCCGCGACTTTGGTGCGCCGTGCAACCGGCTGTGCCTGTCTCTTATGTGGAACCTGATATGCAGCAGCAGCCCAACACGATTTCGGTTCAAGTGGACGTCGAGCGCTCGATCGACGCGACTGGCGCGCACCTGTTTGTGGAGGTTCGGGGCGACTCGGTGTTCTCCGGCAAGTCGGCGCTGTCTAAGGCGCGTGAGGTTCGTGAGTTGATCGAGAACCTGCGGGCTGCCGGCATAGGCGAAGACGCGGTCCACGTGACGGGCGTGCAGACGGAGGTGGCGAGCGGATTGATCACCAAGTCCTCGTCCGCAAAGTACAATTTGCGTATCGAGGTGCCGACTACCGAGCAGGTCACCGACGTGTTGGCGGCTGTGACGAATCGTAAGAACGCGGCGCTTACGTCGATCACTTGGCAGTACGCCGACGAGCGGGCGCACAAGGATGAGATGCTCCGCGAAGCGCTCGCCGCCGCGCAGGCCCGCGCTGCGCTGATCTGCGAAGGCATCGGGCACGAGACGCTCGGTGTTCACACGCTACGGGAGCACAGCGGGAGCCCCAACGCGCGGCCGCAGGCGATGCGGAAGCTGGCGTCGGCGCGGTCGAGCGGGCCCGTGTCGGGCGAGGACTTTGGGCTGAGCCTGACGCACAGCAAGCAACTCACGCTGACGTTGAACGTGGACTACTTGGTGGCGCCCGTTTGAGCGGCAGAGTGGTGTCGTACGGGTCGCATTGCCGGGTGTGGACAACGGTCCTGGGGAGTTGCCGCTTTGGTCTGACATCGCGATAATGTCCGCCGACTTCTCGAAGGCCCGGACGAATCGATGCAACCGCCTCCCTACATGCCGTACTTTCAGTTCGTGGAGCGCGACTTAGCCCCGCGCGAGCAGGTGCTGTGGCGCGGCGTCCCGCGGCAGGGAGTCGTGTTGCAAAAGTCGGATTGGTTCACGATTCCTTTCAGCCTGTTCTGGTGCACTTTTGTGACGCTGTGGACGCTAGGCGCGTGGACGATGGGCATGCCGTTGTTCGCGTTGTTTGCGACTCCGTTCGCGCTGATCGGGATCTACCTGCTGGTGGGGCGGTTCTTCTGGGATGCGCGCCGGCGGGCGTTTTTGCAGTACGCGATCACCAACGAGCGGGTGATCATCGCGACCGGTTGGCGGGGCGGTTCGCTGCGCTCGATTCGCCTCAGCGGCTTGAACGATGTGAGTTTGGACGAGCGGCCGGACGGGAGCGGGACGATCTGGCTCGGCCCGCCCACGGTGATGGTCTCGCATCGAGCAGGCCACCGTAGGACCTCTTCCGCGGTGCAGTCCCCCACGCTGGAAGCCATCCCGCGGGCGCGTGAGGCGTACGAGATTTTGCGCCGAGCGCTCGCTTCAGGCGCCGACGCGCCCGACGCGGGACCGCGTGCGCCTGCTCCGTACGGACTGAACGCGGTGAATGGCGACGCTGGCTTCGGCGGAATCGGCTAGACGCGGAATCGCGATTCTGACGTGGCCGCTCGATCGTCTCTGTTCGTGAGGGCGTCCCTTCCTCACCAGCCGCGAGTGCGCTAGGAGGCGGCGACTGTGCAACCGACCGTCTGCGCAGCGACCCCCGCCTCCGAGCCAATGATCATCGCGAACGACGAAGAGCTTCAAGGAATTCTGGCCACCGGCCGAGTGGTCGCCGACGTGCGCGACGCCATGCTGGCGGCGATCGAGCCTGGCATGACGACGCTCGAGCTCGACGACATCGGCCGCGCGCTGCTCGCTGCCGCTGGCGCGCGTTCGGCGCCCGAGGTCATGTACGACTTTCCCGGCGCGACGTGCATCAGCGTGAACGAACAGGCGGCGCACGGCATCCCGGGCGCTCGCGTGATCGGCGCCGGCGACATCGTGAACGTGGATGTGTCGGCCGAGATGGGCGGGTTCTACGCCGATACGGGCGGCACGATGGTGGTCCCGGGCGGGGCGGACGTGGCCGGCGGACCGACCATGGAGCGCAAGCAGCTGCTCTGCGACACCACCGTCGAGGCCCTCGCCGCCGCGCTCGAGACCGTGCGGGCGGGCTCGGCCATCAACCGCATTGGCAAGGCGGCGCAGAACGTGGCGCGCAAGCACGGGTTCAAGATGATCGAGAACCTGGCGGGGCACGGCATCGGCCGGTCGCTGCACGAGCCGCCGGCGGAGATCGTTTGTTACTACGATCGCGACGACCGGCGGCGCCTGCAGAAGGGCCACGTGATCGCGGTGGAGCCGTTCCTTTCGACGCGCAGCACGTGGGTGAAGGAGAGCGGCGACGGTTGGACGCTGGTGGGCGAGAAGGGCAACCTCTCTGCGCAGTTCGAGCACACGGTGATCGTGACGACTGGTGCGCCGATTATCGCGACGCTGAGCGCTGACCTGCGCTGAGTCCTTCGCCGGGCTCAGTCCATCGACGTGCTCCGGACGGGTTTGGTGTGTTCACGGTTTGGGTGGTTTGAGCGCTGACCTGCGCTGAGTCCTTCGCCGGGCTCAGTCCATCGACGTGCTCCGGATGGGTTTGGTCCTTCGACGGGCTCAGG
>CBDUJZ010000109.1:0-17795 GCA_965367675.1 uncultured Myxococcales bacterium | reverse complement strand
TCTCGTCGTTGAGCACGTACCCCGTGTCGTCGATCTGACCGTCGAGCCCGTGGCTGGTGTACGGGTCCAGCGCTACGTCGGTGATCACACCGAGCTCAGGCACGGTAGCCTTGAGCGCGCGCACCGCACGCGGCAGCAGCCCCTCCGGATTGTATGACTCCGAGCCCGTCTCGTCCTTGCCCGACTCGATCACCGGGAACAGCGCGATGGCCGGGATGCCAAGCGACACGCAATCGCGAGCCACCTCGAGCAACACGTCGATGCTGACGCGCTCGACCCCGGGCATCGACGCCACAGGCTCCGTCCGGCCTTCACCGTCGAGAACGAACACAGGATAGATCAGGTCGGACACCGTGAGCACATGCTCGCGCTGCAAACGACGGGACCAGTCATCGCGACGCATGCGCCGCAGTCGATTCGGAATAAACATATCGATTCCACTCTCGTGCAGGCGCCGAACGGCCGACGCGCACTTCCCCTAGATCTCCGAACCCATTCCGTCGAGCCCTTCTCGCGCCTCAACGATCGCTGCGACCAACGCCGGCAGCGTAGAAGGCGAAGCCTCGGCGACCACCCGGAACCCCAACTCCACACACGTGGCGCTCGTGATGGGCCCAATCGAGCCAAACGGGAGCCTACGCAGCGCAGCTTTGCTCTCCGTGTCGGCCATTTCGTCCAAGAAACGCGCGGTGTTCGACGAGGCGACCGTCACAATATCGATGCCCGAGGCCAGCGCGGCCCGTAGCGCCGAAGCCCCCACACGCGACGGGCGGACCTCGTACGCGGTCACCACCTCCACGGTCGCTCCGGCAGCCTCCAGCCCCTCTGGAAGCACGTCACGGGCCACAGCGGCGCGCGGCAGCAGCATCAGACGACCGGACACGCCGCCGTCGAGCAGCGCCCCCAACAGGCCCTCCGCGGTGTAGTCCCCGACCGGCTGCACCGAGACCTTGAACCCGAAGCTGCGCGCCACGCGAGCGGTGGCCGAGCCAACCACGGCGACGCGGGCGCCCACGGCATCGGGGGAGCGGCCTGCCCGCTGCAGCGCGGGCACAAACGCGCGAACCGCGTTCGGGCTGGTAAACAACAGGTCGTCGAACCCATCCAGCCCCAGCGCGGCGTCGAACAACGCGTCAAAGCGCGGGCCCTCGGCGGGGGTCTGCACATCGATCGTCGGCACCTCGACCGGCACAGCGCCGAGCGCTTGTAGCTGCTCTGAGAGCGCACTCGCTTGGGTGCGCGACCGCGTGACGAGGACCCGAAGTCCCGCGAGCGGCTGCTCCGCGGTGCTCAACCGAGCAGGCGCGCGCCGAGCTCCGCCCCGAGCGCAGCGGCCGCCTCCAGGTTGGCGGCGCAGTGGTTACGCTCCTCACGCATACCGCCCTGCTCGTCGAACAGGCGGGCGGTCATAATCAATCGCTCGCCATCACGCTCCGCGAACACGGCAAACGGCGTGTGGCAGCTTCCGTCGATCGCGGCCAAGCAGGCGCGCTCGGCGACCGCGGACAACCGAGCCTCAGCCGCGTCGATCGCCTGCACGAGCGCCCGCGTTCGAGCGTCGGCTGTGCGCGTCTCAAGCGCCAGCGTTCCCTGGCTGGCGGCGGGCAGGAACGTCGGCGGGGCCAAGCGCATGAAGCCGTCTTCCCAGAGGCCGAGCCGACGGACACCGGCCTCCGCCAAAACCACAGCGTCCAAGCCGGGAGCGGGCTCGAACCGTCGCTTCAAACGGGTCGGAACATTGCCTCGCAACCCCACGACATCCAGGTCGGGGCGCAGCGCGAGCAGCTGTAGGCGCCGACGCAGCGAGCCGGTGCCCACGACGGCGCCCTGCGGCAGGTCGTCCAGCGTGGCGATCGGCGCGCGGCCACACAAGGCGTCGAACGGCTCGGCGCGGGCCGGGTACGCGCTCAACTCCAAGCCCTCGGGCAGCTCAACCGGCATGTCCTTGAGGCTGTGTACGGCTAGGTCGATCGAGCCATCCAACAGGCCTTCCTCGATCTCCTTCACGAACAAGCCCTTGCCGCCGATGTCGGCGAGCGGGCGGTCGACCACGCGGTCACCGGTGGTGCGGATGATGGTCAGCTCGACCTCAAGTCCGGCGTGCACGGCGCGGAGTCGGTCCGCCACCCAATGCGCCTGCCACAGCGCGAGGTCAGACCCACGCGTCCCGATGACAACCTTCGAAGTGGTTGAACTCATTACAATTTCTCCTTCACCGTCGCAGCCGCAATGCCCGACGAGGGTGTGTCTTCTGCGAGGTCGAACAGGCTGCGTACCGCAGAAACGAGCGCGCCGTGGTGGCCCGTGTTGGTGGCCTTCCGCAACGACACCGTGGGCTCGTGCAGGACCTTGTTGATCAGCGATCGCGCCATGCGCTCAGCGGCCTCGCGGGCCTCCGGCGTCAAGTCGGGGTTGTCACGAAGCATACGCTCGAGCTCGTCGTCTTTGAGCGTGTTCAGCTTCTGGCGCAGCGACACGATCGTCGGAACGACCTCGCCCTGGCGCATCCACTCGAGCATCGCGTCGACCTCCTCGCGCACCATCACTTCGGCGCGGCTGGCCTCGGCGCGCCGGGTTTGCATGTTCGCGTCCACGACCTTCTCCAGGTCGTCCACGTCGAACAGATACACGTTCTGCAGCGCGTCGCACCGCGGGTCGATGTCTCGCGGCACCGCGATGTCGATGAGGAACAGCGGCCGGTACTTACGCTCCGCCAGCGCGGCTTTGACCGCGTCGAGCCTGACAATAAAGTTCTGTGAGCCGGTCGACGAGATCACGATATCGACCTCTTCGAGCAGCTTGGGCAGTTCATCGAGACCATGTCCCGAGCCACCGCACGCGACCGCCGCTTCCATGGCACGCTCGCGGCTACGGTTGGCCACTCGCACGCGGCCGACACCCGCTGCCAACAGGTTCTTGAGCGCGAGCTCCCCCATCTGGCCGGCGCCGATCACGAGGACCGTCTTGCCGTCCAACGTGCCAAAGACCTTCTTCGCCAGCTCGACGGCGGCGTAGCTGATCGAGACCGCGTTTTCGGCGATCCCCGTCTCGGTGCGCACCCGCTTGGCGGCGTGAAACGCGTGGTGGAACGCGCGGCTCATCAGCGCGCCGGTCCCGCCGACTTCTTGCGCGAGCGCGAACGCGTCCTTGGCCTGCCCCATGATCTGCGGCTCGCCCACGACGAGTGAGTCGAGCGAGCTCGTGACGCGGAACAGGTGGCCCAGCGCGTCGCGGTGGGCGTAGGCGTACGTGTTCTTGCGGAGCCAGGTGTCGTCGACCCCGCAGTACTCGGCCAGATACGCCCGCGCCGACGTGAGCACGACCTCACGCGGGCCGGCGGCGTAAAACTCGACGCGGTTGCAGGTCGACAGCACCACGGCCTCGTCCACGTTGGGCACCGACAGCAAACGCCGGACACTATCGCCCACGTCGCTGCCGGCCACCGCCAAGCGCTCGCGCTCTTCGACCGGAGCCGATTTGTGGCTCGCGCCGATGACATGGAGGGTGCGGTTCATCGGATCATGTACCCCGCGAGGACCACGTAGGTGGCGATGCAGCCCACGATGGTCATGAGGGCGGATTGGCGCCCGCGCCAGCCGGTGGTCACGCGCGTGTGGATTACAGCGGCGAACACGCCCCAAGCGACTACCGCGAGGCCCACGCGGCCAAATCCGGCGTCAGCGTGGGCTTGGGCGGTCCACATGAATCCGAGTACGAGCGCCGCGGTGTAGGACACGAATCCCCAGACCACCAAACGAAATGCGGCCGTGTCGAGTTCTTCAAGGCTAGGGAGCCGATGGAACAGCGGGCCAAAGTTGCGCGTCCTCAACTGTCGTTCTTGCAGCAGGTACAGCGTGGAGACGAAGGCGGCGAGCGCGAAGCCGCCGATGCCAACAAGCACCAGGCCGATGTGCACCATCAGCAGCGGCATCATGTCGAGTTCGACCGATTCGCCGTGCTGGCTAAAGAGTTGCGAGGCGACCAACAGCGCACCAAAGGGCGCCGTGAATGCCGTCACCGCGCGCAGCGCGCTTTTGCGGCGCAACGCGAGCGCGCCCACCGAGATGATCGTGGCCAAGAAGAGTAGGCGGTAGCCCCGCCCGACCAAGCCTTCGAGGCCATGCGTCAGGACCTGGGCCAAGCACGCGGCAATGGTGAACCCCGCGGCGAGCATCAAGCCGGCCTTGGCCACGCGATCGGTGCGCGTACCAGTGCCGACCAAGTCCGCGACCGCCACCGCGGCGGTCGCCGACCAGGCGATCACGGCAGTAACGGCTAGGACGGTGGCAAACATGAGGAGGGGTTAGGGGCCGGAGCCCCGGAGCCCTACGCGGACTGCCGGCGGCGCGGGCCCGCAATTTCCTTGAGCTTCGGATCTACGACGTCGTTGTTCTCGTCGACCAGAACCACGGTGGGCTCCCAGCCAGCGACTTCGGCCTCGGCCACGTCGGTGAACGTCGCGATGATGACGCGGTCGCCCTTCTTCATGAGGTGTGCGGCGGCGCCGTTCACACAGCAGACCTTGGAGCCACGGTCGCCCGTGATCGCGTAGGTCTCAAGCCGCGTTCCACGCGTCACGTTCCAAATGTGGACCTGCTCGTACTCGGCGATCTTCGCCAACTCCATGAGGTCCGGATCAAGGGTAACAGAGCCTTCGTATTCCAGGTCGGCGTCAGTGATCACCGCCCGGTGTAACTTGGACTTAAACATACGTCGCATGGACGTCTCCAGGGTGCCTCGACAGATGTCGAGAGGGGTCAGGCCTGGTGGCGTTCGCGGCACAATACCGGTGGATACGCCCCTGGCCCGAGGAATCTAGGCACGCGGTCGTGAGCACCAAAGTGCTCCTGCCCGCCGGAATACTGTCCAAGAACGCCAGACGCAAGACGTGAAGCCCATGTCGCGGCATTTTGTGGTGACGCCACCAAGCCTGCAAACCCGCGCTACCATTGCAATTCTGTCACCCACGTCCCCCAAACGGAGCGCCTATTTCGCCGCCGCGCTTGCACGTGCCGACATTCCACACTAATTCGGTCAACAATATCAACTCGGCAGCATTTCAGCCGGAAAGGAGCCCGTCATGGCGTCATTCAAGTCCCTCCTCGAACAAGTCAAATCCGAGATCAACGAGGTCACACCCGAACAGTCCAAGGCGCTGCTCGCCGAAGGATACACGTTCCTCGATGTGCGCGAGCCGACCGAAACGGCCGACGGTGTCGTGGAAGGCGCAATCCTGATCCCGCGCGGCCTCATGGAGCTCCGGGTGGAAGACGCCCTGCCCGACCGAGACGCGCCGGTGG
Organism: uncultured Myxococcales bacterium; assembly: GCA_965367675.1. Taxonomy (GTDB): domain Bacteria; phylum Myxococcota_A; class Bradymonadia; order REDH01; family REDH01; genus CBDUJZ01. Next base: position 12,495 of record CBDUJZ010000109.1, on the reverse strand, counting down.
TCATCTACTGCGCCGGTGGCACCCGCTCCGCCCTCGCCGCCGCGAGCCTCAAGCTGCTCGGCTACACCAACGTGTCGTCGATGATCGATGGCTTCGGAGGCTGGAAGCAAGAAGGCTACCCGTTCAGCGTCCCCAAGAACCTGACCGCCGAGCAAACCACCCGATACAGCCGCCACCTGCTGATCCCCGAGGTCGGTGAGAAGGGACAGCAGAAGCTGCTCGACTCCAAGGTGCTCATGCTCGGCGCCGGCGGCCTCGGCTGCCCTGCCGCGTTCTACCTCGCCGCCGCCGGCGTTGGCACCATCGGCATCATCGACTCCGACGTGGTCGACCGTTCCAACCTGCAGCGCCAGATCCTGCACACCGACGAGCGGGTCGGCATGCCCAAGGTCGACTCGGCCCGCCAAGCGCTGCTCGAGCTCAACCCCAGCCTCAACATCATCGCGTACAACCAGCGGCTCACCGCCGACAACGTGCTCGAGATCTTCGAGGGCTACGACCTGGTCGTGGACGGCGGAGACAACTTCCCGACGCGCTACTTGGTCAACGACGCGTGCGTGCACCTGAACATCCCGAACGTGACCGGCTCCGTGTTCCGATTCGAAGGACAGGTGACCGTGGTGCAGCCCGGCGTGGGCCCGTGCTACCGCTGCTTGTACCCCGAGCCTCCGCCGGCCGAGTTCGCTCCGTCGTGCCAAGAGGCCGGCGTGCTGGGCGTGTTGCCGGGTACGATGGGGCTGCTGCAGGCCACCGAGGTCATCAAGATGCTGCTCGGCATCGGCAAGCCGCTCGTCGGCCGCCTGCTGCTCTACGACGCACTCGACCAGAAGTTCCGCGAGCTCAAGATCCGCCGCGACAAGGACTGCAAGATGTGCGGCGACAACGCCACGTTCACCGGCTTCGTCGAGTACGAGCAGTTCTGCCGCTACGAAGCCTAGCGTCTGACGCTCGTTGCCGTCGCCCTGCCCCGAGGGCGTCGGCAACCCGCTAGCCCGGAACGACCGCGTCCACGTACAGCGACCGGTCGTCCTCGCTCGCCTCGCTCTCAAACGTACCTTCGAACCCGAAGTGCGGGTGCCGAGAGCCCTGGAACGTGCTGCGTTCCACCGATGCAAAGCCGGCCCGTAATAGGTCGCGCTTAAGCGTCTCGAAGTCCCACGCATTTTGATGCGCGAGGCTGCGTTGCCCCAGCAGCGACGCCTGACCCGAGCGGCTGATGAAGTCTTCGCGTAGGCAATCGAACAGCGTGTACGTCCTGCCGTATCGCTCCTCCGCCCGCGCGCGACGGCGCTCGAACAGCGGAAACGCCTCATTGTTGGCGAGGTACGCTTCCATGCTCCGCACCACGTCGGGCAGCACGATCCGTAGTACGCCGCCGGGCTTGAGCACGCGCGCACACTCCGAGAAGATGTTGTCGGTCACCCAAACGCTCATGTGCTCGAACACGTGCGACCCGTAGATGCACGTGACCGAGTCGCTCTTGAGCGGGAGCGCATCGAACTCTTGGAAGTTCACCACGATGTCGCCCCACCGCGGATGCACGTCGACGTTCAGCCACTCTTCCGACGGTTTCACCCAGTTCGGGCCGGGGCCGAGGTGCAGCCGGATGGGCGTTGTCCGCTCGGCGAACCTCTCGGGGCGGCGCGGGGTGCGCGCCACACGCCACGAGACCGACACGCCTGCGAGCGCGACTTGGCCTGCTTTCACTTTCCCTACAATTCGTTTCATCTCCCCCTCCTGGAAATTTCGAGTGCCGGGCGTCTAACACGCTCCCAGACACGCGAGAACCGCTAAAGTCGGGAGACGTAAGACCCTGGACGCTGCCCTCCGACATGGAAATCCGTGCATTTCGGAGTGGGAGTGATCATGAATGAAGCGCGGAGCGCGAGAACCCGATGACCATTTGTCGGGCATCGCGCGTTTTTCTCCTCCAACCCCCGGCGCCCCTATGCAGCGTACTTCCACGCCCTTCTCGTCCTTCATGCCCCACGCCACGCTCGCGCTGTTGGTGCTCGGAGCGCTCGCGTTCTCTCGACCGGCTGCCGCACAGAACTCCTCGCCGCCGACCGAGTTCGAAACGAACGGCCCCGTGGACGACACCGGCTTCCACTTGGCCGCCAGCATGGGCGTCTCCAAGTTCCTGTCCGGAGGCGCCACAGCATTTGGGCTCTCGGTGTTCCCCGGATATGCGATCGGCAACGGTCTCGTGCTGGAAGGCGAGCTGGGAGTCCACGCTGGCGGTAATGCAATCGGCGGGGTCCGGTTCAACGGAAACGGCGAGATCGTCTCACTTCGCGGTGGGTCGACGGTATATGCGCCCTTCCTGTTCGGCGCGCGCTACAAGATGGACTTCGGTGTGATCCGCGCATTCGCGGCCTCGCACATCGGCCCGTCCTACGTGCGCGGTTCCTGCGGAAGCTCGTGCTCATCCGCCCGCTTCGCGATCGACTTAGGCACCGGCGCCGAGTACGCGCTCAGCGACACGATCGGCGTGGGCGCGGCGTTCACGTACCACGCGATGCCGGGCACGGGTGGCGCGATCCACATGCTCAACTTTGGCGCGCACGCCAGCTTCCAGTTCTAAACTGGTCACTCGCTTTCGCGCCTGAATACTGGAAACCGCACCCGAGGACTTCGACGCTCCGAAGTACCTAGGGGCGGCGTTCCGGCTCTTCGACCAAGTGGCACGCGACCATATGGCCGTTGCCGGTGTCGTGGGCCGCGGGCGCTTCGCGCTTGCACCGCTCCCAGGCGTACGGACACCGGGTGTGGAACGTGCAGCCGCTCGGCGGGTTGCGCGGAGACGGCACATCGCCGGTGAGCACAATGCGCTCACGGGTGGCCTCGATCTCGGGATCCGGGATCGGGACCGCGCTGATCAGCGCCTGCGTGTACGGGTGCGTGGGCTTGGCATACAGGTCAGCGGCCTCGGCCACCTCAACGATGCGTCCCAGGTACATGACGGCGATGCGGTCGCTCAGGTGACGAACCGCGGCCAGGTCGTGCGCGATAAAAATGTACGTCAGGCCAAGCTCCTGCTGGAGTTGCCCCAACAAGTTCATGATCTGCGCCTGAATCGACACGTCGAGCGCCGAGATGGGCTCGTCGCACACGATCAGGTCGGGCTCGGCTGCCAAAGCACGCGCGATTCCGATGCGCTGGCGCTGACCACCGGAGAACTCGTGCGGGTAACGGCGGATGAACTTGGAGTTCAGACCGCACATCTCCATGAGCTCGGCGATGCGCTTCTTTGCGGCGTCGCCCTCGGCCAGTTTGTGCACCCGGATCGGCTCGCCGATGATGCTGCCGACGGTCATGCGCGGGTTGAGGCACGCGAACGGGTCCTGGAAGATCATCTGCACCTTGCGGCGCAGCGGACGAATCTCGGACTCCTTGAGCGGCGCCAAGTCGGTCTCTTTGCCACCCGCGTTGAGCAGCAACTGCCCGGCGGTGGGCTTGTACAGCCGGATGACGGCCCGCCCGAAGGTGGACTTGCCGCAACCGGACTCACCGACCAAGCCGAGCGTCTCTCCGCGGCGCACGTCGAGGCTCACACCATCGACGGCTTTGACGGAGCCGACCACGCGGTTGAGCCAACCGGCGCGGACGGGGAAATGCATCTTGAGGTCGCGAACGCGCAGGATGTGGTCGGTCGTGTTCGACGTGGGTGCGCTCATGAGCTGGCCTCCGCGGTCTCGGAATTGCCTGTGCTCGCCGCCGACTTGGCCGCTGCGGTCGCCTCGTGCTGCGGGTGGTGGCACCAAGTCTGATGTCCTGGCGCGACTTCGAACGCATCCGGGAACGTGCTGTGGCAAATGTCTGTGGCGAATCGACAGCGCGGCGCGAAGGGGCAACCGGCCGGCATGTTCGCCAGGTCCGGCGGCTGTCCTTCGATGGGGATGAGCTTGCCGCCAGCGTCATCGAGGCGCGGGATGCTGCGAAGCAGGCCGAGCGTGTACGGGTGCGCGGTGTGTTTGAAGAGCGAGCCGGTAGGCGCGACCTCCATGGCGCGGCCGCCGTACATGACCATCAGCTTGTCGGCCATTCCCGCCACCACGCCCAGGTCGTGCGTGATGAGGATGATGGCGGTGCTAAACTCGCGCTTGAGCTCTTTGAGCAGGTCCAGAATCTGGGCCTGGATGGTGACGTCGAGCGCGGTGGTGGGCTCGTCGGCGACCAGCAGCTCGGGGTCGCAGAGCAGCGCCATCGCGATCATCACGCGCTGGCGCATGCCGCCGGAGAACTGGTGCGGGTACGAGTCCACGCGGTTGGCGGCGTCGGGGATGCCGACCTTCTCGAGCACGTCGATCGCGCGCGCGCGCTGCTGCTTCGGCGTCAGGTCGGTGTGCGTCGCGAGCACCTCGGTGAGCTGCTGGCTAATGCGCAGGAACGGGTTGAGCGACGTCATCGGATCTTGGAAGATCATCGCGATGCGCTTGCCGCGGAGCTTGCGCAGCTCTTTGTCGGACAGCTTGAGCAGGTCGACGCCATCGAACATGGCGGTGCCGCTCTCGATCTTGGCCGGTGGCGTGGGCAGGAGGCCCAGGATCGACAGCTGCGTGACCGATTTGCCGGAGCCGGACTCGCCGACGATGCCGAGCGTTTCGCCGCGTTCAACAGAGAACGAGAGGCCGTTCACGGCGACGACTTTGCGGTCGCCCGCGCCGAACGCGGTGACCAGGTTCTTCACTTCGAGGAGCGCTGCCATCAGTCTTTCCTCATGCGCGGGTCGAGTGCATCGCGCAGCCCGTCACCCAAGAAATTCAGCGCCAGTAGCGTGGCTGCGAGCGCTGCTCCGGGGTACAGAATCAACCACGGATAGTTGGTCATGATGCCCGGGCTCGCGCCATCGCTGGCGAGCGCGCCCCACGACGTGTACGGCGCTTGAACACCGAGCCCCAAGAAGCTCAGGAAGGCCTCCTGGAGCATGACGGCGGGCACGGTCAGCGTCGCGTAGACGATGATCGGGCCGAGCGCGTTGGGAATCAGATGTCGGAAGATGATCTCGCGGGCCGGCGTTCCAATGGAGAGCGCCGCGTGCACGAATTCCTGGTTCTTCAGGCTGATGACCTGGCCGCGCACGATGCGCGCCATGGTCAGCCACGAGACTGCGCCGATCGCCACAAATAGGAGCAGGAAGTTTCGTCCGAACACGACCATCAGCAGGATGACGAGGAACATGAACGGGAGGCCGTACATGATGTCGACGAACCGCATCATGGCCGCGTCGACCGCGCCGCCCACGTAGCCGGCGACGGCGCCCCAAGCGACGCCGATGATGAACGAGACGAAGGTGGCGAGCAGCCCGACGAGCAGGCTGATGCGGGCGCCGTAGATCATGCGCGTAAGCAGGTCGCGGCCGAGGCCGTCGGTGCCGAGCAAGAAGGTCTTGGGCCGCGGTACGCCGGGGAACTCGTTGGCGGCGAGCAAGCCGTCGTTGTCGGTGTCGTACCGCCGGATGAACTGGCCGGCTTCCGATGTGGGGAAGATGTCGGTGAACGCCGCGGACTCGCGTACGTCGATGCCGCCGCTGCGGTCTTCATCGAAGCGGTTCACGAGCGCGACCCAGTCGTCCACGAGGAACGAGCGCGGGGCGCGGCTGAGCTCACGGGCGTCCATCACTCCGCTGCTGTCGCGGTCCAGATGCGCGAACTCGAGCTGTTGGACTTGGAACGACAGCTCCACCGAGTCGATTTTGCCGTTTCCGTCCGTGTCGACGCTCGCGAACGGCATCGCGGACTCGGAGAAGGTGCGGTGGTGGTCGCGGGGAATGCCGCGCGCGCCGGGCGGTTCGTGGCGCAGGCACGGGTGGTTCTCCGAGAGGGTGAACCGGGTGCCGAACCGCGAGATGGGCTCGTAGAGCACGGCCATCATGGTCATGAAGATGACGATGAGGCCACCCGCGACGGCTGCGCGGTTCTTGAGCAGGCGGGCCCGGGCGTCGCTCCAGAGCGAGGTGCCTTCGACTTCGTTCGTTGTCTTTTCGCCCGCCATTAGGAGTAGCTCACGCGCGGGTCGATGACTGAGTACAGCACGTCAACGACGAGGTTCAGCATCACGAGGAGGCTGGAGTAGACCATGATGACGCCCAGAACGAGGAAGTAGTCTCGGTTGAACGCGGCATCGACGAAGAAGGTCCCGAGGCCGGGAACGTTGAACACTTTTTCGATGACCACGGAGCCCGTGAGGACCGACGCGAAGGCGGGTCCGAGGTAGCTCACGACCGGAAGGATGGCGCCGCGCAGGGCGTGCCGCATAACCACGAGTTGCTCGCGCAGGCCCTTGGCGCGCGCCGTGCGGATGTAGTCCTGGCGGATGACTTCAAGCATACCCGAGCGGGTCAGGCGCGCCACGTAGGCGGTGTAGAACATGCCGAGCGAGATCGAGGGCAGGATGGAGTCCCACCAGCCCATCCAGCCGCCGGAGCGGAAGATGCCAAGTCCGCTCGCGAAGATGAGGATTAGGATGGGGCCGAGCACAAAGTTGGGTATGGAGACGCCGATCATGGCGACCGACATCGACCCGAAGTCTGCGAGCGAGTTCTGTTTGAGTCCGGCGATGAGGCCGATGGGGATGCCGAGCAGGAGCGCGAAGAGCATGGCCTGGGTGCCGATGATCAGGCTGTACGGTAGGGCCTCGAACACGATCTCGCGCACGGGGGCGTTCTGCTTGATCGAGGGTCCGAGGTCGCCCTTGGCGAGCTGCGACAGGTACCACATGTACTGCGTCACAACGGGCTCATCGAGGTGGTAGCGCGCCATGAGCTGCGCTTCGATCTCGGGGTCGAGCTGACGGTCGCGGGCGAGCGGGCTGCCCGGCGCGGCCTTCATGACGAAGAACGACGCGGACAGGACCACGAAGAGGACGGCGGCGCTCTGTAGAAGGCGGCCGGCAATATAGCGGATCATTCGGCGCCCTCCCCGAGCGAAATCCAGCGGGTGAGGTGCACGTTACGCACGTTCATCTCCCAACCTTGGACCATGGGTTCGACCATGTGGAACTGCGAGTAGTAGTACACGGGCGTCATGGGCATCTCGTCGACGAGCAGCTGCTCGGCCTGCACTTGGAGCGCCACGCGGCGCGCGGGGTCGGTCTCACGCAGCGAGCGCGACACGAGGTCGTCGAACTCGGCGTTCGCGAAGCCCGTGCGGTTGTTGCCGTCGCCGGTTCGCCAGAGCTCCAAGAACGTGTTCGGGTCTACGTAGTCGCCGATCCAGCCGGAGCGCGCGACCTGGTAGTCCAGCGCCTCCATCGTATCGAGGTACACCTTCCATTCCTGGTTGATGAGGACGACGTTGATGCCGAGCTCGGTCTGCCATTGGTCTTGGACAAACTGCGCGATGGTGCGGTGGTTTTCGCTGGTGTTGTACAGAATCTCGAGTTCCGGGAAGCCCTCGCCGTTGGGGTATCCGGCCTCGGCCAGCAGCTCCCGCGCGAGGCCCGGGTCGTAGCCGATGCCGTCGACGCCGGGGTAGTTCGGCAGCGGCGCCACGAACCCCGTGGGCGGCGTGTACAGCGAGTCCAACGTGCAGCGGCACAGCTCGGCGCGGTTGAGCGCAAACGACAGCGCGCGACGCACCCGCACATCGCTCAGCGTCGGGTCGGTGACGTTGAATCGGTAGTAGTAGGTGCCGAGCTGCTCGGCGCTACGGAACGCGGGCGAGGCCGAGAGGATCGCGAGTTGGTCGTTCGGCGGGTCGTCGGCCCAGTGCACGCGACCGTCGTTAAAGGCGGTGATGCGGGCGGAGGCGTCCTCAATGATCGGCATCACGACGCCGTCGAGGTGCACATTGGCGGCATCCCAGTAGTTGGGGTTCGCCTTGAGCTCAATTCGGTTGCGCCGCAGATACTGGTGCATCTGAAACGGGCCGTTCGTGACGATGTTCTCCGCGCGGAACGCGTCGTTCTGTCCGAACTCGGCGATGGTGCCGCGGTGGACGGGGAACAGCGTGTAGAACATCGCGATGTCGGCGAAGAACGGCGTCGGCGATTGGAGGTCGACGATCAGCGTCCGGGGGTCTGGCGCGCGCACGCCAACGCCTGCTTCAAGCACGCCCACGACGGGCGCGAGCCACGGGTGACGGCGAAGCGCGCGGCCGGCGATCTCGTAGCCGTGCGCGTGTTTGATGTACCGGATGAAGCTGATGTAGTCCGCCGCTACGTCGCCGCGCGCGATGCGCAGCCACGCTTGGCGGAAGTCCTCAGCGACCACGGGATCGCCGTTGCTCCAGCGCGCGTTCGAGCGCAGATGGAAGGTCCACGTGAGGCCGTCTTCGCTGGTTTCCCATCGCTCGGCGACGCCGGGGACGGGGTCCCCATCGCCTGCGGGCGGCGAGATCAGCCCCTCGTAGATCTGGTAAGCGACTTTGCCCTCGATGGAGCCGGTCATTACGGCCGGATCGAAGGTCTCGGGGTCCGAACCGAGAGACGCGCGGAAGATATCGCCTTGCAGGGTCGCGTCAGCGCCCCCGCCGGAACAGGCGGAGAAGAGAACGCAGCACGCCGCGAGGGCGCTTGCGTAGACGAATGTGCGGTCGTGTAGCATCGGCGCGAGGCATTAGCACAGGCGAGTCCCCGCGAAAATCGCGGATTCTGCGAAGGCTATAGCTCGCGCGGTACGCGGGGGCCGTAGAGCACCTGCGTGACGTCCCCGATCGTGAGCACGCTGTCGACCGCATCCCAGAGGACGCGCTCCCCAGCGACGTCGTAGCGCACCAGCCGCGCGCCATCGACCAGCCCCAGCACGCCGCCGTCGCTCATGACGCCAACGGTCAGCGCGCCGGCTCCCCACGTCGCGGGTTGCGGGATTCGAGCGACGAGCGCGACTTCCCCTTCGCCATCGACCGTGAGCACGACCCACTCCCGCTGAGAGGCGAAGTCGGTCCGCTCAAACACGAGGTACGCGCTGTTCGGACGGGTCTGCGTCAGGTCGGGCAGCGGCGTGATCTCGTCGTCGACCCCGGGGAACGTGAACACCGAGACGGGGGTGCCGAGCTCCCGGTCGAGCACGTGCACGCGATAGGTTTCGGTGTCTTCGTCCGCGGTGTACGTGATGAGGTGCTGACCGGTGACGGCGAAGAACTCGTCGGCCTGGGCGAGTTCCTCTTCACCGGGAGCGAAGAGCGAACCATCGCAGAGCCAGTAGAGTTCGCCGTCCGGCGCCGCGCGGAAGGAGCCGCCCGTGCAGTCGTGGCTGAGCACGTTGATGTCGAAGCCAAGCGGTGCCCCTCGGCGTTGGACGCCGGCGGGCGTCTCGGTGAACAGCGTGCCGGTTGGCCCACCGAAGAACCACCGGTGGACGGCGCACAGGAAGCGCTCGTAGATGTTGAAGGTGGTCTCGGAAGGCCACACCTGAACGAGGCGTACGTCGCATCCCCCGCCGCTGGTGATATAGAGGCCGTCATCGAACGGCGACACGTTGGTTGCGCTGTCGCTGGCACAGATCCACTGGGCGTCCAGGCCCCCATCGCAGTCATCGCGGTCACAGACGTCGCCAATGCCGTCGCCGTCGTTGTCATGCTGGTTGGCGGACGAGAAATCGATGCAGTTGTCGACGGTGTCGGGGACCAGGTCCTCGTCGGCGTCGAGGACGAGGCACTCGCCGTCGAATCCTTCGTCGATCGCCCCGTCGCAATCGTTGTCCACGGTATCGCAGAGCTCGAGCGTGGCCGGGTTGTGGTCGGAGTCCGCGTCGTCGCAGTCGCCGCCGCGGCGCGCCGTGAAGTCATCGCCGGGTGCGCACCGACACTCGGCGGTGCCGGTCCCGAACCCGTCGTCGTCCACGTCGGTGTAGAAGTCGGTGCATCCGATCGCGCCCGTCTCGTCCACGTCGCCGTCGCAGTCGTTGTCGATCCCGTCGCACACCTCGGCGGCGCCCGGGTTCACGTCGCTGCGCTCGGCGTCGCAGTCGCCGTCGTTGGCGTGCACGTAGGGCTCATAAGGCACGCACAGGCAGAGCCCGTGCCCTCGGAAACCGAAGCCGTCGCCGTCGCCGTCGGGGAAGTAGTCCGTACAGCCTTGGGCCCCGGGCTCATCGAAGAGCAGGTCGCAGTCGTTGTCGATGCCGTCGCCGCAGCGCTCAGGCTCGGGCAGCCCGAAGCGCGCGTCGAACGGCTCGCAGTCGTTCGCGTTGGGCACACCATCGCCGTCTACATCATCATCGCAGGCGTCGCCGATTTCGTCTTCATCCGCATCCGATTGACGCTGGTTGGTGATGTCCGGGCAGTTGTCGACGTCGTCCGTAAAGCCGTCGCCGTCGGAGTCGATTTTGGGCGCTGGGGGCTCATTGGTGCACTCGGGCTCCGTGCCGTCGAACCCTTCGTCGGTCTCACCGTCGCAGTCGCTGTCGGTGCCGGTGCAGAGCTCCGGCGCGCCGGGATAGCGCAGCGCGTCGCGATCATCGCAGTCGTCGCCCGTCGTGACCGTGTACAGCAGGCTCGGTTGGCAGCGGCAGCGCGAGTCGTCCGCGTCGCCAAAGCCGTCGAGGTCGTTGTCCGCGAAGAACTCGGTGCAGGCGACCGAGTCGGGCTCGTCGATGGTGCCGTCGCAGTCGTCGTCGATCTCGTTGCACTGCTCGAGCGAGGCCGGGAACACGTTGGGGTTCGTGTCGTCGCAGTCGCCTCCGACGCTTGTGATGTACGGCGGCGACGCCCGGGGCAGCGTGCGCGCGAAGCTGGAGTCACCGAAGCCGTCCCCGTCGCGGTCTACATAGAAGGTCGCGCAGGCAAACGGATCGTCTTCACAGTCGTCGATCACGGTGGACGTCTCTTCCGGCGCGTTTCCGCACGCGGCAGCGCCAATACCGAAGCCGGCGCCATAAACTGACACCCACAGCGCGGCACTCAAACGTAGACGTCGCATCCACTCCACTCCATCTGGGAATGCCGGCATGGTAGCAGGCCCCCCATCGGAAGTCATGACGATTTGGCGCCGCCTGCGACCCGTCCAGGCCAACGCGGCGTGAGGTTCACGCGGTCCATCGCGAACGTACCGTCGCGGTCGATGTGCAGAATCGCTGCGTACCGAGCCGTGTGAAACCCGTGCGTTCCGGCTGCCCCCGGATTGATCCACATGGCGCCGTCGACGCGCTGCACGACCGGAATGTGCGAGTGCCCCACCACGATCACGTCGAGGCGATCACGGGCGATGAACAGCCTCGTGGCGCCGTTGGGCCGCTTCGGGCTGCCGCAGATGTGGCGCACGCCGATCCGCTTTCCACCGATCTCGAGGACCGCCTCGAGCGGCAGGTCAAACAGCGCGCCGCCGTCGATGTTCCCCCGGATCACGGTGAGCGGCGCGATGGCGCGGAGCGACGTGAGCACGGCCTCATCGCCGACATCACCAGCGTGGATGATGGCATCACAGCCCGCAAACGCCGTGCTCAGGAACGGGTCGAAGTGGCTGTGCGTGTCGGACACGAGCCCCACGCTCACCCGCCCCTTGGGCCGTTTCGCTGTGCCGGTCGGTTTGGCCGCAGGGGCCCCCTCGGCGGTTGGCTTCGCGTCGGTGGTCACCCGCCCTCTCCTGCGCCCATCTGCACGCGGTGGCCGCTGGCGCCGAACGTCCCGCAGCCGCGGTTGTCCCGGTGCATGGTCCAGCGGATGTACGCGTTTCCGTTGCTCGAGAGCATGCCGGGTGGCGGTGGCTGATGCGGGCCGATCTCGTACAGCACGTCCACCGCGTGCGCGTCGAACGAGAGCACGCCGGAGCCATCGACGATGTTCACAGACGCGACCTCGCCGTCGCGATCGATGCCGAACTCCATCACGGCGGTCAGGCTCAGGTCGGACAGCGCGTCCGCCGGGCCAAAGCCCATATCGAGGCGCGTCAGATACTCCCACCACATGGGGTGAATCTTGTTGTGCAGGTAGTGAATGTAGCCGGCGACCTCGTCCGCGCGCGTGTTCAAGCTGGTCTCGCTTCCCGGGGTCACGTGCACGTCGAAGTTCTCGAGCGCGGCCCGTGTGCGATCCCAGCGCTCCTGGTGGTTGCCGACGAGCGACGCCGAGCGGGCTTCGCGCTCGACCCGAGCGCCATCGCTGCGATCGCGGTCGGAGAACACCTCGACGTAGGCGGCGCCGTCGATCCCGTTGCGATCGCCGGCCGCGATCGCGCCAGAGCCCCCGGTGCGGGCGATCTGCGCCGAGCGGGCGACGGCCATCTGCGGCGAAAAGGCGGCCAACGGCGATGCCGGAGGGGTCTCGCCCGCTTCGGGCCCCGGGAGTTCTTCGAGCACGGCGGACTCTCCCTCGACGGGTTGCTCGCTCACGTCGGGCGCCGCGGCGATGGCATCGAGCGCCTGCTGGTCCGGACCGGCGGCCTCGTTGACCTCGCCCTCCCCTGCTTCATCCCCGAGCGCGGTCGCGGGCTCACTGGTCTGGTCTGGAAGTTCGGCGAGCGCGCTGTCCAATGCCGTTTCGGCCTCCGTCGGCTCAGCGGTGTTCTCGGAGAACACCTCGTCGGGAGCGCCAGGCTCGGGCTCCTCCGCCTCGGGCG
>CBDUJZ010000108.1:0-17819 GCA_965367675.1 uncultured Myxococcales bacterium | reverse complement strand
CGGCCCTCGACGAACAAGCGCTCGGCAGAGATACCGCGTGACACCAACGCGTCATGCACGGCCGATGCGCGTTCGGCCGAGAGCACCGCGTTGTAGTCTTCGGCACCGCGCTCGTCGGCAAACCCGATGATCAAGATCTCGGCGTTGGGATACTGCTCCAACAGCGCGACGATCACATCCAGCTTGCGGCGCTCCCCGCTGCGGATCCGATCGGAGTCCGTATCGAAGAAGATCACCTGGTCGATGCGCTCAAGTCCCTCCAAGACCGGCGACGCGTTCGGGCCCATCTCGGGACAACCGTCGGCGTCTTCAAAGCCGTCCATGTCCTCGGCGACGTCGGGACAGGCGTCGTCCACATCCAGGATGCCGTCGCCATCGTTGTCCACATCCGGGCAGCCGTCGGCGTCTTCGAACCCGTCCAGGTCCTCAGGGTCGAATGCGCATTCGTCGTCCATGTCGAGGATACCGTCGTTGTCGTTGTCCGGGTCGGGGCAACCGTCGAAGTCTTCGAACGTATCGATGTCTTCGGGGACCGTGGGGCAGCCGTCTTCGACGTCCAACATGCCGTCGCCGTCGTTGTCCACGTCGGGGCAGCCGTCGGCGTCTTCGAACCCGTCCATGTCCTCAGGGTCCAGCGGACACGCGTCCTGATCGTCGACCAGCCCGTCTCCGTCGGTATCGACCGGCGACGTATCGCGCACGGGGGCGACGCCAAAGCCAAGGAACACACGGTAGCGAGGCGCGCCGTAGCCATCGCCAAAGCCGGCGCCGCCGCCCACGGTGAGCACGTTGTGGCCCAGGTAGAATCGCAGCGCGCCGTCGGCCTCATGCGGAGACGCGGTCGCGCCTTCGGAGACCGAGATGTCACCGCGGCCTTCCACGATCAGGTCCACGAGGTCGGCGCGAAGCGGGATGCGCAGCGCGAGGCCGTACCGAACCGCGTCGTTGATGGTCAGCGTGTCGACGCCGCGCGCGTTGCGAATCACAAAGCCCGCGTTGACGCCGATGCCAACGCCGCCACCGGTCACGTAGTCGTACGCCAGCCGCGGCTCGATGGTGAGCCCTTCGCCCTGCAGCCGCCGCTGTGAGCCCGTCGGTAGCGTCACCGGGAGCACAAAGGCCAACGCTGAGCCGCTGCCGGAGCGCATGAGCAGGCCCACCTTGGGGACCACCCGCACGTCGCCCAACCCACCTCGGTCGACCTGGTCGTCGGACACGCCGAGCAGGCCGTTCGTGCCCGACTGAAGCGAGTACATCGGCAGGTCGACCGTGAGCCGAAACCGGTCGACGGGAGCGATGGATACCACCAGATCGTGCACCAACTGGTAGTCGACCACACGGACATCGCCCGCAGCGCCGCCCATCGACAGCAGGCGCCGCGAAAAGTGGTTCATGAGGCTGAGCTCGAACGTTCGCGACAGCGCGGCGGACCCGGACTCCACGGTCAGGTAGTCGGTGCGCACGGAGCCGGCAGACTCGAACGTCCCTTGCAGGTCGAAGCCCTGGGCGCGGGCGCGCTGCGGCACCACGAGAACTGAGCAGGCGACCGTGAGTAGAAACGCTCGCACTGCACCGACATGAAACGCGCTCATCGGCGACGACGGACGGCGACGAGGCAGAGACCGGCGAGTAGCACGAGCGGTACGGGCGCCCGCCCGGTGGTGGCGCAGCTAAGCCCGCCGCCTTGGAGTCGACCCACGTCTGCGCCAGTGTCCATGCCAGCGTCGCCTGCGTCACTCTCTGTGTCCGTGCCCACGTCTTCGGCCACGTCTGTGCCCACGTCTGTGCCCACGTCTGTGCCCACATCCTCGGCCACCTCTTGGCAGTCCGGCCCGCAGGCGGCACCGCCGTCACACGCCTCGCCAGCGGCGGCGTTGATCATGCCGTCGCCGCACACCGCGTCCGTGCAGTCCACGTCGCACGCGGCGGACTCACCACCGTCGTCGCAGAACTCGCCGGACTCCACGGCGCCGTTGCCGCACGTCCCAGAGGTGACGCCATCGCAGGCAGCGGAGCAGTTGCCAGGCGTGCCATTGTCCTCGCCGTCGTCGCAGCGCTCACCGGCCTCGACAGCGCCGTTGCCGCACTCGGCAGCGGTCACGCCCGCGCAATCGGATGCGCAGCCCAACGGCGCGCCGTTGTCATCGCCGTCGTCGCACACTTCGCCATCTTCGACCGTACCGTTGCCGCACTCCGCCGGCGTTACGCCGGAGCAGTCTGTCGCGCAGCCCAGAGGCGCGCCGTTGTCATCGCCGTCGTCGCACACTTCGCCATCTTCGACCGTACTGTTGCCGCACTCCGCCGGCGTCACGCCGGAGCAGTCCGTCGCGCAGCCCAAAGGCGCGCCGTTGTCGCCGCCGTCGTCACACACCTCGCCGGCCGCCGTGTTCGTCGCGCCGTCGCCGCAAGAAACGGCGGTGCAGTCCGCGTCGCACACATCGGATTCGCCGCCGTCGTCGCAGTCTTCGCCGTCTTCGACCACGCCGTTACCGCACGTGCCCGAGGTGACGCCGCCGCAGCTCAAGTTGCAGGCGCCCGGCGCGCCATTGCTCGGTCCGTCGTCGCACGTCTCTACGCCGTCGCGCACGAAGCCGTCGCCACAGCGGGCTGCTTCACAGGCGTCCACGCAGTCGTCGGTGTTGTCGTCGTTCCCATCGTCGCAAATCTCGCCAGCGAGCAGGTTCAGCACGCCATCGCCGCACACGGTGTCGGTGCAATCGGCGTTGCAGGTGTCGCTGAAGCCGACGGTGTCGCAGGCCTCGCCGGCGGTCGCGTTCGTGGTGCCGTCGCCACACCGGGCGGGCGAGCAGTCGACGTCACAGGTGTCGGTCTCGCCGCCGCCGTCGCAGGCTTCGCCCGGCTCGAGCACGCCGTTGCCGCACACCGTTCCGGTGATGCCAGCGCACAGCGCGTCGCACGCCAGCGGCTCGCCGTTGCGAACGCCATCGTCGCAGAGTTCCAGCGCGGCCGCGTTCGCGTAACCATCGCCGCAGGACACCGCCGTACAGTCGGGATCGCAGCTGCCGGTCTCGCCGCCGTCGTCGCAGTCCTCGCCGGCTTCGACGACGCTGTTCCCGCAGGTGGCCATCGTAGTGCCGTCGCAGCTCAGGTTGCAGCTCAGCGGCGTTCCGTTCGCGCCGCCGTCATCGCAGGTCTCGACGCCATCCCACAGGATTCCGTCGCCGCAGCTGGCGAGGACGCAGGCGATACACTCGTCGGTGTCGATGGTGTTGCCGTCATCGCAGCGCTCGCCGACCTCGACCACGCCGTTGCCACACACGGGGACGGAGATGCCGTCGCAGGTGACGTTGCACCGCAGCGGCTCGCCGTTGACGACGCTGTCATCGCACGTTTCACCAGCGGCGGCGTTCACAAAGCCGTCGCCGCACGCGCTGGGGGTGCAGTCGGCATCGCACGCGCTCGAGTTTCCAGAGTCGTCGCACACCTCGCCGGCATCGGAGTTCACATACCCGTCGCCGCACACCGCAATCGTGCAGTCCACATCGCAGCTCGCGGTCTCGCCAGCGTCGTCGCATCCTTCGCCGGCCTCGACCACGCCGTTGCCGCATACCGAGACCGTCACACCGTCGCACGCCGCCGAGCAGCTCAGCGGCTGGCCGTTCAGGGCGCCATCATCGCAGGCTTCCACGACGTCCTGCACAAAGCCGTCGCCGCAGGCCGCCAGCTGGCAGGACACGCACGCGTCGGTGTTCAGGGTATTGCCGTCGTCACACACCTCGTACACGTCGTCCGCGCCGTCGCCGCAGCAGGCGGCTTGCGGGCCGGTCGCCACGTCCTGCACGTCGAGCGTGAAGGAGCCCACGGCACCGGAAGAGCCCACCAACACTTGAACCTCGTCACCGGCGCACATCGGAATCTCAACCGGCGTGGCGCAGCTTGTCGCCAGCGAGACGGGGCCCGCGGACGTGAGCGCCACAGCGTCGGGCACAAAGCCGTCCAAGCCACAAACGCTCACCTCAGCCACGCGGCCGCCGGCGGCCGAGAACGTGTACACCACCTCGGCGCCGGCCACCTCGGCCTGCGCGTCCGCATAACACGCGCTGCTGTTCCGCTCCGAGAACGCGCCGCCGGCCGGGAGGTCACCCAGCTCCAGCGCCTCGGCCAGCGAGTCGCCGCGCGTGTAGGACCAGCGCGACTCGATGTGGGGCCGGACGAGGTCGCCGCAGCAATCCGAGTCCATAAACCCGTGGTCGTACCACTCGCAGACCTCCCCAACCCGGAACGGCACGTCTTCGACCATCGGATCGCCGAACGCACGATTGTCGTCGTTGTCAATCGTGCCGATACAAGTGCCGAAGAGAATACCGCCGCAACAAAATCCAGTCTCGTAGCTACAGCGATTTCCCACGCACCCGATCCCCAACAGCTGGTCTGGGCTCTCATCCTCCCACGAATCCAAGCGCAAGTCGAAAGTGAGCGGCACGGTGTCCGGATAAACGTGGTCCATCAGGACTCTGTTGAAGTCCGGAGACGTCAGCGGAGGCGTCCCGTCGTGCTGCAAGCATTCGGTCGACGTCAGCCAGTCCGTGCCGTCCACGTCCTCACCATCGCGCGCGGCCATGAAGAACGTCATGTCATCGGGCTGCCCCACAACGCCAAAGAAGGCGGTGTCCGTCTCGGCGTAACGCACGTTGAACTCACGCACGCGGACCTCGAGCCGCACCGGCCCGTCATCGGCCGTTTGTGCATAAAGCAGAGCGGGGGAGACCACCGCGCAGAGCCCTGAGAAACAGGCGACCAACAACTTCGACATGAAGACCTTCCGGGGGGAATCGACCACACGACACTAGCCGCAATGGGCCACGACCAGCAATCAAACTCGCTGGCTACGCGTGCCCCGAGCAGCTGTCGGGACGGGCCCATGCCTCGCCTTCCCACGCCCAACAGACCGCCCCCCGCCCTCACAACTCCAGGTACTCGAGCGCAAAGTCCGCGCCCGCGCCCGCGTCAACAGCGGAGCCCAGCACCACGCCGGACGCTCTGAACACCGCGACCGCGCGGCCCCACAGGTGCCCCGCGCCCCCGATCTCCTGAACGCGGGCCAGCGCGCCGGAGGCGTCGAGCTCCGCCACAAACGCCTGCGCGTTCGCAACCGCCGGCGTTTCACTCCACGGCGGCGTCGCGCCCACCACCACCAGCGTGTCGTCGAACCACACGATGCCGTAAGCGGCGGCGCCATCGGCGGCGCTGTACTGTGTCACCCACTCGCGTTCGCCCTCCAGCGTGTAGCGCGCCACGAACGCGCTCACATCGCCCGGCGTGACCTCGATGCCTTCGAGCGTCGCGTCCGGCAGCGTCCCGGCGGTCTCGCCGGCGACGAATACAGCGTCGGCGGTGGCGACAATCGCACGCAACGTGTCATCGCCTTCGACGCCGAACGTGTCCCGCCAGAGCACGTCGCCGGAGGGACTGAGCGCGACGAGAAAACCGTCGAATTCGTCGCCCGCCGTGGCCTGCGCAGCTCCCGCACAAAACACTTCGCCCGACGGTGACACCGAGACCGCGTGGAACGCCGACACACTCGGGCTGACCACCTGGTACACCCACTCCGCCTCTCCGCTCCGCGCGTCCAAACGCTGTACGAACGCCTCCGCGCCGCCTGCGTTTCGGCCGCCCAGGCTCCCCTCCGTGGCGCCGACCACATAGAGCGCGTCGTCGGGACCGAGCGCGACGCCCAATCCCACGTCGGCCGCCAGCGTGCCCACCTGCGTGGACCAGACCACGCTCCCGGCGGGGTCCAGCAGGAACACAAAGGCGTCGTCTCCACCCCGCGGGTTCACCTCGAAGAGCGTGTCGAACAACGCGCCATTCACGGTCCCAACCACGTACGCGTTGCCATCCGCGTCGACCGCGACGGCGCTCGCTCGATCGTCCTTCTCCGTGCCGAACTGCACATGCCAAACCGGGCGTCCGAACCCGTCGACCTTGGACACCAGGCCGTCCGCGCCTCCCGCGCTCAGCTGGCCCGGTATCACTTCATCGACGCCGACGGCGCCAACCACAAAGGTGAACCCGCTCGCATCGACTGCCACGCCGTGCAGCGTGTCGTCGCCGGGGCTTCCAAACTCAGCGGTCCAGGCCTCGAGCGCGCCACATTCCATGTCCTGGATGCTTGAGCCGTTCCGCTCGAACGCCTCCGATTCGCAGGCGGTCCAAGGCGCGCAGGGCGTCGTCGGATCGGCGTCGTGATCCCACGCGCGGCTGTCGGCGCACTGCTCCGCTGCGGTGCCCGCACCCGCACAGTACTGGCCAACGCCACACGCCTTGCACACCGCATCCCAAGTGGTTGAACCGCGCGCCGCGAGGGCCGAACCTGCCGGACACGTGGAGACCGGCGTGCACGCCGACGCGTTGGTTTCGCGGCTAAACTCGTATCGGGGACAGACCCCGCATTCACGGTCCGACCTGGGTGTTCCTTCGGCCCTCACCCACTGGCCATGCAGGCAATCCCGGTGGGGCACGCAGGGCGTAGTCGCGCTGGAGTCGTCGTCCCACGTGCCGGCCGCACAGGCCTCTGGCGCTTGCTCACCGCCTGGGCAGTAGGTCCCATCATCGCACCGATCACACTGCCGACGCGACGCCGACGTCATCGGCGCAACCTCGACCGTGCCCGCGGGACACGGCGGAGAGGGTACACACCCCGGGGCGTTGCTCCCCCGCGTGTACGTACCCTCGGGACAGGGCGCACACGTGCGATCCTCGCGCCGCGTAGGGACCGTCCCCACAAACGTCCCGGGCGGACAAACGCTCCAGCGTGTGCACAGCCCGTCATCCGCCACGAATGTCGTCCACGGGCACTCCCCGCAATCGCGGTCCGACGTCGGCGTACCTTCACCGCGAATGCCCTCGTCCTCCGCACACACCGTCCACGGAACGCACGCGCCCCCATCGGCGCTCCATGTCCCGACGTCACACGCCGGAGCCACAGGGCCGTCGCAAGCGACCGCGAACGAGACAAGCGTCAGCGTAGCCGCCAACATCAGGCAGTTGCGGTACGGACAAACTGGACGGCTCACACCTACCCCCGGGAGCTTGGACCGTATGGTGTTACGCGGACACCGTGTTGATCGCAACAGGCCGCCCGCCTCCCACGCACCCGGGGCGCGGCATGGCCACGCCCCTCGGCAGTGGCACGTCACGCCACAAACTTTGTGAGATACCGCGAGTCATGGACGAGGCCGCGCCGGAGCCGCCCGCACTACGGCACCAGCGTCCGCTCCAGGAACTCCAGCGTCAGCGTCCACGCCTCCGAAGCCGCCGCCACGTCATAATGCGTGCCCGACGGGTTCGCGAACGCGTGGCCTGCATCAAACACGTGCAACTCCAAATCCACGCCCGCCGCCTCGGCTGTCGCCGCAAACGCGTTCACGTCCGCGATCGGAATGCCCTGATCCATCGCGCCGAACAGCCCCAGCACCGGGTCGTCGATTTGCCCGATGCGCGCCGCGTCGTCCGTCAGGTGACCGTAATAAATCACGCTCGCGTCGATCGCGTCCGACACCTCGATCGCCGTGTTCAGCGAGACGCCGCCACCAAAGCAGTAGCCCATCACCGCGACCCGCTCGACGCCCGCGTTCGCCCGCAGCCAAGCCGCCGCGTCCGCCGTGTTGCGCACCACCTCCGCCGGGTCGCTCATCGCCTCCGTCATCAACCCGCGCGCAGCCTCGGCCGTCTCGCCCGACTGGCCCTGGTAGATGTCCACCGCGAGCACGGCGTAGCCCTCCATCGCCAGCTGCCGCGCCACCGTGTGGATGTTCTCGTTCAGCCCCCACCACTCATGCACCAGCACCACGCCCGCCGTCGTGCCCGCCGCCGGACGCGCGTGATAGCCCGTCACCGAGACGTCGCCCGCCTCATGATACACCGCCTCGCCGACGAGCACCTCGATCGGGTTCACGTCCACGATCGCCGGCGTCGGCGTCTCGTCCGCATGCTCGGCCGCCATCGCGTCCACGTACGCTTCGTCCGTCTGCGTGGTCGTCTGCGGGCCGGAGCAGGCGGCGAGTAGTAGCGGGGCAAAGAGAGAGGTCCATCGGAGCGTGCGCATCGGATTCCTGGGCTGAGCGTAAAGTGAAGAGGTCAGGCGCCCAACATTGGGCTCACCGAACCACGATGGCAACCGGCGGCACGTCCGCGCGTTCAGCTCGGCACGCCTACGCGTTCAGCTCGGGGTTCCGCGCAATCCAAGGCAAAATCGCAGCCCGCGCCGCACGAGCGCTTGAACCGACGGGCATTCGCCGTTAATCCGCAGCCCATGTTGTACCGAGCAAGAAAGACAGGGCCGCAGATCAAGAGCGCGGCAGAGTTAGAGAAGATGCGAAAAGCCGGCCGTATGGCTTCCGAGTGCCTGCAATGGCTGCTCGAGCACGTCAAACCGGGCATCTCGACCGAGTACCTGCACGAGCTGCAGATGCAGTACTGCCGCAAGCACAAGTGCAAGCCGGCGCCGCTCAACTACCGCGGATTCCCCAAGTCGCTCTGCACCTCCATCAACGAGGTCATCTGCCACGGAATCCCATCGTCCGAGCGCGTGCTCGTCGAAGGCGACACCATCGGCGTCGACGTCACGCTCATCGTGGACGGCTTCCACGGTGACAACGCCGCGACCGTGCCCGTCGGCGCCATCTCCGACGACGACACCCGCCTGCTCGACGTCACCCTCGAGTCCCTCCGCCGCAGCATCGCCATCGTCAAAGACGGCGCCCAGCTCGGCGATATCGGCTACGCCATTCAGTCCTACACCGAGCCGCTCGGCTTCTCGGTCGTCCGCGACTTTGTTGGCCACGGCATCGGACGCGGCTTCCACGAGCCGCCCCAAGTTGCGCACTACGGACAGCCCGGAAAGGGCATGCGCCTGCGCAGCGGAATGACCTTCACCATCGAGCCCATGATCAACGCCGGCGTCCCCGAATGCCGCGTGCTCGGCGACGAATGGACCGCGGTCACGCTCGACGGAAAGAACTCCGCGCAGTTCGAGCACACCATCGCGGTCACCCCCGACGGGGTCGAAATTCTGACCGTTCAAAACAGCGACGGCTCCTGGGAACCCCCGGGCCGCGGCTACGGATACAACGCATGAGCGAGAACGACGGAAAACCGCCCCGACCCACTTCCGACCGAGGACCACGTCCCGGCTCCGACCGAGGACCACGACCAGGAGGAGGCGGCCCCCGTGGACGCTCCGACGGCCCGCGACGTGACGACGACCGTCGCGGCGGCGGCGGCCAGCGCAGCTACGGCGGTGGTGGCGGCGGCGGCGGTGGAAACCGAAGCTACGGTGGTGGTGGCGGCGGTGGAAACCGAAGCTACGGCGGAGGCGGCGGAGGCGGCGGTGGAAA
Organism: uncultured Myxococcales bacterium; assembly: GCA_965367675.1. Lineage (GTDB taxonomy): Bacteria > Myxococcota_A > Bradymonadia > REDH01 > REDH01 > CBDUJZ01. The sequence continues at coordinate 8,460 of CBDUJZ010000108.1, read as the reverse complement.
CCGAAGCTACGGCGGAGGCGGTGGCGGAAACCGAAGCTACGGCGACGACCGACGCGACGACGGGCCCCGCGGACCGCGCCAAGGACCCCGCATCGGCCCCATGGTCACCCTCGACCAAGACGAGTTCCGCTTCCTCGTCACCGCATCCCGCGGCACCGAGCCCATGCTGCGCCGCGAGCTCAAGGCCATCGGCCTCAGCGGCCTCAGCGAGGTGCCCAGCGGCGTCACCTTCAAGGGCACCCTCAGCGACGGCATGCGCGCCACGCTCTGGACCCGCATCGGCATGCGCGTGCTGCTCGAGATCGGCCACGGCAAGATCAACGGCGGCGACGACCTGTACGACCTCGTGCGCTCGCTCGCCCTGCCCATGTGGTTCACCGCCGACGCGACCATCGCCGTCTTCGCGGCCACCATCGACTGCGGATTCCGCGACGACCGGTTCGCCTCGCACAAGACCAAGGACGCCATCGTCGACGCCATGCGCGCCAAGTACCACCGACGCCCCAACGTCGACGCCAAGAACCCCGACGTCAGCGTCTCGGTGCGGGCGGCCGCGGGCGACGCGCACATCTATCTCGACATGGCCGGCGGGCCCCTCAGCCGCCGCGGCCACCGCGTCCGCGACGTCGACGCCCCCGTCAAAGAGAACCTCGCAGCCGCCATGCTGCAGTACTCCGGCTGGGACGGCCGACGCCCCCTGCACGACCCCACCTGCGGCGGCGGAACCATCGCCATCGAGGCCGCCGGCATCGCCGTGAACGCAGCGCCCGCCCTCGGACGCCAGCTCGGATTCGAGCGCTGGCCCCGATTCCACCAGTTCGAAGGCGAGTACACCGAGCTGCTCGACGAGGCCCGACAGGTCCGCAAGCCCGCGCTGCGCGCCTCCATCGTCGCCTCCGACATCGACAAAGAAGCCGTCAAGGCCACCCGCAACAACCTCGCCGCCGCCGGATTCCTCGACGACGTCGTGGTCCGCAAAGCCGACGCCCGCGAGACCACCGCCCTCCGCGGTGGCGGACACATCGTGTTCAACCCGCCCTACGGCGAGCGCATCGGCGGCGACGACGAAGACATCGCCGGCCTATACAACGACCTCGCCGCGCGGCTCCTCGGATTCGACGACCACACCGTCGCCCTCATCAGCACGACGCACGCCCTCCAAGACGGCTTCGGCGGCGCCGAGCCCACCCGCGCGGTCGACGTAAAGAACGGCAAACTTCGATGCCGCATGTTGGTGTACGAGCAGTGAGCCCGGACCCCAAACAGGTATTCGTCGTGCTCTTCGCGCTCACCTGCGCGGGCGTCATCGGCGCCACGTTGCTCGAGTCCGGCGCGATCAGCCGAGCGCTCAACCCGCAAGCCGCCGCGGAGACCACCGCAAGCGTGTCGCCGAACACCGAAGCCGCCACCGGCCCCGACGGCGCACCCGCCGCAGCGCCCGGAGACGAGCTCCCTGACGACCTCGCCGGCTCCGGCGCCAACTCCGACGGCTCGGGCAACCTGCTCGACGCCGAACTGGACGGCGACTTTGCCGAAGGCATCCCCGGCCTGGTGCCCTTCGACGACGAAGAAGACGCAAACGAGGGCGCCGTGCCGAGCGAAGAACCCACCGGCGAGTGGGCCCCCCTCCGACGCGCCGAACGCGGCGAGCCGTGCCTCGTCCGCACCAACCGCGCGATGATGGCCACAGGGCTCAATCGACGCGAACCCGTCGGAACCGAAGGCCCATTTACCGCAAATGGCGAGCCGATCCTCGTGTTCATGGACTTCGCGAACAGCACCGGAATGGGCCACCCCATCACCGTAATCTGGCGACACGACAACGGCACCACGTACTTCGATACCGCCGAAGCTGGCGCCGGCTCGCGCTGGCGAACCTGGGCGGAGCGCCCACTTCCGCTCGACCAGCTCGGCCATTGGACCGTGCAGCTCGTCGACAGCGAACGCTGCCTCGTGGACGAGCTCGAGTTCGACCTCGTCGCGCCGCAGTGGTGAAGGCGGAGCGCTCGGGTTTCGCATAGCCGGCAAGCTCGGCTTGACAGCCCTTTCGCTACTTCCTAAACCCCCGCTGTGCCAAAGTGGAGTCCCTGACTCCACTTTACCTCCAACCCCCGCTAGGAGGACGCTCATGGAAGCGCTCGATTCCCATCTCTCGACCGAATACAAGTACGGTTTCGTCACCGACATCGAAGCCGATGAGTTCCCGCCCGGCCTGAACGAGGATGTGGTGCGCGCGCTTTCCGCCAAGAAAGGCGAGCCTGAGTGGATGCTTGAGTTCCGACTCAAAGCGTTCCGCCACTGGCTGACCATGACGGAGCCCACCAACTGGCCCAACCTGAAGTACGAGCCGATCGACTACAACGCGATCAGCTACTACTCCGCGCCCAAGCAGAAGGAGCAAAAGGAGAGCCTCGACGAGGTCGATCCCGACTTGCTCGCCACCTTCGAGAAGCTCGGCATCCCCCTGTCCGAGCAAAAGCGTCTCATGAACGTCGCCGTCGACGCCGTCTTCGACAGCGTGTCCGTCGTCACGACGCACAAAGAGAAGCTCGAGAAGCACGGCATCATCTTCTGCTCCATCTCCGAAGCGATCCGCGACTACCCCGAGCTCGTAAAACAGCACCTCGGCACCGTCGTCCCGCACACGGACAACTTCTTCGCTGCGCTCAACGCCGCCGTCTTCTCCGACGGGTCGTTCGTGTACATCCCCAAGGGCGTCAAAAGCCCCATGGACCTGTCCACGTACTTCCGCATTAACGCCGAGAACACCGGGCAGTTCGAGCGCACGCTCGTCGTCGCCGACAAGGGCTCCTTCGTAAACTACCTCGAAGGATGCACCGCCCCGCAGCGCGACAACAACCAGCTGCACGCCGCCATCGTCGAGCTCATCGCGCTCGAAGACGCCACCATCAACTACTCCACCGTACAGAACTGGTACGCCGGAGACGCGGACGGACGCGGCGGCATCTACAACTTCGTGACCAAGCGCGGCCTCTGCGCCGAGAACCGCTCCAAGATCACGTGGACGCAGGTCGAGGCCGGCTCCGCCATCACCTGGAAGTACCCCAGCTGCATCCTGAAGGGCGACGATTCGGTAGGCGAGTTCTACTCCATCGCGCTCACCAAAGATCACATGCAGGCCGACACCGGCACCAAGATGATCCACCTGGGCAAGAACACGCGCTCAACGATCATCTCCAAGGGCATCTCCGCCGGCCAGTCGCAGAACAGCTACCGCGGGCTCGTGCGCATCGGGCCCAAGGCCGAGAACGCACGCAACTACTCGCAGTGCGACTCCATGCTGATCGGCGACCAGTGCGGCGCCCACACGTTCCCGTACATCGAGGTCAAGAACAACTCGGCCATCCTGGAGCACGAGGCCTCAACCTCGCGCATCTCGGCCGACCAGCTGTTCTACCTGCAATCCCGCGGCATGGAAGAAGAGCAGGCGATCAGCATGCTCGTGCACGGCTTCTGCGAAGACGTGTTCAAGCACCTGCCCATGGAATTCAGCGTCGAGGCGGTCAAACTCCTCGAGATGAAGCTCGAGGGCTCGGTCGGCTAACCGACTGGACTCAGCCGACCGAACGCACCTGACCGAACGAAACGACTTTTAGAACTTTGGCGTCCGCGCCACGAACCTGACTTAACGCGATCATGCTGCTCAAGATCGAAGGCCTCACGGCCACCGTACAAGGCGTCGAAATCCTCAAGGGTGTCGACTTGACCATCAACCGCGGCGAAGTGCACGCCATCATGGGACCCAACGGTTCCGGCAAGAGCACGCTCGCCAAGGTCCTCGCGGGGCACCCGGACTACGAGGTCACCGGCGGCAAGGTCACCTACGACCACAACTTCAAGCCCGTCGACCTGCTCGAGATGGCACCCTACGAACGCGCCCGTGCCGGCGTGTTCCTGGCGTTCCAGTACCCCGTCGAGCTCCCCGGCGTGACCAACGAGTTCTTCCTCCGCACCGCCTTCAACGAGATCTGCAAAGAGCAGGGCGTAGAAGAGGTCGACGAAGCGCAGTTCCTCAACATCGTGAGCGACAAGCTCAAGATGATCGAGATGGACGCCAAGTTCCTCGACCGACCCGTCAACGCCGGCTTCTCCGGCGGCGAAAAGAAGCGCAACGAGATCCTGCAGATGGCGCTGCTCAAGCCCTCCCTCGCGCTGCTCGACGAGACCGACTCCGGCCTCGATATCGACTCGCTGCGCGTGGTCGCCGACGGCGTCAACAAGCTCCGCACCAAGGGCAACGCGTTCGTGATGATCACGCACTACCAGCGCCTGCTCAACTACATCGAGCCCGACGTCGTCCATGTCTTCATGGACGGAAAAATCGTCAAATCGGGCGACCGCACGCTCGCGCTTGAGCTCGAAGAACGCGGCTACGACTGGGTGAAGGCCGGATGAGTGCCCACGTGACCTCGGAACTGCAGGCGGCGTTCGATCAGTGGATCGACGCGCAGTCGGACGCACCGGCGTGGCTCAACGCACACCGCCGCGCCTCGTTCGCTGCGTTCGGAGACCTCGGTCTGCCCACGCGCAAGAACGAAGAGTGGAAGTACGTTTCCACCAAGGCCATCGCCAAGGCGAACCTGACGCCCGCCAGCGCACTCGAAGCCCCCCTCGACACCTCCGCCGTCGCCGACGCCGTCGCCCAAGCGCGGCTCGGCGATGAGCTCGCCGTGCTCGTGTTCGTCGGCGGCGTGTACAACGCCGAGCTGTCGACCATCGGTGCGCTGCCCGAGGGCGCCAACGTGGGCCGCCTGGCCGACGCCTGGACCCGCGACTGCACCGAAGCGCTCTTCACCAACCCGCCGCCGTTCCCGTCCGGCTTCGATGCCCTCCGCGGCGCGTTCACCGGCGACGGCGCGTACATCGAGCTCGCGCCCGACGTCGAGCTCGACGCGCCGATTCACGTGATCCACGTGGGCGCCCCGGCGTCCGCCGGATGGCTGTCGGCCAACACCAACATCGTCCGCCTGAGCGGCCACTCCCGCGCCACGCTCGTCGAGAGCTACGTCGGCGTCGAAGGCGCCGTCTACCTCGGCGTCCACGGCACCACCGTGCGGCTCGGAGACGGCAGCGCGCTGCGTCACCTCCGCATCCAGAACGACGCCCGCACCGCGTTCCACGTGGCCACCGACGACGTCATCGTGCCCCGCGACGCCGCCTACCACAGCTTCAACTTCTCGTTCGGAGCCGCCATCGCGCGCGACACCACGAACGTGCGAGTCGAAGGCCCTGGCGCCCACACCGAGCTCGCAGCGCTGTACCTGCCCGACTCCGGCCAGACGCACGACAACCACACGATCATCGACCACCGTGCGCCTTCCTGCACAGCCGACCAGCTGTACAAGGGCGTGCTCGAGGGCACCGGTCACGGCGTCTTCAACGGCAAGATTTTCGTCCAGCAGATCGCGCAGCAGACCGCCGCGGAGCAGCTGAACCAAAACCTGATGCTGTCGCGAGACTCCAAGATCGACACCAAGCCACAGCTTGAGATCTTCGCCGACGACGTACGCTGTACCCACGGCGCCACCGTCGGACAGCTCGAGCCCGAAGAATTGTTCTATCTGATGTCGCGCGCGATCCCGGAGGAAACCGCGCGACGGATGCTGATCCGAGGATTCGCGAACGATGCGCTCGAGCGCATCACCCACGCGGGTACCGCGGACCGGATGCGCGCACTGCTCGACACCCGCTTCGGCAACTGATCGGAGACGCAATGGCCTTCTACATCCACGTTCAAGAGACCCCGAACCCGGACGCTGTGAAGTTCATCTCGCAGTACACGGTCAAGGCAGAAGGAAAGAGCAACTTCAAGACCGTCGACGAGGCGATGCACGTGCCGCTGGCCGTGCACCTGTTCGGAATCGAAGGCGTTAAGCACCTGTTCTTCTTCGACAATTACATCACCGTCTCCCGCGACGCGGACGCCGACTGGGCGCCGCTCGGCGAGTCCGTGCTCGACCTGCTCCAGCGCGAGCTGCCGCACCACAACCCCGCCTTCAGTGACCCCACCGAAGACGAGGGCGAGCCCGAGGAGGTCACCCCCGAGGTGGCCGTGATCAACGAGATCCTCGACCGCACCGTGCGCCCCTACCTGGCCGCGGACGGCGGCGGCGTCAAAGTCGAAAAGCGCGAAGAACACATGGTGTTCATCAAGTACGAAGGCGCCTGCGGAAGCTGCCCCAGCTCCATCGGCGGCACGCTCCAGGCCATCCAGAGCATCCTCCGCGACGAGCTCGACCCCGACATCGAGGTCATCGAGATCGGCGGCGCTGGCGACCAGTTCGGTTACTGGTAGCCACCTCCCTGGCCGGCTTCCGCCCGTGAAGGTGGCCCAGGAACCCGTTCGGCACTAACGTTGGTCCGTCAGCCGTTCCCCCGGCCTCGGCCTCGCATGCCCTCAATCCGTCGCGCCATCGATATGTCCCTGGCTTCGCTCGCGAACTTCGCGGGGTTGCTCGCGCTCGTGCTCACCACGCTCAGCGCACCCGCCGCGGCGCAGCCCACCGAGGTTGACCGCTGCTGGAGCACCACCGGCCGGCCCCCCGATGAGCTGCGCCCGCTGTTCGACCCGACACCGCTCAACGGCGCCCTGGAAGACGGCTGGCTGCTGTCCGGGCTGGCCCTAGAGCCCACCGGATTCCGACTCATCCTGTCGCGACGGGCGGGCACAGCGGAGGTCCGCTTCACCCGCCGTGAGGCCGGTGGAGAGCCCGCCAGCGCCTCCTTCGCGCAAGAGCGCCGCGGGGACCCTGAAGCCGGTCCCGCGCTCGACACCCTCGTGGCCAACCTCGCCGCCAACGACCCCGGCGACTGGGAGTGGATCCCCTGCGGAGACGACGTCGAGGGAGAGCAGGCGCAAGACCGCGAGCCCTACACCATTCCCCCCGGCAACGAGCAGTTCTTCGTCGACCTCGTCGGACCGATGGACCCCGAGTTCGAAAACCAAGGATACCGCTTCGCCAACATCGCGATCGATCGGGACATCGTCGTCTATCACCTGCGACACAACCGCTCGGCGGTCGGCGAACTCGAGCTCGACCACGTGTCTCGCGCGAAACCGGGCGACCTTGAATCCGTGAGCTTCGCGATCCGAAGTCGGCCGGATGAACGCGACCCCAACGCCGCCACGATCCTCGAAGCAGCGGCCGAGCACATCATCGCGAACGACACGGGGACGACGTACGAAACCAACACCCAGCTCGAGGTGGTCGGCGTCCCTATCGCCCCACCTACCTGGCTGATTTTACTCATCATTCCGCTGTTCCTGCGACGCGGAAAGACAGCGTTCGTGCGACCGGTTTTCCGCCTCACCCACCTGCTGCCCGCCGCGCTGCAGGTCATCATCCTGCTGTACTGGGCGCTCTACATCCCCTCCGTACGCCAGTTCGCACCGGAAATCGGCCTGCAGCTCCTGTTCGCTGTCGCGTTCGACGCGCTCATGTCATGGCGGCGCTACGGCAAGTGGTCACTGTCCTCGTCCATCCTGCCGTTGGTGTTGAGCACCAACCTGTTCGTGCAGTTCCGAGGCGCAGACTTCTTCACCCAGCAGCTCATCATCGCCGTCGCCCTGTTGTCCAAGGAGCTCATCCGCCGCAACGGCCGCCACGTGATGAACCCCTCCGCGTTCGGCATCACCGTCATCGGCACCCTGAGCGTGTTCCTGCCCGCGCTCGGCTACGGCGACATCGCCGGCGAGTTCTCGGCGCCACCCAACATGACCGAGGTCATCCTCCTGCTCGCCCTGGTGGTCCAGGTCCGAATTCCCGTCGTGCTCATCACGGTCTCCAGCTACTTCGGCCTGCTCATCTGGGACTTCTTCGGACTCGGCTTCGGCCCCCTCTGGGCGCCCGCCTTCCTCGTCCTCGCGCTGCTGATCACCGACCCCGCGACATCACCCCGCACCAACATCGGCCGCATCCTCTATGGGTTCTTCGCCGGCTTCATGATGGGCGTGTTCGCCGAGCTCTTCACGATCGCGGGCTACACGGACTTCTACGGAAAGGTCATCCCGGTACCCATCGCGAACGCCCTCGCGCCCACGTTCGACCGCATCGGCGTCCGCACCGAGAAGCTCCTACAGCGCATCAACGTCGCCGCCGTGCTCGACCCCAAATGGAACCGCCTACACGTCATCGCGTGGTTCCTCTTCGCCACGTTCACGTACGCCGCCGACGGCCGAAAAGACGCGATGTTCGACCCCGCGCTACACGCGTTCCAGGGCACACCGATCATGATCCTCCCCCCGGGCGAGGTCCCCACCTGCGACAACAACCCCGTGTTCTGCGACGCGTTCTCGTTCTTCGACGAGGCCGCACTCTGGCTCGACTACGCAGACGATCAACAAGTGGACGTGCCCGAGCAATCGACCGACCCACAGCCGAACGAACCGCCAGCGCAACCGGCGGACGAGCCCTAAAAACGCGCTCCCCTTCCTGAGCC
>CBDUJZ010000107.1:0-17974 GCA_965367675.1 uncultured Myxococcales bacterium | reverse complement strand
GTGTCGCCTTCGGTCGTGTCGCTTTCAGTCGCGTCTTCGCCCACATCGGGCTGCACAACATCCGGCTCGACCGTGTCAGCGAGCACATCCGTGCTGGCGTCTACGCCACCGGTATCATCGGCCGTCACATCCGTGGTGCCGTCCGCGGCGTCCGTGGCCGCGTCTAAGCCGGTATCTCCGGCGGGGTCTTCGGTGCCGCCAGAACAGGCAGCAAGGCAAAGAGAAAACAGGACCGCGCTGACGCGGCTGTTGCGACGATTCGACATGGGGAGTCCTTCGAGGAGGTTGCGACTTGACCCGCCGAACCTACCCGAAACGACCCCGGGTCCGAAAGGCGCTATTTTGAATCGCTCAAGTTTCGACGCGCCATCGTGATGAACGCGATCGTGAGCGCGAGGCCGCCAAACGCGAGCGCGCCTACCCAAACCGACGGTTCGGTGTGCCCTTCGCCGCCTAGCGGAAGCGACAGCCCGAAGAAGGCGCAGGCCGCGGCGCCGACGCCGATCAGGGCCGCGCCAGCGATCATTCCAGAGCTATACAGCACGCCGATTTCGCGGCGCTCGTGCATCTCGCTCGGCTTGGACAGTCGCTCAACGCCGAGCCGCAGCAGACCGCCGACCATGATGGGCACGGCCAGGTGAATCGGCAGGTACAGCCCCACGGCGAAGGCGAGCGTGGGCAGCCCCATGATCTCGACGCAGAACGCGCTCGCGACGCCCACAAACACCAGCGCCCACGGCAGGTTGCCGTCCAACACCCCGTCGATGACCAGGCGGATGAGGTTCGCCTGTGGGGCCTTGAACTCGCCCGACACGATCTGGTCTTGGAACAGCGCCAGCACCGTCGACATGGCCGCCGCGGCCGCGATCACACCGATGACTTCACCCCACTGCTGACGCCTTGGCGTGGCCCCGATCAAGAAGCCCGTCTTGAGGTCCTGCGAGGTATCTCCGGCGATCGCGGCCGCGATGCAGACCAGCGCGCCGATCGTGAGCACCGCCACCTTGGCCTCGTGCGGCTCGTACATGCCACCGAACAACAGCGCGCACACCAGCACGGTGGCGATCGTCATGCCCGAGATCGGGTTGGACGACGAGCCGATGAGCCCGACGATGCGCGAGGACACGGTCACGAAGAAGAACGAAAAAATGACCACCGCCACGCCGGCGATGGGGCCGATCATCCGCGACCGACCCACGCCCGCGCCGTCCGTGTACTGCATCAACGGCAGCAGCGACGCCATGAGCGCGATCACGACGATACCCGCGAAGATATACGTCAGCGGCAAGTCGTCGTCCGTGCGGCGCACCGCCTCCGTCGCGGTCTCACGCAGCGCCGCGACGGCGAGCCGGAAGCTCTGCACCAGCGTCGGCAGGCTCTTGACCAGCGTGAACAAGCCGCCGAACGCCACCGCGCCCGCGCCCACGTAGCGCAGGTAGCGCGACCACACGTCAAAGTGGCCCATGTCGGCGATCAACGCCGTCGTCTCCGGCGCGACCGGGGTCGGCATGCCACCGCCGAACGCGTAGATGAGGGGGATGATCACCAGCCAACCGAGCGCGCCGCCAGCCAGCATGACCGCGGCCACCTTGGGCCCAATGATGAAGCCCACGCCGAGCAGCTCCGGGGTGATCGACGCACCCACCGCTGTGCGGTAGCCCGCCTGGTCGATCGCGATGTCGGGCTCCTCGGGCACCAGGCCCAGGAACTTCTGCAGCGCCACGTAAATGCCGCCCACGAACATGCCTTTGAACAGCGTGCGCGCGTGGTCGCCACCCGCTTGCGACGCCACCTGAACCTCGGCGCACGCGGTGCCTTCCGGGTAGGTCAGGTGCCCGTGCTCCTGCACGATCAGGAACCGGCGCAGCGGCACCATGAACAGCACGCCCAACAGGCCGCCGAACATGGCCAACGGGAAGATCGGGAAGAACCCAGGGCTCTCGCCCCATAGGAACAGCACCGGCAGCGTGAAGATCACACCCGCCGCCAGCGACTCGCCGGCCGAGCCGATCGTCTGCACCATATTGGTCTCGAGGATGGAGCCCGAGCGCAGCGCGCGGAACGCCGCCACACCGATCACCGCCGCCGGAATCGACGCCGACACGGTGAGCCCCACCTTGAGGCCGAGGTACGCGTTGGCCGCGCCGAACAACACGCCGACCACCACGCCGATCACGACCGCCCGGAACGTGAACTCCGGCATCACGTGCTCGCTCGGCACCACCGACGGATATCGCTCGCCCTCCGGGGTGGGCGCGTACGCTTCCGCGGGGAGAACATATTTCAGGTCGGGTTCGGCGGCCATTCGTGTCCTGGTTCGAGGTGTGCGATTAGTACCGGAACAAGGCCGAGACGGCTACCTGCTACACACGCACCTCCGCCCACCCTTACCCATTCCCACCGCTCCAATGAACCACCCCCTCCGATGCGCTTGCGGTCAGTTGCAAGGACACCTCTCAGTATCGAAACCGCGCGGGCGCGCCGTGTGTTACTGCACCTCGTGCCAGGCCTACGCCCATGCCCTGGGCCGCCCGGATGCGCTGGACGCTCTAGGCGGCACAGACCTGGTCGCCGTCCTCCCCAAGGACGTGACGATCACCGCAGGCGGCGAGCACTTGGCCTGCCTGTCGCTCAGCCCCAAAGGCTTGTTCCGGTGGTACGCGGCATGCTGCGACAGCCCACTGGCCAACACGCCCCGCAACCCGAACATCGCCTACGTGGGGCTGATCTCCGCCCGGCTCGGCGCAGATGACCAGACCATCGAAGCGGCGATCGGCCCGGTCTCCATGACCGTCAACACAGACGGCGCGACCGGCGGGCCGCCCCGCAAATCGCCGCCGTCGGTCGGCCAGCTCTTGGGCCTGGCCTCGCGCTTGCTCGGCGCACGACTGGGCGGCGGCTACCGGCGGACGCCGTTCTTCAAGTTCCCCGGCGGTACTCCCGTGCGTTCTCCCCGCGTGCTCACCCAACAGGAGCGCGCCGAAGCCGAGGCTGCGGCCACAGGAACGTAGCGGCCGCGCGCGACGAGCAGCGGTGAGGGCCGCGCTCGGGATCGACCGCTGGTGACCGCCCCCGCGGGAGCGTCCGCGTTGGGCACGTGGCGGACCAAAAGCAAACAAGCCAACGCGAAACCGCGTTGGCTTGTTTGCACATCAAATGCGCGCCTCTAGAACGGTTCGCGATCAGATGATCGACACGCCCTTCTTCTTACCATCCGCGTCCGTCTCTTCGACGGAACCGCCGGCTGCGGCGGCCGCGGCGTCGGCGTTATCGCGGTCGAGCTTCATGTGGCACTGCTTGTACTTCTTGCCGGAGTCGCACCAGCAGGGGTCGTTGCGGCCAATCTTGGGGAGGCTCGGTCGGTTGCCCGCCGCCGCCGCCGCCATCGCGGCCGCTGCGGCGCCCACGCCACCACCGCTCATGGTGATGCGGTTGCGCTTGGGTGCCGCCTGCTGCGCCGCGGGCGCCTGTGCCGCTTGCTGCGCCGGGGCTCCGGCGGCCGCGGGCGCGCGCACCTGCTTGCTGACCGTCACGCGCATGACCGTACGCGAGACCGCGCCGCTGATCTCGGACTTGAGCGCCTCGAACAGCTCGTAGCCTTCCTTCTTATACGCGTGCTTCGGGTCCTTCTGCGCGTAGCTGTGCAAACGCACCGCGTCGCGCAGCGCCTGCATCGCCTGCAGGTGATGACGCCACGACGTGTCGAGCTGCTTCAGGTACGCCTCGCGGACCCAATCCCGGAACACGACGTGCTTGTCCTTCTGCACGTAGTCTTCTTGGTCGGCGTAGAACTCGTTGTAGCGGTCGGCGATGAACTGCATGTCATCGATTTTCTCGTTGAGGCGCGCCTCGATGCGCTCCCACAAGAACTTCTCGATGCCGAACCGGGTGTCGGGCAGCTCCTCGCGCTCGACGTCATCATCGAAGCCGAACTTGACCGCGCGGGGCAGCCCATCCAGGTCCCACTCTTCCACGCGGACCGCGTTGGAGCAGTGCTGCTCGAGCACATCGCCGAGCGCCTCGTCGAGGGCATCGAGCACGTGCTCTTGGATGTTCTCGCCACCGATGATCTCGCGCCGGCGCTCGTAGATCGCCTTGCGCTGGATATCCATGACATCGTCGTACTCCAGCAGGTGCTTTCGGACGTCGAAGTTGCGACCCTCAACACGCTTCTGGGCGTTCTCGATCGACTTGCTGACCATGCCCGCCTCGATGGGGACACCGTCCTCCATGCCGAGCCGCTGCATGATGCCCTGAATACGATCGGCGCCGAAGCGCTTCATCAGGTCGTCCTCGAGGGACAGGAAGAAGCGGGACTCGCCCGGGTCGCCCTGACGTCCGGAACGGCCGCGCAGCTGGTTGTCGATACGGCGGGAGTCGTGACGCTCGGTGCCGAGGATGAACAGACCGCCCGAGGCGAGCACGCCGGCCTTTTCTTCGGCGCAGCGCGTTTTGAAGTTCTCGAACGCCTTCTGGTACTGCGGGCTCTCGGGGTCCGGGTTGACCTTCTCGGCCAGCTCCGCCGGGCTGCCGCCGAGCACAATGTCGGTACCGCGACCGGCCATGTTCGTCGCGATGGTGACGGCGCCCTTGCGGCCCGCCTGCGCGACGATGTCGGCCTCACGCCCGTGCTGCTTCGCGTTGAGCACGGAGTGCGCGATGCCCTTCTTGGTGAGGACCTTGGAGATGACCTCGGACTTGTCGACGCTGACGGTACCGACGAGCACCGGCTGGCCGCGCTCGTTGCACTCGACGATCTGGTCGACGATGGCGGTGAACTTCTCGCGCTCGGTCCGGTACACGAGGTCCGGCTGGTCCTTGCGGATGATCGGCTTGTTGGTCGGGATGACCACAACGTCGAGGTTGTAGATGTTGCCGAACTCCTCCGCCTCGGTGTCCGCCGTACCGGTCATGCCGGCCAGCTTACCGTACATACGGAAGTAGTTCTGGTACGTGATCGTGGCGTGCGTGACCTGCTCTTCGCGGATCTGCACGCCCTCTTTGGCCTCGATGGCTTGGTGCAGTCCGTCGGACCAGCGACGGCCGGGCATCGGGCGTCCGGTGAACTCGTCGACGATGACGATCTTCCCCTCTTGGATGAGGTACTTTTCGCCCTGGCGGTACAACGTGTGCGCCTCGAGCGCCTTGTTCACGTGGTGCACCATCTCGATGTTGCTGGGCTCGAAGAGGTTGTCGATGCCGAGCCGCGCCTCGATCTCGTCCACGCCCTCGTCGGTGAGGGTCACGGAGCTGTGCTCTTCGTCGACGATGTAGTGCTCGTCTCGGTTGAGCGCCGCGACGATCGCGTTGATACGGCCGTAGTGCTCGGAGGAGTTCTCGGACTGGCCGGAGATGATGAGCGGCGTACGGGCCTCATCGATGAGGATGGAGTCCACCTCGTCGACGATGGCGTACGCGAGCCCGCGCTGGACCTCTTGGTCCAGGCTGAGCTTCATGTTGTCGCGCAGGTAGTCGAAGCCGAACTCGTTGTTGGTACCGTACGTGATGTCGGACGCGTAGGCGGCTTTGCGCTGGGCGGGGGTCAGGTCGCGGATGATGGTGCCGCACGACAGGCCGAGGAACCCGTAGAGTTGGCCCATCCACTCGGCGTCACGCGCGGCGAGGTAGTCGTTGACGGTGACGAGGTGGGCGCCGTTTCCGGCGAGCGCGTTGAGGTAGAGCGGGAGCGTTGCGGTGAGGGTCTTGCCTTCACCGGTGCGCATCTCGGCGATCTTACCTTGGTGCATGATGATGCCGCCGATGAGCTGGACATCGTAGTGCCGCATTCCGAGGGCGCGCATGCCGCCTTCTCGAACGGTGGCGAAGGCCTCGGGCAGGAGCGCATCGAGGGACTCGCCCTTATCGACGCGCTGCTTAAAATCGACGGTCTTCGCTGCGAGCTGCTCGTCGTTGAGGTCTTTGAGTCGCTGCTCCCACGTGGCGACCGAGTCGACGAGGGGTTGCAGCTTCTTCATGGTCCGGTCGTGTTTGGTGCCGATGACCTTTTCGACGAGCGCCTTGAACATGGAAATCTCTGGCTGATGACGGCTCGGGCGAGACCGCGTCAGGGTGACGGGTCGGGGCCTTGGAGCGTGGACGCCGCAACGTAGGGACGAAGCCGCGACAGTAAAGCAGGTGCGATAGATGCTGCGCGCGAGTTAATGGACCCGAGGGCGCGCGGCAAGTCTTGCCAAGCCCAAAGTTCGAGGGGGTCGGCGGACGAGGGGGTGCGCGTGCGTGTCAGGGTCGCGGTTTTGAGATCGGCCACTTTGACAGATCCTCGCGCGCGATGATATGACTAACGCGCTAGCGCCGTTCTCTTCATGCTAGCGATTTCACTGCGGTTTTCGATGCCCACAAAGCTCAGCGCGCTGCTCGTGCAGGACCGGGTCGTCAGCTTTCGGCAGATGGACGCGGCGGTTCAACGCCAACAGTCCAAGGGCGGACGGATCGGCACGAATTTGCTCGAACTGGGCCACGTCGATGAGGGGATTCTTCTTTATTACGTGAGCAAGCAGCGGCACATGGCCGCGCTCGACCTCTCGGCGCTGCGATCCATCGACCCGCGACCGCTCGCGAAATGGGACGCCGCGCTGGCGACCGAGCTCATGGCCGTGCCGATCGACGCCACCTCCAGCCGCGTGCTGGTCGCCGTCATGGAGCCGCTCACGCCCGAGGCCGTCGCGCAGCTGCGCACGCTGCACGGGCGCGACATCGAGCAAGTGATCGCCCTGGAGCTCCGCATCTGGCAGGCGCTCGGCGCCCTGTTCAGCGTCGACGTGCCCGTGCGTTACCGCGCGCTCATCGACCGCTTCCCCGTGCCCGTGCGCACGCGCGACGGCCGCGTGGACACCACCTCGGCGTACGCCGTGGCCGAGACGCGCAAGACGCCATCGACGGCGACCGCGCCCGAGTTCGGCGCCGCCGACAGCGAGGCGCCAGGCCTGACGTGGACGCTCGACGAGCTCACACTGTTCTTCGAGACGTCGCCCAGCCGTGACCAAATGCTGCTCGCGGCGCTCGGCTTTGTCGGCAAGTTCTTCCCGCGGCGCGCGCTGTTCATCGTAGGCCGCTCCGGCCTGCGCGGGTTCGCGATCCAAATGCCAGGCGGCCCGGCGCGACCGATCGAGCGCGTCGAGATGCCGCTCGACAGCGGCTCGCCAGCCGGACGCCTCGTCAACGGCCGCTCGTACTACTTTGGCGACCTCGCGGGCTCCGGAATTCGGCCGCTCTACAAGCAGCTGCTCGACGAAGAACCGCCGAGCGTGCTCATGGTGCCGGTCACCGTCGGGCCGCGCGCCGCGCTGCTGCTCACCGTCGACGGCGGCTCGGAGCGCATCGATCCGCAGGCGCTGCCGGTCACGTTCCTGGCCGTGAACCGCCTGTCCGAAGGGCTCGAGCGCTTGGTGCGACGGCGCAAGCTGCGCAAGAGCGGCGCCGCGGAGTTCGCGACCGAGGCCGACACCGGGACCACCACCGTCATCGAGCGCACCCGCAGCGACGCCGCCGTGAGCAGCGACGTGGCCGCCACCGTACAAGCGCAGCGCGACGCGCTCATCGGCCAAGTTGCCGGCAGCGGCATGGCGCTCCCGCAACAAGGCCTCCACGACCTGCCCGACGAGGGCTGGAACATGGACGGGGTCAGCGAAGCCCTGCAGGCCAAGGGTTGGACGCCGCTCAGCGAGCCCGAAGAGCCGCGACCCGACCCGCGGCACACCGCGGTCACCGCGTCCGGCAGCTCAGCTGCGAAGCTCATCGGCGACCTCGCCGACGCCGAGCCGGCCGCCGACCCGACGGTCGCCTCCGTGTTCGCGAACGCCCAAACGCCCGCCGACCAGATCCCGACCGCGGACTATAAAACCGTCCCACCCGCGGACGCCGGCGACGACGACGAGGCCGCCATCGCCCGCGCGCTCGCCGCCGAGCTGGCCGAAGCCGAAGCCGAGGCCGCTGAGGCCCGCGCGCTGGCCGATGAAGCCGCGCTCGCCGCCCAGGCCGCCAAAGACGCCCTGGACGCCGAGCGTCGCGCCGCCGAACGCGCAGCCGCAGCCGCAGCCGCTGCCGCTGCCGCCATCGCCGCAGAAGAAGCCGAGGCCGCGCGCCAAGAGCAGCTGCGCGCCGAACAAGAAGCCGAAGCCGCGCGATTTGAAGCCGAGGTCGCTGAAGCCAAACGCCTGCTCGCAGAAGAAGCCGCCGAAGCCGAACGGTTCGAAGCCGAGGTCGCAGAAGCCAAGCGCCTGCTCGCAGAAGAAGCCGCCGAGGCCGAGCGCCTCGACGAAGAAGCACGTGAAAAGCGCGAGGCCGAGGCCGCAGCTGTAGCGGCAGCAGCTGTAGCGGCAGCAGCCGAAGCGGAAGCAGAAGCCAAGGCCGAAGCGGAAGCGAAAGCGGAAGCCGACGAGGCCGACGCCGAAGTCGCAGCCGACGATGCCGAAGACGTCGATGCCGAAGACGACGAAGCCGAGGCCGATCGCTCCGCGCTCGACGTGGGTACGCACGACGCCGTGACCCTCGACCGGCACTCCGACGTCGACCTCTCCGACGCCTACGAAGCTGCGATCGCTGCCGAGAGCAGCCAGGCCGCCGCTGTTGCCAGCGAAAAGGCCACGCACGCCAACACCATGATGTTCTCCGCAGACGCGGTGAACGACGCGGCAGAAGATACGGTAGGAGACGACGCAAGCGCCGGCGCGGGCGCCAATGCTGGCGTCATCGCCCCCGAACCCGCGGTCGAACGCGGCGAGCGACCTGGCTCCGGCCAGCACACGCACGCCAACACCATGATGTTCTCCGCGGACGACGCCAAAGAGCTCGTCACCGCGGCGGCCATCGCCAGCGGCTCCTACGCCATCGCGGGCGACGACCTCCCGGCGAGCGCAAACACGGATGCCAGCACCAACGCCGTCGCGCCGGCTCTCACCAACGTGACCGCGCCGCCCATCGCCGCGCCGCCCGAGAACCCGCGCACCCGAACGCAGCCGCTGGCGCTCGCACCGCCGCACTCCTCGACGCCCGCGCTCACGCGGCCGCGCGTCGAGACCGGAAACGAGGCCGCCACGCGCTCGATCACGCCCGTCGGTGAGAGCACCTCGAAGACCGGCTCGCTCGCGGTGCACGGCACCTCCGACACGTCGCGCTCCAGCCAAACCGTGCCCCTCGTGTCGACCTCGTCGCTCGGCAGCACCGTCGAGTCGGCGGCGGTGGGCCTTGAGGCACCGCGACGCGTGTTCGGCTACGAGCGCCTGGTGACCGGCGAGTTGTCCGTGGTCACGTTCGAGCGCCGCGAAGAAGAGACCGGACCGCAGCTGGTCGTCGACGCCGCCGAGGCGATGGCGCGCGTGAACGCGGTCGACCTGGACCTTCGGCTGCCGGGCGTGCTGCAGGACGCAGGCGGACATGGCCCCGGCACCGCCGCCGAGCGTGCGCTGTTCGAACGCATCACCGCCGCGAGCGACGACACGCTCGTCGACTGGCTCGTGGACGACGACGTGGACGTCTCCAAAGCCGCCTACGTGGCGCTGCTCGACCGCGGCCCGCGCGCGCACAACACGCTCGTCGAGCGGTTCCCTGGCCCGCTGCTGATCAATCGCCGAAGCGCCGAAGCGCAGCTCAACCCCCAACCGCTGGAGCGCCACGGCCCGGTGGTGTGGCTCGTCGCGCTGCAGCTGCGCTCGATGGTCGGCCGCCTGTACAGCCTGGCCGGCGCCGAGGATCCCGACATCCGCTACTACGCCTGCCGCCTGCTGCAGCAAGCGGGCGATCCGGCGGCGCTCGACGCGATGGTCAACCGGCTGTTCGACTCCGACTCGCAAGTCCGCGACACGGCGCTGCACTTCCTGGAAGCGCACCTGCCCGGCCACCCGTCGCACCCCAAAGTGACGCACCAGATCCGACGCCGGCTGGGCTCAAGCGAGACGTGGGCGACGGACCAAGCAGTGACCGCGATCAGCCGCCTGAGCGACGTGGGCGCGGTCCCGAACCTGATCGAGATCCTGAACCACAACAGCGATCGCACGCGCCAAAAGGCGGCGCAGGCGCTCACGCGGCTCACGTACCAAGACTTTGGCGTGAACGGCAAAGCGTGGGGCCGGTGGCACCGGAAAAACGGCGGCCAGAGCCGGAACGAGTGGCTGCTCTCCGCCATGGTCGACCGCGAGTGGAAGGTGCGAGACAACGCGTCGCGGGCCATCCGCGCCATGCCGCGCCTCGTCGTGAACTACCACCCGGACCTCGACCGCCGAGCTCGCATCGTCGCGCAGCGGGCCGTGCACCGACACATTTTCGGCCGCGATGGCGGCCTCGAATAGCCCACAGCGACGGACATCATGAGCAAGCAGCCCGAATTCGAGACCACCGCAGCGCACCGATGGTTCTCGGTGACGTGTTTCAATTCCACGTGGGAGTTGATGGACAAGGAGCACCGAACCGCCTCGGAAGAAGAGGAGATGATTCGGCGCGCCATGGCCTCGCACTGGCACTGGACGCAGCGCGAAGACTACGGCCCGAAGCACGCGTCGATCGCCAACTGGCAGTTGTCGCGGGTGTTCGCGTTGTGCGGCGAAGCCGACCTCGCCCGCCGCTACGGCGCACGCTCACTGCAGGTGATCGAGCACCACGACGACGTGGACGACTTCTTCCGCGCGTATGCACACGAGGCCATCGCGCGCGCCGAGTCGCTGTGCGGCGACGAGCTTGAGCGTGACCGTCAACTCGCCAAAGCGCGCGGGTACTTGGACACGATCGACAACGAAGAGAATCGGCAAGCGCTGCTCGACGATCTCGCGACCATCGCCTGATCGCGTTCGGCGTAATTCGCCGCCATAGCGGGCGTTGACATCGCGCAGCGGGACCTCCAACTTGAGAGTTCCTTCCGCTGCGGTGTCGCCCATGCAGTCGCCAGTCTCCCCTCTGCCGGACCGTGTTGACGTGGTCGTGATCGGCGCCGGTCCGGCCGGTGCAACGGTCGCCGCGCTGTTGCGTAAGTACCGCCCGGAGACGGAGGTGCTGGTGCTGGAGCGAGACACGTTCCCGCGCCACCGCATCGGAGAGTCGTTGCTCGCCGAGGTGAACGCCGTGCTCGACGATATGGGCTGCTTGGCCGAAGTCGAAGCCGCCGCGTTTTCGCGCAAATGGGGGGTGAACTTCGCGTCCGGGGCGGACCGCCGGCGCACAAACTTCGACTGGGTCCCCAACGCCGAATCGATCGCGCCAGAGGACGCTCGTCCGGGCCACTACACGTGGCATGTCGATCGAGCCGACTACGACCAGATCCTCATCGACCGCGCGGCGGCGCTCGGCGTGCAAGTGCGGTTCGGCGCCAAAGTGCTGGAGTCCACGCGACGCGGAGACGCGGTCACGGGAGTCAAAGTGCTGTGCGACGGCACGGTCCAGCGCGTACGCGCCGACTGGGTGGTCGACGCCGGCGGCCAAACCGCCCTGCTCACGCGCTCGCTCGGCGGTCGTCAGAACGACCCCGCGCTCACCAACGTGGCCGTCTACGGCTACCTGCGCGGCGTCAAATGGGTCGACGGCCTCACCGGGTCAGAAGAGCGGCCCAGGACCGCGATCCTCACCCACGCCGAGGGCTGGGTGTGGGTGATCCCCCTGCGCAACGGCATCACCTCGGTCGGCTTCGTGACCCACCTGGAGACGCACCAAGCCAACCGCAACGCAAAGCCCGACGCATCGCTCGAAGCCTCGCTCGCCGAACGCCTGCGCACGCTCGCCGAGTTCGACACGCTCTTCGCGAACACCGACTTTATCGACTACCCGGGCACCAAACAGCGCGTGATGGTGGTCCAGGACTTCAGCTCGTCGTGCCAACAAGTCGGCGGTCCTGGCTGGGCGCTGGTCGGCGACGCCGCCGGGTTCATCGACCCCATCTTGAGCACCGGCTGCTTCCTCGGACAGAGCCACGCGCAATACCTGGCCAGCGCGCTCGCCGACATCCTCGACGGGCGATTCACGGCCGAGCAGGCGCTCGACGCCTACGCCACGACGCTCTCTGAGAACATCGCCGCGTTCCGAGAGATCGCCTACCTGTTCTACCGCTTCAGCATCGAAGCGTCCGCCTGGTGGCGCACCTGTGCGGCCTCGCTCGAGGCCAAAGGCTGCGTGCCGATCAGCGACAGCGAGACCGCGTTCCGGGCGTTTCTGACCGGCTTCCAGCAACGCATGCCATCGTACGAAGACGCGATCGCGAGCCTGGGCGCCTCGTTCCTGACCCAAGTCGGCGACCTGCTCTTTGACGGCGCGCTGCCGCTCAGCGGCGAGAGCTTCGACCGCCTCGTGCAGCAGACCCGCCAAGCGCTCGAGTCCGGCGGCCGTATCGTCCTCGACCGCAACGCAGTAGAGCGCCCGTTCTTGCTCCCCGATGTCGGCACACGCCGGCTCAGCCCGGTCATCCGCATCGAAGTGGCCCCGCACGTGGCCACCGCCGCCGACTCCGTCGCGTACAAAGCCTACGTGCCGGCCGCGCTCGGCGGCTGCACCGCCCTCTTCGATGGCACTCGGACCTGTGCCGAGGTCGCCGAGCTGCTCCCGAGCGCATTGCCGGTCGGGGAACGCACGGCCCACCTGCTGCGGCTCGCCGAACGCTTGGTCTGCATGGGCGCGGCGACATTCACCCAAGCCCGCCCAGGGCTCACCGGTGCTCGCGCACACACCAGCGGACGGGACCTCTGCGGCATCGATATCGGCCGCCCGCGCTCTGTGGCGACGCCCTCCACAGCCGCAGAAATCTCGGCGCTCATCCAGGCAGCGCGGAGGGACGGCACAGCAGTCGTGCCCGTCGGCATTCGCAGCGCCTACTGGAACGCGCTGCAGCTCGAAGATGCCACCGCCCTCGACCTGCGCGGCCTCGACACCGTGGGCGCGGTCGACCTGAGCGGCGGCTTCGTGTGGGTCGGCGCCGGCGCGACCGTCGCTGCCGTGCGGCAGAAGCTCGAGGCGCAGGGCCTCATGCTGCGTGCGCATCCCGACGCGTACGGGGACACCTCCATCGGCGCCATGGTCGCCACCGGCTTCTCGTCCGGGCTCGGCGCTGCCGACCAAACCATCGAGCAGCTCGTGGCCGGCCTGGAGTTTGTAGACGGCACCGGGACCATCGTCCGGAGCGGCGCGGCGGCGGCGCTGTCCAAGGATCCCACGCAACCGACCGCGTTTGAGCGCGTGGGCCTGCCCGATCCCACCGCCCTACTCATGGCCAGCGGCGGAACCCTCGGCGTTATCACCCGCGTGGCGCTGCGGGTGTCGCCCTACCCCTGGCTCGCGCAGTTGGTGGTCACGCCGGAGCCGAGCCAGCTGTGGGCGGGCGCTTACGCGGTCGCCGAGGCCCTGCGGCACACCCGCATCGTGCATACGCTGCGCGCGACTCACACCCTAGACGCCAGCTCCTCAGCGCGGCTCGACCTGATCGTGATGAGTGACCTGAGCGCCGACGAGCGGGACGCCCGGGTCGCCCACGCCCAGTCGGTGATCAACAAGGCCTTTGGTGTCCCCGCTGAGGTCGTCGGCCTCGCGAGCGCGGTGTCTCCCGGGCTCCCGTGGCTCGAGCCCGCACGCGACGACGTATGGCACGGCATGGAGTCTGAGGCCTTCGTCGGCGTCGACGTGGTCACGGATTATGCCGATCCGCGCCGACTGCTCGGCACCGCGAGCCGCTTGGTCGCACACGCGCAGCGGCTGAAATACCGCAGCCTTCGTACTGCGCTGTACTTTGGACCAACCAACGTAAACCTCGGATTACATTGGACCTTTGACGGAGAAAATCGAAAGTCCGGGCGCGCGCTACACGACGCCGCCGTGCGATTGCTCGCGGCGCAATCGGTGGTCCCGTACCGCATGGGCCGCGGCTGGCGCTCGGCAATGGAGGACCGGCTAGACCCAGGCTACCGCGACCTCATGACGCGGCTCAAACAAGCGATGGACCCGGACGGGATTCTGCATCCCGGCGCCGACACAGTTTAGCGGTAGGCGGCGTGACACGGCGGCTCAGCGGGCCACCCGCGCTGGCTCGGGCTCCCGGGACTGCGGGTGAAAGTACACCGAGAAGGCCGACTCGCTGAGGTGCCCCTTATCGAAGTCGTACGCGCCGATCCACGGCTTGAGCACCACGCCTTCCGTTTGTTCGATCTGCCGAAGCCGATCGGTGACAAGTCCGCTCGCGGTCTCCGAGACACGCTCCGCCAGGTTGTTCTCCACCACCGCACACGAGTCCGAGATGATGTGCATACGACGCCCGCGGTCTTGCAGCACCGACGCTTGCAGGACCACATGTTTGGAGTGGTTCACAAGTGGCGAGTGCATATATCGCGGACGTAACACCCGCGAGAGTAACGCCTTGTTCAAAGCGTAATACAACTTCACATCGTGAAGTCCGTCGTGGGTCAGGTCGAGCCCCACAATGTGTGCGTTTTCCACACCGCCGAATGTGCTGGGGTCAACGTGCAGAATTTCGAACGCGTTCTCACGTGCGGCACAGGGGCGTTGGTCGCAGATCAGGTAGAACTTGAGCCGCGTTTGCTCGTTGTCTCGGTCGTCGATTCCGATGGCGATCTGGAGCGCGCCGTCCATGGCCTCGGGGCTGAGCCAACCGCGGACACAATCCGACAGATGAACGCCTAGCGAACCGGCGAGCCGGTCGAACATCGCGAGCACGTGCTCGGCTTCGTGAGAACCACGCGCACGCACGTTGAAGTACTCAGAGCGCCGAAAAAGAGACAGGTCGTCCGGGCCGACGGCGAACGAGTGCTCTGTGAGATCACTCGCGAGACCACTGGTCTGCAGAGTGTGCACAAATGTGTCGTACGCCGTCGTCGCGGGAGACCCATCCGCGACGACATCACGGTGGGAGGAACGCATCATCATTCCAGGACGTTAGGACTGTAAGCAAAGCCTACCGGGGCGCGCTTCAAGTCCGCAAGAGCAACCCTGAAAAATTCCCCACTTTTCGAATCTTATTCGACAACTCGCCCTGTCACCCCCACAAACGCGGGGGGTGAAGGCTACGGTGCGGACAGCTCCAGCGCCATTCCGACCGCCGTGCCGCCCACTTGATAGGCCGCGTCGATCCCCTGACGCGCCGGATTCGGCCCCGTCTGGGACCCGCCCACGATGATGACCACGAGCGCCACGAGCAGCGCGCCGCCCATAAACTTGGCGCCCGTGAAGCGCGACCAAGCCATGGGATCGCGGATCCCGTCGTGGTGTCGATAGACCTCGTCGGCGTAGTGAACCTGTTGCATGGGGTACCCGTTACTCCGCGATCACCGCTTGTCCGTCGGCCGCCGTGCGTAAGAAGTTCACCGCCATGGCGCGCACATCGCTGCGTCCGTAGATCGTGAAGTGGCCCGTGGTGGACGACAAGAACGCCGCTTGTGTGCGCGCGCCACCGTCGAACGTCGGTCGGTTGTCTTGCAGCGGCAGCGACTCGGCCGAGCGGTCCCACACGTCGAACGGGTCCACGTTCCAGCCGGCGGGGGCGATGGGCGCGACGTCGCCGGCGATGGTCACGGCGTTCATGCCGCGGATGGGCGCGGTGTAGTCGTCGATGCCGTTGATGAGCAGCATATCGACGCCGTCGGGGTTGCCCTCCCAGCCGCTCCAGTACGGCGCGAAGCTGTGCGGGTCGCTGGCGTCGCCGCCGGTCTGAGCGAGCGACATGAGCGGGTGGAAGCGGTCGAAGCCGGGGTCGATTGACGCGATGCGCGCGACCAGCGACGCGAAGTCGATCGGGTCTTTGCGTTCCACCGCCGTCAGCGCCAGGTACGCGGCCACGCCGTTGAGCACGTAGGCCTCGATGCGGGGCTCCACGCTGGCCACCATGGTGCCGATGAGCGAGCCCTGCGACTGCCCCGCGTACACGATGCGTGCGTCGTTGATCTCGGCCAGGCCGGGCATCTGATCGCGCGCCTCGGTCATCACGCGCACAAAGTAGACGGTGTCCGCGACCTGCTGGCGGAACGTGTTACGGAACGACTGCGGGTTGACCACGTTAAAGGAGTGCAGCTCGGCGTTGGAGCCCGGTGAGGCCCGCTCGCCATGGAACTGCGCGGTGTAGCTCGCGACCGCGAACCCGGCGGCGAGCAGCTCCTCGGTCACGTCGGACTTGATCCAGCTGGTCTCGTCGGCGCCCGTGCCATCGACCCAAATCAGCAAATCATGCGGCGGCTCGCTCGTGCTCGGCGTGACCACGGTGAACGGCACAGCCTCGGTGGTCTGCTGAATCGGGACGCCTTGCTCGTCGAAGAAGATCTCTCCGCCGCTGGACGCGTAGGGCGAGGTGCCATCCTGGAAGATCGGCGTCTGGTACGTGCCGAAGAACACGTCGTATGCCGCGCGCGAGTGATCCACGGACACCTCGAACGCGTCGATGACCGGCGCGTCGGCCTCGTTGGCCACAAAATCACGCAACGCGCGCAGCTCGGTCACGGGGTCGTGGGTGGTGAACACGGTCGCGGCGGCGATGTCGGTGAGGGCGAGCGCGTCATCGGCGAGGCAGTCCCGCAGCGGCGCAAAGTGTGCGTTCAGCGCGGCGTCGGAGTGGGTGCCGGCGATGGCGGAGGAGGATTCGGCGTTGGCGCGAACCGAGAACCCGTCTTCGTTGCCGAGCGTCCGCGTGACCACGTACGCGTAGGTGGTGTTCGGCGTGAGCACGAAGCCCGGAACCGGCGCCGCCATGAGCACGTTCGCCTCCAGGTACGGGTCCGCCTCGACGTTGAACTCGACCTCCACCGGCGTGCGCTCGCCGCACCCGTCGGCCGACAGGTCGATGAGCTGAACAGCACCGCCAGCGGTCAGCGACTCGAACGGCTCGGGCGCGGTCTCGGGCATCGGATTGTCCTGCAGGCCCAAGTAGAACACCGGCATAAGGGAGTAGCCCTGCACGGTGGTCTGGATCGCTTTGACGTAGTCGCGGAACAACGTCGCGCTGCCGGCCGGAAAGTCGCTCAGGTCGACGAAACCGTCGGCGGTGAGGCGCGCGTCGGACGGCCAAGGCATGGCGTAAAAGCTCTCGCCCGCGGGGTCGAAGCGCACACCCACCGGCGTGTACTCCACCTCCACCGCATCGGCGCCAGCGTCCCCCAGGTCGAGCCCAGCGTCGCCGTCCGAGGGTACATCGTCCTCCAAACACCCGCCGAGCAAGAGCCCGGAGAAGGCGGCGAAGAGGACGGGAAGCACTCCGGAGAATGCGGCGGATTTCGAGGCTGTACGTGCGATCATGTCACGGTCGGGCTGACGGGGAGGCAGAGTGATAGCACAAGTGCGGGCGCAGACCAGCGACGCCGGCGCGTTCGCGCGTGATTCCAAGTCGAAGGACCACCCCCAAACAAACCCTTCCCGAGCGAAGCTTGCCGTGAGCCTGCCGAACGGAAGGACCAAACCCCAAACAAATCGAAGGACCAAACCCACCAGACCCTTCCTGAGCGAAGTCGAAGGACCAAACCCCAAACAAATCGAAGGACCAAACCCCTCCAAACCCTTCCTGAGCAGAGCTTGCCGTGAGCCTGCCGAACGGAAGGACCAAACCCTTACTGAGCGAAGTCGAAAGGACTGGGTGCCCCACCAAACCCTTCCTGAGCGAAGTCGAAGGACCAAACCCTTACTGAGCGAAGTCGAAAGGACTGGGTGCCCCACCAACCCCTCCCCCAGCGAAGTCGATGGGATGGGCAAAATCGACCACCCGGGAATTACTCCCGCGTGTAGGCGGGAGCCCTTCCCTGGCGTCGAGTTCGCGTCGCGCTACGGTTCGGGATACTACCCCTGCATGCACAGCTTACGCCTCCTCATCTTGACCGTCCTCGCCGCCAGCTTCAGCGTTCCCGCGTGGTCCCAAACCGGCCCGTCCGGCGCAGAACCGGACGCCAGCGCTCCGCTCGAGACCGACGCCAGCACGCCGCTTGAGACCGACGCCAGCGCACCGCTCGAGACCGACGGTAGCGGCGACTTCGACTGGTCGGAGTTCGACGACGTCACG
>CBDUJZ010000106.1:0-17991 GCA_965367675.1 uncultured Myxococcales bacterium | reverse complement strand
GCGCCACCACCCCATCCTGAGCGCCACCACCCCTTCCTGAGCGAAGTCGAAGGACTCAACCCTCGTCTTCACCCAGCGGTGTGCCCTTGAGATGCGCCCGTGAGCCGTCGGTGTAGTGCTCCTCTTTCCAAACCGGCAGCCGCTCTTTGAGCGTGTCGATCGCATACTCGGCCGCCTCAAACGCGGGTCCCCGATGCGCGCTGCGCACCACGATCCACACGCTGGCTTCGCCGAGCTCTAGCGCGCCGGTGCGGTGAACGATGCGGCAGTGGGCGACGCCGAACTTCTCGCAGGTCTCGCGCTCCAGAGCCTCGAGCACGCGCGCGCACATGTTCACGTGGGCGTCGTAGGTCATGCCGCTCACGGCGCGGCCTTGGTGGTGATTGCGGACCAAGCCGCCGAACGCCACCAGCGCCCCACACGTTGGGTCGACGGTCTCGTCGATCAGCGTCTGCAGATCCAACGGCGCGGCGGTGATCCAGCGGTCGGTCACTTAGCCTCCACTTACGGGTGGGAGCAGGGCGACCACGCAGGGCGCGGTCAGCGGCGTATCGCGCGAAACGAGCCGCTCGTCGATGGCCACAGCGACCCCGCGCAGCGCCGATCCAAGCGCGGAGTGCTCCGCGCAGACGCGATCGATCAGCGCCGCGGCGGTTGTGCCAGGGGCCACGTCGAACACCTGCTCGCGCTGCCCGCAGAGCGAACGAAGAACGCCGTAATATTCAACGGTTACGTTCATTCGAGTCACCCGCCGAGCGTGGACATGCTGGTCTGCGTGGCCTGTCCGTCGCGCCAGTGGTGGCCGAGCGGTTTGCGCGCGGCGGCGTCACGAAACGCAGCGGCGATCGCCTCGTCGTCACCGGCGCGGATGGCCGGTCCGGCTTCGACCTCGAGGTCGTGTGCCAAGCACGGGCGGATGCCGCCGCGGGCGGTCAGGCGAAAGCGCGAGCACGTGTCACAGTATGGGTTGGACAGCGGGGTGATGAAGCCGAGCCGCCCGGGCGCTCCGGGCACGCGCCAGTACCGCGCCGGGCCGCGGCCGTCGGGGGCTTCGGGCTCCAGCTGGTAGGTGTCGCGCAGTCGGTTGAGCGTGGCCGACAGGTCGTGGAACCCGCCGAGCCGCCGCGCGTTTGCGCCTTCGCCGATGGGCATGAGCTCGAGGAATCGCACGGTGAGCGGGCGGTCGCGGGTGAGCTGCACCCAGTCGTCGACCTCGTCGTCGTTGAAGCCCGCGAGCACGACGGTGTTGATCTTGATGGGGGCGAGGCCGGCGTCGATCGCGGCGTCGATGCCGCGCCAGGTCTCTTTGAGCAGCGAGAACCGCGTGATCTTGTCGAAGCGCTCCGGGCGCAGCGAGTCGAGGCTGACGTTGACGCGGGTGAGGCCGGCGTCGGCCAGGGCGGCGGCGTGTTTGTGCAGAAGCAGCCCGTTGGTGGTGAGCGCTAGGTTGTCGATGCCGAGGTCGCGCAGCGAGCGGATCAGCGTCGGCAGATCGGCGCGCAGCAGCGGCTCGCCACCGGTGATGCGCACGCGGTCGATGCCCAGCGTCTGGGCTACGGCGATCGCGCGGGTGAGCTCCTCGAAGCTCAGCACCTGGTCGGCGGGCGTCAGCGGGACGCCTTCGGCGGGCATGCAGTATCGGCACCGGAGATTGCAGCGGTCGGTGACGGACACCCGGAGGTAGTCGATCGGCCGTCCGGCGCCGTCCCGGAGCGGGTTCACGCGCGGGCCCCAGCCATACCGAAGAGCGCCTGAACGACCACGCCGATGGCGACCTGATTCTCCCCACCTTCGGGGATGATCAGGTCGGCGAACTTGCGGCTGGGCTCCACGAACTGCTCGTGCATGGGGCGCACGGTCCGATAGTACTGCTCACGTACGTCGTCGAACGTGCGTCCGCGCTCTTCCATGTCGCGTCGGATCCGTCGGATCACGCGCACGTCGGCGGCGGTGTCCACGAAGATCTTCACGTCCATGTGCTGGCGCAGCTGCGGGTCGGCGAGCACCAGGATGCCTTCGACGACGATGACGCCGGCGGGCTTGATGGTCTCGGTGTCAGCGCTGCGCATGTGATGGGCGAAGTCGTAGACCGGTTTTTCGATCGCGTGGCCTTGCCGTAGGGTGGCCAAGTGTTCGGCCAACAGCTCGTTCTCCAGCGACTTCGGGTGATCGAAGTTGGTCTTCACCCGCTCCTCGAAGGGCAGGTGCGCTAGGTCGCGGTAGTAGGCGTCGTGGTCAATGAGCGCGCACTTTTCAGCGGTGAGCGCTTCGCAGATTTGTCGGGCGACGGTCGTCTTTCCGCTTCCGGTGCCACCGGCGATGCCGATGAGAAGCGAGCGGGAGGTCATGTGCGGTCCAGGGGGCGCGAGGCGAGCGCAATGTACGGGGCGGAGCAGAGTGCGACAAGTGGAGAACACGCAGAGCGCCAGAAGTGGAGAAGCCGCGGCGGAAAGAAGCCGTGCGACAAGTAGGAAACAAGCAGTGCGCTCCGCGCGTCTAGCGAGTAAGGTGCGCCGATGAAGAACGGAGACCTGAATATCGTTACCATTACCGGTGTCGCGCCCAACGGCGCCGGCACGGTTCTTATCGAAGATCGCACGCTGCACGTTGCGGGAGGCGCCCCGGGCGATGTCCTGAACGTGCGGATCGACGCGGTGAGCAAGCAGCGCCCGATGGCGTTCGGCCACATCTTCGAGGTGCTCTCACGCGGCGATTCGTTCGTCGAGCCGCCGTGCCACCACGCTGCGCCCCTGCGCGGATCGTGTGGTGGTTGCGCCGTCATGCACCTGACCGCCGACGCGCAGCGGGCCGCCAAGCTCGCTGTCGCGCAGGACGCCCTCACGGACCTGGGTGTTACGGTCGAGATGATGGCGCCCGAGGGCGAGGTATATTACCGAAATCGCTCGAATTTCTCGGTGTGGAAGACCGAAGAAGGGCGCGTGCACTTCGGTTCGCGCACGCCGCGCACCGGCGACTTTGCCCG
Source organism: uncultured Myxococcales bacterium (assembly GCA_965367675.1). Taxonomy (GTDB): domain Bacteria; phylum Myxococcota_A; class Bradymonadia; order REDH01; family REDH01; genus CBDUJZ01. The sequence goes on along the minus strand of CBDUJZ010000106.1, from coordinate 15,008 downwards.
TATGGACGGCTGCCGCGTGCTCGCGCTCCCGCTCGCGGATGTGGCCTCGGCCGTGGTCGCCCAAGCCGAGAAGGCGGGGATCCCGATCGCGCCCGCGCCGCACGGACTGCGTCACTTCTCGGTGCGCAACGACGGGCAGCGCAACGTGATCGTCGAGCTGATCACCAACGGCGCCGCCAAGGAGTGGATCGGCCCGTTCTGCGCCAACGTGCTGCGCATTCAGCACGTGTGCGGCGTGGCCCACTCGCAAAACGGTGAGTCGACCAACGCGCTGCGCGTGTCACCCGCCGTGCACATGGCCGGCCTGCTGCCGCTCGAAGTCACCCACGGCGGCGTCAAATTCGGCCTGTCGACGGACTCGTTCTTCCAGCTGAACTACCCGATCGCCGAGCGCATGGTGCAAGACGCCATCACGGAGCTGAAGAGCACGATCGGTGACCGCGAAGGCGCGATCTGGGACCTGTACGCTGGCGTTGGCGCGTTGGGTGTACCGCTGGCGCTCGCCACCGGCCGCTCGCTGTTCGCCGCCGAGAGTGTGCCGGCCGCCGTCAAGGCGATGACCGCCGCCGCCGATGGCGCGGGCGTCACGGCGACCATCGCCTCCGTCGACCTGCAGAAGGGCTTCCCGCGCGGCTGGGACAAAGCGGCCGCCGTTGTGGTCGATCCGCCGCGAAAGGGCCTCAGCGCCAAGGTGCTTGAGCGGATCGCCAACATGGATTGCGCGATTCTATACATGAGCTGCAACGCCGAGACCTTCGCGCGAGACGCAAAAGCGCTCGTCGCGGCCGGTCGAACGCTGCGTTCGGTGCGCGCATACGATATGCTGCCCCAGACGGCTCACGTGGAGCTGTTGTCGCTGTTCGATGCTCCCCGCAAAGAAGCGTAGTCGACACGTAGCCTTTGAGTGCTCCCGCGCGGGAGCGTCGGCTACTGGCGCAGCGCGCGTGATCCGGGCATTGTAGGCGTCTCCCATGTCGCTCGCACCCCGGTACAACCGTGACCCGACCGCTGCCCTCCTTTGCTGGTCTCTCAGCGACTGCGCTCCCTGCAATCGTGTGTGCCGTCGTCGCCATGGGCGTCCTCGGCTTCGCTGCCGATGCCGACGCCACGCCGTTCCACGGGGTCAACTCCGCCGCGCGCTGTAACTCGTGTCACATCGAGCCCGTGGGGTGGAACAACCCGGAGGACCGCTTCGCACGCGGCTGCGCGCTCGATTGCATGGCTTGTCACGTGAGCCCGACGGGCGGCGGTCTGCGCAACTCCGCTGGCCGCTACTACGCGCGTCAGGAGCTCGCTACTTGGGGATCGCGCCCTGCCGGTGATCCCACGCGATACGCCCGCGAGGGCGAGCCGACCGAGGGCACCTACAGCCTGATCAACGGGTTCGACGGCTGGTGGGGCGGCGATATCGACCACACCACGCTCGAGGATCGTTACGGCGGCATCCGCCCCGATCCCACCTGGAGCGCTGGCGGCGACCTGCGCACCATGGCCGTGTTCCCAACGTCACAGACCGACATCCGCGACATCGCCGCGTTCCCCATGGAGCTGCAGGGCTACCTGGCGGCGCATCCCACCGAGCACCTGACCGCGTACCTCGACCTGGGCATCCAAGGCAGCCAGGACCGCTACGACGGCGGCTTCGACGCGCAGGACCGCATCTGGCTCCGCGAGCTGTTCTTCATGGTCAACAGCCTCAAGGGAAACACGTACGTGCGCGCTGGTCGCTTCACGCTCCCCTACGGTTGGCGCGTGCCCGACCACACCGCGTTCATCCGCAGCTACACCGGCTTTGACCAGTACCGACAGGGCTACGGAGTCGAGGTCGGCACCGCGCCCAACGAGTGGTGGGGCAACCTGGCCCTCTACGGCCAAGGCGTCGAAAACTGGCCCGGCGAGAACAACCTCACCCGCGGCCTCGGCACCACCGGCCAAGGCGGATACAAGGGCCTCGGCTACCAACTCGGCGGCACCGCGCACCTGTTCCGAGGCGAAGAGGGATACCAAGAGACCGGCGGCGGGTTGATGTTTGGCCTCAACTTCGACCCGATCATCACGCTCGCCGAAGTCGACTGGATGCGCACCCGGTTTAGCGAAACCCAGGACCCGACGGACATGCTCGTCGCGTACCTCGAGGTGCAGGCGCGCAACCCGCTCATGGGGCTCACCCCGCGCGTGCGCTACGAATGGGTCGACCCGAACATCGACTTCGAAGAGGACCACCAGCACCGCTTCCTGCTGGGCGCCGAGTGGTTCCCGGTGTCGTACCTGTCGGTCGATCTGGCGTACCGTATGGCGCTGTTGCCCGGCGGCTTGGACCCGATCAGCGAGATGCTGCTCCAGCTGCACACGTTCCTGTAACCAGCGTCTACTCTGCGCCGGCGATGATCCATGCGGCGACTTGGTCGATCTGCTCCTCGGTCAGGTCTGGGCCGATGGGCATGATCTGACCCACGCCGCCTACGTCGCGATGCGTGCCCCACAGCTTGTGCATCAAGTAGCTGTTGAGCGGGTTCCCGGGGTCGACGAGCGGCATGTCGAGCTGTTCACTGTCGAGCAGCAGGCGCCCGCGCAGCCCGGAGTTGTTCGCGAGCCATGGCGACACGCGGCCGTTCAGGTGGTGCGAGCCGCAGGTGCGGTTGAAGATGGTCTCGTGCAGCTCGGTGAGTGTCGGCGGCGGTCCGTCCGGCATCGTGACGTCGCGTCCGGTCGCGTCGAGGCCGGTGCCCGCGTCGGTCGCGGCGTCGGAGAACCCTGCGTCGACGGCCACCTGGCGGCAGTCGTCGAAGTTCGCTCCGGCGGCGATCCAGCCCTCGAGCACCTCGCGTTCGCGCGCCGTGACGACGCCTTCGACGGTGCGGGGAGGCGGCATCGTGGCGGTGAGGATCGTGTTCAGCACGTCGTTGCGCGCGGAGTAGATTCCGTCGGCGCCCGGGGTGTCCTCGAAGACGTCGAGCCGCAGGCTTACGGGGGCGCCTTGGCGGGGCGTCTCGCCGTGACAGCCGGCGCAGCGCACGGACAACACCGCTTGCACCGATTCACAGGTGGGGCCGTCCACCAACACGTTCGGGTCTTGGTCACCGAACCCGGGGCAAGCGGTCAGCGTGAGGCCGAGCGTTGCACCACCCACGTGGCGCAGCAAGCGCAAGAACGACGCGGATTTGCGCTGGGCGGGCCTAACAGAACTTGAACTTTCGGGCATGGCGGTCTTGTTTCACGCGGCGTTCTACGAGCGCCAGACTGTACACACACTCCCGGTTCACTCCAATGCGATCCGCTGACATGCCTCGACCTTCAACGGTTCATTCGAAGGGCGGACGTCCCGCAGGATCGTGCGTACGCCTGGCGCTGATCGTCGGCCTCGCGTGGAGCCTCGGCGGATGTGGAGCCGCTTCCCAGGCGGTGGTCGCCGAGCACGGCTCTGAGCACGGTTCTGAAGCCGGTGTCGAACAGGGCGCCACGCTGGAGCTCATGCTCGAGCTCACGCGTATGCCCTCCGGAATCGCGCGCGTGGGCGACCGCACGTTCATCGCGCTGCCGCGTTCGGTCGAAGAGGGCGGCGCGACCGTCGTCGAGTGGACCGGCGAAGCGCTGCAGCCGTATCCGTCGCTCGAAGCGAACGCCCTGGGGACGGGCACCGACGCGCTGATCTCCGTGAACGGCCTGCACGCAGACGCCAACGGCTGGCTCTGGATTCTCGACAACGGACGCGTCGATCACGGGACCGCCGAGCCGGGTCGGGCCAAGCTGGTGGTGTGGGACACGGTGGCCGAGCGCGAGGTGTTCCGTCACGTGTTCACCGAGGAGATCGCGCCGGTGGAGACGTCGCTCCTGAACGATCTGGCCGTCGATACCGCGCACGGCTTTGTGTACATCACGCAGACCGGGATCGGCGGCATGGCGTCGCTGGTCACGCTGGAGATTCACCGCGACGTGGCGCGCAATCTGCTCGTAGGACATGCGTCGGTGGGCCCGGTCCCGACGCGGGATATGGTCATCGATGGCAACGCGATCGTGCTGGGGGAGCCAGATAGCCCGATGCTATGGCGGGTGGGTGCGAACGCGATCGCGCTCTCGCCCGACGCCGACACGCTGTACTGGGGCCGGACCGATAGCGCGCGGCTGTACTCGGTCGCGACGCGTCTGCTCCGCGATCCCACGGTGGACGCCGAGGCCCTGCAGGCGGGCATCGCGTGGATCCCCAAGCCGGTGTCTGATGGCATCGCGTTCGCGGCGGACGGACAGCTGCTGGCGTCCGACCTGGAGGACGCACGAATCGTGGCGCTCGACCGCGCAGGAGGATCGCCGGTCGAGGTGATCTCCGATCCGCGGTTCTCGTACCCGGTGGCTATCGCGTGTGATGACGACGGCGCGATCTGGTTCACGGCGAACCGGCCTCATGAAGTGCCGCCGCTGGGGGCGGATGACGATGCTCGGACCCCGGCGTTCTCCGTTTGGAGATTGCGCCCTTAGGGTCGCGCGTAGGGGGGACAGCAGGCGCGCGCCAGGGGCGTTGAACGCGTGGGACTTGGGGGGTGGTGCCTTTGTGTGCTAGTTGAAAAGTCTAATGTTTACGGGCATGTGCGTGCGGCTGCGTGCGTGTCGTAGCATGTCCTACGGTGTGTGGACGACAGCGCTCAGGAGCTCGATGCTGAAGCAGGTCAAGTTGGTTTTTGCTCTCCCCTTGGTTGTTCTTACCGCCTGCGCGGAGAACACCGGGGAGCCCACTTTGCAATCCGGCGACGAAGGGCGCTCCCCCGATGGGCTGCTGCTCGAAGAGCTCCGCGCGCGCGGCCTCGACGGTGACCCGCTCGGCGGCCGTGGTCTGTTCGGCGATGGTCCCTGGGACTCGCCGGTGGACCAGATCCAGAACGACCCGGTCGCGCAGCTCGGCATGCAGCTGTTCTACACGACCCACCTGTCCGGGCAGGGCGATACCGCGTGCGTCTCGTGCCACGTGAACACGTTGGGCGGCGGCGACGCGCGGCCGCTGCCGATCGGGCCGAGCGCCGCTGCGCCGGCTGTGATGGGCTTGGACCGTAACTTCGCGCCGGGGTCGCGCGGCAAGCCTGTTCCGCGCAACGCGCCCACCATGTTCAACGCCGCGGCGTGGGACCACTGCATCCTCATGGACTGCCGCGTCGAAGCGCTCGGCGGCCAAGCGTTGGCGGGCGGCGATGACGGCAACGGCATCAGCACCCCGTTTGTGGGCCATGGCCGCGAGGATATCCTCGCCGGTCGCTCGTTGCTGGCTGCGCACATCCCGTTTCCGCTCAACTCCGAAGTGGTCATGCGCGGCCTGCGGCTGCCCGAACTCGATACGTACGAGTACGGCGACTGCTTGGCGGAGAAGCTGGCCGGCGATGGTCCGTGCGCGCCGATGCTCGAGGACGTGCATGGCGTCGCGCCCGCGGACAACCCGTGGCCGCTGGCGTTCGCGGCGGCCTACGACCCCACGTTTGACCCGGCGAACCCGCCGACCGTCGAAGAGGCCCGCCAGTGGGTGTCGTTCGACACGATCGTCGACGCGCTGCTCACGTACGAGCACACGCTGTCGTTCGCCGAGACGCCGCTGAGCCGCTTTATTGCGGGCGATATGGAGGCGCTGAGCCCGGAGCAGATCCGCGGTGGTTTGTGGTTCTTCCGCAGCGTGGCCGATGGCGGCGCCGATTGCGCGAGCTGCCACAGCGGCGACCTGTTCAGCGATGAGCGCCACCACAACGTGGGGCTCGTGCAGATGGGCCCCGGCAAGGCGCACGGCCCGCTCGGCGATGGCGACTGGGGCCGCGGCGGCATCACCGGAAACGCGAGCGAGCGCTTCCAGTTCCGCACGCCCACGCTGCTCAACGTGACCGTCACCGGCCCCTGGGGCCACCACGGCGCGTACGACTCACTGCGCGGCATCGTCGAGGCCCACCTGGACCCGGTCGCGTCGCTCGCGGCGTTCGAGTTCGCGGGCTTGCAGTTCAACCCGGCGCCCGAGAACGCGCAGTTCAACAGCGAGGCCGCCATCCGCGCGCTTCAGTCGGCGGGCGGATATCCGTTCGTCGAGGCGCCGCCGGTGGTCATCGACGAGGTGGTCGCGTTCATGGGCGCGCTCACCGACCCGTGCGTCGAGAGCCGCACCTGCTTGGCGCCGTTCGACCCGTTCAACGCGGGCATCGTGGACCCCAATATGGATTTGCTGCACCCGGTCGATGGTGATGGCTGTTCGCTCGTCGAGGTGACGCCCACCTGCGACCCGGCGCGCGCGGGAGGTGCCGAATGAGCGCTCTTCAGGTTGGTACACGCGCTGCTTTCGCGCTCGCTTTGCTCACCGGCGTCGGCGCGCCCGGGCTGAGCCCCAGCGCCTCCGCGGAGGCGGTCGTCGAGCCGGCTCCCGAGGTCGTCGCGGAGGCCTCAGAGGTGGTCGCCGATGAGGCCGCGGAGGACACCGAGGAGGACACCGAGGAGCTCGCCGCGGAGATCACCGCCGAGCCCACTTCTGCGCTGCGTCCCGAGGTCCACGACGGTCACATCTCGTGGCGGGTTCGCGCGGCGGACGCCGAGCTTACGCTGCGCCCGTACGGAATCATCGTCGCGAACACGGTGTACAACTCCGGGCTCCCGTTCCCCACGGCGGAGTCGCCGACGGGCGCCGCGGTGGGCTCGGGCCTCGACGACGAGCTGCCGGGGCAGGGCGGTTTCACCATGAGCGCGCGGCAGTCCCGCGTTGGGCTGCGCGCCGCCTACACCTGGGGTGAGTCGGCCCGCGCCGATACGCAGTTGGAGTTCGACCTGTGGGGCCTCAACGAGAGCAACGGCCCGGGCGCGGTCAGCCAGACCACCATCCGCCTGCGGCACGCCAACCTGCGCATCGGCACCGACCGCGCGCGGTTCGTCGCCGGCCAGGACTGGTCCATCGTCACCCCGCGCTTGCCCACCTCGCTCGGCCACATGGCGGTAGCGCTGCACACGCTCTCCGGCGCCATCTGGAACCGGCTGCCGCAGCTCGGCGTCGAGATCGACGCGCCCGTTTCGTCCGACGTCGAGGTGCTCGCCCGCGTCGCGATCGTGCGTCCGCAGAGCGCTGACGGCGCCCGCGCGATCCTCCGCCCGGACGTGCTCGACCCCGGGGCGCGCGGAAACCTGCCGTGGTTGCAGGGCCGCATGGCCGTCCGCACGCCGAACCTGGAGCTCGGCCTCGCCGGCCAGATCGGCCGCGAACGCTACGACGTGGTCCGCGGCATCGAGATGGCCCCCGGATACCGCAACGGCGAGCTGCGCTACGACGAGGTCGACGTGCCCACGTGGCTCGGCAGCTTCGACCTGCGCGTGACCGCCGGCCCCGTGTGGCTGCAAGGCCAAGCGTGGATCGGCGCCAACGTGAACGGCCTGTTCTCGCGGCACGGTGTGTACAAGGACTACTGGGACGCCGACGACGTGTTCGCCGCGGGCGCGATGGCCGGCACGCTGCGCGATGTCGAGGCCGTGCGCGGCTATGGCGGCTGGGCGGAGCTCGGCGTGGAGCTGAACGCGTGCTTCTCGCTCGTGGGCTCGTTCGGCGCCGAGTCGGGCGACGAGGACGACGTGGACTACGGGCAGGCGTACCAGAACTTCGGCTACTTCGGCGGCGTCATCTGGCGCCCGCTCACGTGGTTCGATGCCTCGCTCGAGTACCTGAACTCGACCACGTTCTACCGCGCCGACGTGGGCTACCGCGACGACCCGAACTACCGCGTCGAGAACGACCCGCTGGAGGGCGCGGACCCGCCGACGCGCGAGCGCCGCGGACACAACGACAACGTGTCGCTCACCGTCCGCCTCAAGTTCTAGCCCGTGCTGACCTCGTACAAAGACTGCCTGTTCGCGCTCTTGCGCTTGATCAGCGCCGACGCGGGTGACCGCGATGGCTTCGTCGTCGGCGAGTTCCGCGCGCGCGGCGCCAACCTGCAGTGGTGTCAGCGCATCGAGACGCGTGAGCACATGGAGGGCGTGCTGGCGCGGTTCGAGGCGCTCTGGCGCGAAGCAGAGACCGGCGAGCAGACGCTCACGTGGGCCGTCCTCGGCAGCGCGCTGGCCCGTTGGCTGTCGCACGAACAAGCGGACGCCCGCGCCGGGATTGTTCAGGACTTTCAGGTGCTTGGGAGAGCACTGGCCAAGTCCGCGCACCCCGGGTTCCGCGGTCGAGCGCCCCGCGCCGCGCTCGAACGCTGGCTCGAGCAGTCCGTCGCGCGGGCGACCGTCAAGGAGCCGGCGACCGGCGCCCCTGTGGTCGGCAATCAGAGCACGCGGACCGCGATCGGCATGGTGGGCCTGCCTGCCGCGCCCATCGCCAGCGCGCCGGAGCGGGCTCGCTGGACCAGCGGCAGCACCATCGTCCGCCTGGTGAAGCGCGTCGCCGAGACCCACGACGTAAACACCTTCGAGTTCGAGGCCGTCGACGGCGCTGACTTCGCATATCTGCCGGGGCAATCGGCCACGCTGACGCTGCAGATCGAGGGCGAAGCCGTCCGCCGCACGTACACGATCAGCAGCTCTCCTTCGCGTCCCGAGCGGCTGCATTTCACCATCAAGCGCGTGCCTGGCGGCCTGGTGTCCAACTGGCTGGCCGACAACGCCGAGCCGGGCATGGAGATCGACATCCGCGGGCCCGGCGGCAAGTTCAGCATCGCGAACGAGAAGCCGGCCAAAGTGCTGCTGCTCAGCGGCGGCTCCGGCGTCACGCCCATGCTGTCCATGAGCCGCTACTGCCACGACCTGGGACTGGATACCGACGTGGTGTTTTGGCACGGCGCGCGCACCCCCGCGGACCTGATCTGCGCCGACGAGCTGCAGGTGTACGCCCGCCGCATGCGCGCCTTCCGGGCGGTGTATTGCATGTCGGGCGACGACCCGGATTGGAAGGGCCTGCGCGGGTATTTCTGTAGCGAGGCGCTGTTCGCGTCCGTGCCCGACTTCGAGCAGCGCACGGTGTATCTGTGCGGTCCGGTGCCGTTCATGGAGGCCGCCAAGGGCGTGTTCCGCGACGCCGGCTTCGATATGTCGCGCTTCCACTTTGAGAGCTTCGGCGGCGGCTCGCGGCCCAAGAAGGCGCCGCCGGTGACCGCTGGGCAGAGCATCAAGGCGATGTTGCCGAACCCGAGCGCGCTCCGCACGTCGATGGCGTCCGAGCTGCCCGAGACGCGCCCGCCGGTGCCGCGAATTCAGCACCTGCCCGCGCAGCTCACGCCCAACCGCGCGCTGCCCGCGGTGGGCGCCGAGCCGGAGCCGTCGACGCCGTCGTGGAAGGTGACGGTCAACGACACCACGCTGCTGGTCGCCACCGACGTGCCCCTGCTGGACGCCCTCGAGGACGCTGGAATCGACGTCGAGAGCTCGTGCCGTAGCGGCAGCTGTGGCTCATGCCGCGCGCGCTGCACCCGCGGCAAGGTCACGTTCGACAACGCCGGCGGCCTGGACCCTGACGACGAGTCCGCAGGGTACGTGTTGCTCTGTGTGGGCAACGCGACCTCCGACATTCACCTGGAGCTCTAACGTGTTCGGAGCATTGCGAGAGCGCACGATCGCCATCATCCGCTGGAGCCTCGTCGTAGGCTGGCTCGTGTTGATCGCGTCGCTGTTCCACGACCCCGTGACCGCGCGATTCACCGACCCCACGGCGGCCATGAGCCCGTTTCGGCTCAACCGGTTGGCCGCAGAGGCGGGCGACGACGGCTACATGTGCCCCATCGAGCGAGACGGCACCATCGACTGGGGCGGAAACGCCGTCGGCGAGTGCGATTCGCGCTGCACCCGCGTGCGCGGCGAGTGCGTGATCGAGCGCCCGTACCCCATGGGCGCGCGCTTCTTCTGGACCATGGCGCTGCCCGCGCTGCCGCTCGCGTTCATGCTGCTCGGCCACGAGGCTTGGCGCCGGATCTGCCCGCTGTCGGCGCTCATGCAGGTGCCGCGCAAGCTGGGAATCCAGCGCCGCATCCCGCACCTGAACCGCGCGAGCGGCAACGTGCAGTGGCGGCACGTGTTCATCGGCCCCGACTCCTGGCTCGGTCGACACCCCAGCGTGCTCCCGTTCGCCTTGCTGTGCCTCGGCGTGACCATCCGCCTGTTGTTCATCAACTCCAACCGCGTGGCGCTCGCCGTCTTCTTCTTGTTTGTGATCGCGGCGGCCATGACCGTCGGCTACCTGTTCGGCGGCAAGACCTGGTGCCACTACGTGTGCCCGCTGTCGCCGGTGCAGAAAATCTACACCGAGCCGCGCGGCCTGTTCGAGAGCTGGCCGCACGTGGACCGCGCCGCGATCCCGCAGTCCATGTGCCGCACATCCGGCAGCGACGGCGACGTGAGCACCTGCGTGGGCTGCATGAGCGCCTGCCCCGATATCGACCTCGAACGCCAGTACTGGACCCGCCTGCACGAGCCCGGCCGCCGCTTTGTCCACTACGGCTACGTGGGCATGATCTTCGGGTTCTACGGCTACTACGGCCTCTACGCCGGCAACTGGAGCTACTACTTCTCGGGCGCCTGGACCCACGAAGAAGGCCAGCTCGCGGGCCTGCTCTCGCCGGGCTTCTTCTGGCTCAACGACGGCACCTGGTTCGTCAAAGCGCTCGCCGCGCCGCTCACCATCGCGCTCAGCGTGGTGGCCGCGTTCGGCATCGGCATCGGCATCGAGAAGGCGCTCGTTGCGCTCTCCAAGCGCTCCGGCCGCGCGCTCAGCGAGGAGCTGGTGCGCCACCGCAGCTACATCGTGAGCGGCGCACTCGCGATCAACGCGTTCTACTTCTTCGGCGGACGCCCCAACATCAACCTGATGCCCACCGCGGTGAGCTCCGTGCTCGACGTGTTCATCGTCGCCGTGAGCGCCGTGTGGCTGGCGCGCGCTTGGGGCCGCACCCCGCGCACCTACACCGTTGAGTCCGTGGGCAGCCGCCTGCGCTCGCAGCTTGGCAACAGCCAGATCGATCTGTCGGACGCCCTCGACGGCCGCGCCCTCGAAGAGCTCTCGTTCGAAGAGGTGTACGCGCTCGGAAAGGTGCTGCCCAAGGTCGACGCCACCGCCCGCCGCCGCCTGTACCGCGACATGCTCAGCGACCTGCTGGCGTCCAACACCGGCGCGCTCGGCTCCGTGCACGAGATGGCCCGCGAGCTGCGCGAACAGCTGAACCTGGACGACGACGTGCACCGCGAGGTCATGGCCGAGCTCGGCGCGGGCGGCGGCGATGTGGACGCCATGCTCGATGCCGAGGCGCTGTGGCGCACCAACGCGTACCGCGACGCCCTGGCGGCGCTGGTTCGGCGCCAGAGTGAGGCGGGCATCCCCATCGCCCAAGCGTTCGCCACGCCCGACGCGCAGCGTGAGATCCTGGTGCTGCAGGGCGCCTACCGCATCACCGACGCCCAGCATGCGACGGCGGTCGACGCGCTTGCCGGTACCGACGGCGCCATCGTGGCCGGCGGCAATCGGCGCATGGAGCAGGTGGGCACGCTCGGCGATTGGGCCGCGTACATCGCCGAGAGCGCACCCGACCAACCGCTCGCGCTGCTGGCGCGACACCAGATCCGGCACGCCCAGCAGAAGCTGCTCCGCGAGCTGTTGCGCGTGGTGGCCTCGCTCGCCGGCACCCCCGAAGCGCTGGCGCTGGTCCGCCGCGCCGCCGTCGCCGCCCCCGAAGCGCTCGAGGCGCTGCTCGATGAGCAAGTGGAGCGCGGCGGCGAGCTGCAAACGTGGGAAGACCGGCTGGGCGAGGTGGCCACCGCCGCGCGCTCCCAGATTCGGTTCGAGGGCGCTGGCCGCGTGGTCAGCTCCGCGTCCGCACCCACGCCCGAGTCGGTGGCGGCCATGCGGCATATCTTTTCGCCCATGACCCAGGCCGCGCTGCTCGGCTGGTGGACCACGCACGACGCCGCGGCGGCCTGTGCGCAGGCCCGCATGCTGCTTGAAGACGACCACCCCGACTGGCTCGTCGCCCGGGTCGCGCGGGAGACGCTCGAATCCGACGGCCGCGTGTGCCCGCCGCTGCTGCAGTGGGTCGCCAAGCTCCACCGTACGGAGTTTTACGCCGACGCCGCGCCCGAATCGATCGCCCGGTTGCTACGCCACAGCACGCCGGTGGACGCCGAACGCGGGCACGTGATCGTGCGCCAAGGCGACGCCAGCGATGGCGTGGTGTGCATGCTCGACGGCGTGGCCGTGGTGCACATCCGCCGCAACGACGGCTCCGACCTCCGCGTCGCCGAAATTCGCGCTGGCGAGACCATCGGCGAGATCGGCCTGATCAACGGCGAGCCCCGCGCCGCCACCGTCAGCGTAGACACCGCCAACGGTCGCTTCCTGCAGGTGTCCCGCGCCGCGTTCGACGAATACCTCGCCTCAGAATCCCGCAATGTGCTCCAGTTGGTGAGTCGACGGCTCACCCACACCCTTCACCGTGAAGCCTCATGAAGTTCCGCACACTCGCCATCGCCGCTCTCTCGACCGCCTGCATCGCCGGATGCGCCGAAGACGACGCCTGCCCGCTGTCGGCCGGAAGCGCGCCGGACGCCTCCCACGTGTCGTGCGACGACCAGGCGTTCGCAGGCGCCGCATGGTCGGGCGCGCTCATCGCCGACTCCAGCTTCAACCGCGCCGACCTCAGCGGCGGCGACTTCTCGACCGCCCGCGTGGAACGCAGCGACTTCGAGGGCGCCAACCTGTCCGGCGCGACGTTCGAAAAGTCCATGTTCTCCGCCCCCAGGTTCGTGGAAGCCAACCTGTCCGGCGCCACCATGGCCAACGTGTACATGCGCGCCGGCAACTTCACGAACGCCAACCTCGACGACGTGTCGATCACCGCCGCGCCGCTGTCGATCGCCACCCAGTTCGTGGCCGCCAAGTTCTACGGCGCGTCGCTTCGAAACGCGCAGATCTCCAACGCGCTGTTCATCGGCGCCGACTTCCGCGGAGCCGACTTTACCGACGCCACCGTGCTGTGCGCCGACCTGTCTAACGCCAAGCTCAACGGCGCAAACATGAGCAACGCCTCGCTGCTCGGCAGCTACATCGGCCGCGAGAAGCCCGAGAATCTGACCAACATCCGCTGGCAAAACACGGTGTGCCCGGACGGCACCAACAGCGATGACAACGAGGGCACGTGTTTGGGCCACCTCGACGTGGCGCCCGAGACGGTGGACTGCTCGGCGCTCTAGAACAGCTCACACTCACCGTCGAAGCATGCGTAGGGCGCGATGCACGGGGATGTTGCGGAACACACGCCGCACATACCGCCGGCGAGGCAGGCGTTGCTGGCGCAGTCGATCGGGTCGTTGCACAGCTCGCAGGCGTCGAACGTTGGCTCGCACAGCGCTGAGCAGCCGAGCTCACCGCCGGCAAAGTCGTAGTCCTCGCAGGTTTGACCGCCGAGCGCGGCCTCGTCACAGAGCTCGCCAGCTTCGACGACGCCGTTTCCGCAGCGGGGCCCCGGCGCGACGACCGAAACGAACGACATGCTGACCTCGATGTTGAGGCTGGGCACATGCTCGAGCGGCACGACGACCAGCGAGAACGTTGGCGCGACGCTGTCCACGGCGCTCTCGACCAGTGACCAATCCGTTCCGGTTGGCTGGAACACCACGGTGGCTCCGCCTTCCCAGGCGCCGTTGCCAAAGAGCGACTGGCCGACCACGGCGCCACTTCCGTCCACGACAAAGAGTTGGACCGCGTCCTCGGCCAGCACGTGTAGCTCGACCACCGGCAGCGTCTCCGCGTTGGCGTCGCATGTGCCAGGCGTGCAGATCGGAATACCGAGCCCCTCGCTCCCGCCCAGCGCGTCGTAGATCACCGTCCACGGGAACGCGTCCGAGGTCAGGACTTCGAACACTTCGACGAGCTCGCCGACCTGGCAGGCCGAGCCCACACCGTCCCCGTCCTGGTCGAGTTGGTCTTGGTTTCGAACGTCCGGGCAGTTGTCGTCTTCGTCCAGGATCCAGTCATCGTCGTCGTCGACATCGCATGCGTTGCCGAGCCCGTCGTTGTCGGGGTCCAGCTGAGCCGGGTTGGCGAGGTCGGGACAATTGTCGCAGGCGTCACCCGCGCCATCGGAGTCGCTGTCGGCTTGGGTTGGGTTGGCGTCGAGCGGACAGTTGTCGTCGCCGTCGAACATCCCGTCGTTGTCACTGTCGTCGTCGCAGGCGTCGCCGGACTCGTCGCCGTCGGCGTTGCCCTGGTCGGGGTTGGGCTCGCGCGGGCAGTTGTCGATCGGGTCGGGAACGCCGTCCAAGTCGGAGTCCTGACAGGCGTCGGCGATGTCGTCGTCGTTGACGTCCTCCTGACCCGGGTTGGCAACGCGGACGCAGTTGTCGTCGGCGTTCGGGACGCCGTCGTCGTCGATGTCGGCGTCACAGGCGTCGCCGAGGCCGTCGTCGTCGAGGTCGGCCTGTTGCGGGTTCCAGCTGCTTCGGCAGTTGTCGTCGCCGTCGAGCACGCCGTCGTTGTCGTCGTCGTCTTCGGCGAAGTCTTGGATGCCGTCGCAGTCGGCATCGCCGGTGCCCATGCCCGCGGACCCCGCGGCGTTTCGCACCAAGCAGGTGACGGCAGGCGTGAAGCCCGCCACCGAGCGACGCGCGTACAACTCCGCGCGGGCGACCAACAACTCGGAGGTGTCGATCAAGCCGCCGTCGGGGAACAAATCTTGCGACAGCACGCCGTAGAGCAGCTGCTCGAACCGCGCCACGCCAATGCCCCCGCCCAGGCTCGGGCCGCCGTCGCGGTGCATGCCGCCCTGCACGATCAGCGTCCCAATGTAGTTCAGAATGTCGCTGTTGCTGTGCACCCCGCCGCCGTCTTCGGGGCATGGTGGATCGCTGTACTCCGCGCAGTACTCGTCCATGTGGTCGCGCCCGGGGTTACAGATGGACGAGAAGGTGTCGTCGCACGGCCACTCGCCGTCGACGACGTGGGCCAACGTGCCGAACAGGTCGGCCATGGACTCGTTCACCGCGCCGGGACCGTTCGCATACCGCCCGTCGACTTCGGTCATGTACACGCCGTG
>CBDUJZ010000105.1:0-18104 GCA_965367675.1 uncultured Myxococcales bacterium | reverse complement strand
GACACCTTCCCGCTCGAACAAGGCGTGAACGTGGTCGGCCGCGACAGCAGCGCAGAAGTGCTCTCGCGTGACCCCTTCCTCAGCCCGAAGCACGCAACGTTCACCGTGAACGGTGAACGCGTGAACGTGCGCGACGAAGATTCGCTCAACGGAGTGTACTACCGCATCACCGAGATCACCGAGATCCAGCACGGGGAGTTCATCCGCGTGGGCCAGGAAGTGTTGCGCTTCCAACTCCTCGATCTCGCCGACTCCGAAGTCGCGCCGAACGCCGACGGTACCATCGTCGCCGGCTCGAACCCCGCCGGAGCGTGGGGCAAGCTCGAGCGCATCAGCGCGCCCGACCAGGCGTCCTTCACCTTCCTGCTCCGCGGAGCCGAGGTCGTCATCGGACGTGAGCGAGGAGACATCCTCTTCCGTGACGATGGCTACGTGTCCGGCAAGCACGCCCGCGTGTTCCAGGACTCCGGCCGCTACTTCGTCGAAGACCTCAAGAGCAGCAACGGTACGTTTGTGCGCATCCGCGGCGAACGTGAGCTCGCCAGCGGTGCGCTCATCCTCATCGGTCAGCAGCCGTTCCGTATTCAGCTCGCCTAGCCCCGCGTGGACGCGCGGATCGGCGCCCAAGTTGGAAATCGCGTCCGGATCGATGAACACATCGGTTCGGGCGCGGTTGGTAACGTCTACCGGGGAACTCAGCTCGCGCTCGGTCGACCCGTTGCCGTCAAATTCGTCGACGCGGAATTCGCCGAGCGGACTCGGCGCGAAGCCACGCTCGCCGCCCGACTCTCGCACCCGAACATCGCCCACGTCGTCGACGCCGGGACCGATGCCGACGGCGCTGCGTTCGTGGTGCTCGAGCTCGTCGACGGCCCCACGCTACGCCAAGCGCTCGCCGACGGCACCCTGTCACACGCCGAGCGCTTGGAGATCCTCGCGCAGGTCGCTGATGCCCTGGAACACACCCGCCGCAGCGGGTTGATTCACACCGACATCACGCCCTCGAACGTGCTCCTTGAACGCCGAACGACCGGCTGGCGGGCCAAGGTTGTCGACTTTGGCCTCGCCGTCGAGGTGGGCGCCCCCGCCCGAGACGGCGTGCTCGGCACACCCGCCTATCTCGCACCAGAGCAAGCGCGTCAGCTCTCGCTCACCGCTGCAAGCGACGTCTACGCGCTCGGCGTTATCGCCTTCGAGAGCTTCGAAGGCGCGCTGCCCTTCGCCTCACCAACACCGCTCGCGGCCCTAGCAAACAAGCTCACCCAACCGCTGCCAGCTATCCGAGCCCCTGGACTGTCGACCGAAGCCGCCAACCACTTCGCCTCCGTGGTCACCCGCGCGCTTCGGCGAGACCCCGTCGAGCGCCCGGCAGCAGGAGACTTCGCGGCCGCACTTCGCCTGATCGCCAGCTTGGAGCGTCAGCACGCGATCGCGACCGCCGCGCTGGAAGCCTCCGGCGCATCCACCCCTACGCTCGACGGCGCGGTCGCCGCAAAGGCGTCCGCTTCCTCCGCGCGCTCCCTGTTGTCCGACACACCGGACGCCACCGCCGTCCCCGCGCGGACCGCACCGCAACTCTCGCGGAACGGCGCGATCGGCATCGGCGCCGCGTTCGTGCTCGCCTCCCTCACCACCGCATTCGTAGGCGTCAGCCTGCTCGGTGCGGGCCCAGCCCCTGAAGAGACCAGCGCGGCCACCAATCCGCCCGCGATCTCCGCGCCGGCGGTCGCGGGCACAGCCCTATCCGTCCCCCCTTCACCCGATGGGGCCGCGCTGTCGCTCCAAGCCGCACTGGGCGCAGCGAGCGAAGTCACCACCGACGCGACAAGCGCCGCGCGCCACGCCATGCAAACGCAGCGCGCTGTTCATGCAGCCCAAGCCGCCAACACCATCGCCGTCCGGGCCGCAAGGGACGCCAGCGAGACGCGCGCCGAGGAGCTGCGTCAGGCGCGGGCCGAATCACGACGCAACCGAACAGCGCGAGAGCGAGCGCCTGACCCGGAGGTGATCGCGCAAGGCCAGGCGGACCTCGCCCGCGCCCGCGCAGCCCATGGTCAAGGCAACCTGGCCGAGGCGGTGACCCTATACGAGCGCTACCTCGCGACCGCGCCCGCCGGTGAAGAGCGCAATCGCATCCAGCGCATCGTCCAACGCATTCGAGACTAGGCGTAGCGTCACCGGCGGCGCGCGAGCGCTACGTCATCCACCTGAGCCGGCCACGGCGAACCCGGCGACCTGAAGCGCCTCGTCCAGCCCGGTCTCCGGCAGCGCTCCTCGGCGAAGCCATTGCACCATGGCCGCGTCGTCGCCTTCCGCACGCGCGCTGCACGCGAACAGCAGCGCGACCGGCTCCTCCACCACAAACCGGTCCACGTGCACGCGCAGCACCGGCGGGTCTACGAACACCCACCGGTCGAAGAACGCCCGCCGCTCAGCCGCAGCGACGCCTGCACCGAACGCGACCGCGGCGTCGTCTTGCCAACCTTGGAACGCCGCCTCTCCCAGCGCCAGCGCTGCTGCGTGCTGGCCATCTCGGGCGGCATCGCGACCGCCCACCACGGCGTCACTTTCCAGCGTTCGCGACGACAAAACGCCAGCGCATCCGCCGGAAAACCCAGACGCGCCGTCCACCGAGTGCGCACGCGATTCATGCGCCTGCGCGCCTCCGCAGCCAGCGGACACGCTCGCAAGCAAGAACCCGACGAACACGGCCGCGTGTGGTGCGCCGCGGCGTATGCGGGGAGTGGCGGTGGATGTGCGGGCCAAGGTGCGGTTCAACGACGACATGTGGGGGGCCGTGTCAGTGGATAATTTCTTCTACATACAGACACTTACACGCCAGCCGACGTTTGGAGAAGCGGATCTCAACCGAGTTGACCCAGCGCGCACGGCGGTGCTAATTTCCAGGGGAATTTGTCCTTACCATCGGAAAGCGCATTCGTGATCTTCGGCAATCATCACGGTTCTTCGGAACACGTGGGGGAATCCCCAGCCGGGGACGCGAGCGTTCGCCCAGCACGCGGGCAGGTTTCTCACGCGATCGCCCCGTTGGCGCTGCTCGGCTCCTCGAACGTCATCTTCTTGGCTCAGGCCGCCGCCGACGAGGCCGGTTCTGGCGAGGGCTCCGGCGAAGTCGTCGACGCGCGCCCCCTGCAGCAGCAGTTCTTCGAGGACTACCACGGCGGCCCGATCATCGGCGGCCTCTTCCTCGCGATCTTCGCGGGCCTCATCCTGCAGGCCCACCGCCGCGCGAGCGCCCTCTCCGCCTACGGCGAGGGCCTGGATCGCAGCGTTCGCACGCGCATCAAGTCGCTCGAGAACGAGCGGAAGTTCGGCCAAGCCGGTGACATCCTGTTCTCCCACGAGCGGTTCGACGAGGCGTCCGAAGTCTACGAAAAAGGCGAGGACTGGATTCGCGCGGGCGAGGCCCAAGAGAAGAACAACAACCTGACCCGCGCGGCGGCGCTGTACAAACGGGGCGGCGCACCGCTGATGGCCGCCGAAGCGTTCGCCCGCAAGAAGCAGTACGCGTCCGCAGCCCGAGAGTTCCTCGCCGCCGACGCCACGGAGCGCGCGGCCGAGTCGTTCGCGAAGGCCAAGGACTTCCGACGAGCGGCAGAGCTCTTCAAAGCCTCGGATCGCCTGCGCGAAGCCGGCGAGTGCTACGACCGCGTCGGCGAGCGATTGGCCGCGGCGGAGATGTTCCGCGACGAGTTCGAGCGCCAGTTTGGACTCGCACGGGGCGACGTGAAGGCGATCCGCCCGGCCTGCGAGTTGGCTGCGCGCGCCGCCGAGTACTTCTCGGACGCGGGCCAAGCGCCCGACGCCGCCGAGCTGCTGCACCGCGCCGGCTTCAAACGCCGCGCCGCCGAGCTGTTCACCGAGATTGGAGAGGTCGACCGCGCCGCCGCGATCTACATCGACGCTGGCCGCCCCATGCACGCTGCCAAACTCTACGAATCCGTCGGCGACAAAGAAAAGGCGCTCCGACATCGCGCCGAGGCGAAGCTCGCCGAGAACGACCGCGCCGGCGCCGCACGCGACTACGCCCGAGCGGGCGAGTACCTGAAGGCCGCCGAGCTGTTCAACGACCTCCGCGACTTCGAGCCCGCCGCGGCCATGTACGAAAAGTCTGGCGACGTCCGCATGGCGGCCGACCTGTACAAGCTCGTCGGAGACACAACCAAAGCGGCCAAAGCCTACGAAAAAGCAGGTGATTTCACCGTCGCGATGGAACTCTACCGCGACGCCGGCGACTACAAAGCCGAGCTGCAAGCCGCCAAATCCGGCAACGACTTCTTCCGTGTCGGGCAAATCCTGCTCGAGCATGGCCGCCAAGAAGACGCGCTCGCCGCGTTCCAGCGGATGGAAGTCCACGACCAGCACTACGAAGAGGCGTCCGTCATCCAGGGCGACATCCTTCGGGACCTCAACCGACTCGACGTCGCCTTCCAAAAGTACAAAGCCGCGGTCGGCGAACGCCAGCCGAGCAAGGCCAACGTCGAGATCTTGTACAAGATGGCGACCGTCGCCGAAGAGGCCGGCGTCAGCGCACAAGCCCTGCAGCTGTACGAAGCCGTCATCGGCGTCGACTACTACTACAAGGACTCCGCCGAACGCGCCCAACGACTGCGCCAAGAGCTCACCACGGCCGGCGCCCTACGGCCCATGCTCGGCGGCCTCTCCATGGGCGGCGCCCAGGGACAAACCAGCTACACCGACCGCCCCAACGGCCCGGCCGGCGACCGCCCCCCCGCCAAGGAAAAGCGCTACGAAGTGCTCGACGAGATCGCCCGCGGCGGCATGGGCATCGTGTACCGCGCCAAGGACACCGTCCTCGATCGTATCGTCGCATTTAAGGTCCTCTCCGGGAACCTGAAGACCAACAAGGTCGCGGTCAAATACTTCCTCCGCGAAGCCAAAGCCGCCGCCAAAATGGCGCACCCGAACATCGTCACGGTGTTCGACGCAGGAGACCAAGACGACGAGTTCTACATGGCGATGGAGTACGTCGAGGGGCAGACCCTCAAGTCGCTCGTCAACCGCCAGGGCGCGTTCCCCGAGAAGCTCATCCGTTACATCCTCGTGCACGCGTGCCGCGGCCTCCAGTACGCACACGACCGCGGGCTCGTTCACCGGGACATCAAGCCCGGCAACATGATGCTGACCCGCGAACGCGCGCTCAAAATCATGGACTTCGGCCTCGCCAAGTTCCTCGAAGAGGCCGGCGCAAACCACACCCGCGCCATCGGTACGCCCTACTACATGTCGCCCGAGCAAATCCTCGGCAAAGACCTCGACGGTCGCAGCGACCTGTACAGCCTCGGCATCTCGATGTTCGAGTGCGCCACCGGCAAGGTGCCGTTCGCCAAGGGCGACCTGAGCTACCACCACCTGAACACCGAAGCGCCGCGTGTCCGGGACCTGAACCCGAAGATCAGCCAAGAGCTGAGCGACATCATCTTCCGTTGCATGGCCAAGAAGCCCGCCGACCGCTTCATGTCCGCCAACGACCTGATGAACGCCGTTAAGTAGCGCGACCGCCGGCGTCTTTCCCCCGCAGTTCGCTAGAGCGGGCGAAGCCGCCGGTCCGGCGTACGACGGTCAATCTCACGCTCGATCTCGCGACGCACCGTCCGAGCGCGTTGCGTCATGCCGTGGCGCTCCAGAAAGTGCAGCAAGTACGTGGCGCCCTGAATCGCGTCGCGGTGCGACAGCCGCACGTCCTCGAACGCCAACCGCGCCAGATCGACCGAGCCCATCGACTCAAGGGTTCTAGCGCGCAGCAACCGCACGCTGAACCGCTGGGACTCCAGACGGAGCGCGTCGTCCATCACGCGTAACGCCTCTTCAAGCGCGCCCTGCTCGACCAGCGACCGCGCGTATTGCTCGCGGATGTCCACGTCGACCGGCCGGTACTCCAGCGACCGCACGAAGTCCGCGTTCGACCCCTCGACATCGCCGGTCGCTGCGCGAATTCGCGCACGCCAGATCACACACCCGATGGAGTCGTCGTTCAGCGCCAAACAAGTCTCCACCGTCGCGAGCGCGCCCGCGGTGTCGTCGCGCCCCAGCCACAGAGCTTCGGCGTGGCCCGGCCGGAACGAGTAGTGCGTTGGACGCGCCCGCTCGATGAGCTCAAAAACGTCCGCGGCTTGCGCGCGGCGGCCCCCTTCGAGCAACGCGTACGCCTCTTCCATCATGGCGGCGATCTCATCGTCGTCGAAGTCCGCTTCTCGCTCCGCGGAGTTCACCGCTCGAAAAACGGATCGCGTCGCCAGTTGAATCGCGTCGTCCGGCGGCGGAACCCAAGCATCGCGGCTCACAGCGCCACAGCCACAGCCGAGCGCGAGCGCCAGGAGCAGCGCGGCCCTCGATCCGACGTTTAGCGCACGGGATGGTTGATCGAGCCGACGCTGAGGCCTAGTGTTGCGCGCTATCTTTTTACTCAGAACCAAGTCGAAATTCGTGTCCAAGGGAAAATCGGGTGTCGTCAGCCTTCTACAAGAGTTCTCCATCCCGCTCATCGCCGGCGTGCTTTGCGCGCTGTTCTTGGCGAACGCGGATGAGTCCTCCTACCACTCGTTCATCGAGTACGGACCGTTCGACGGCTTCTGTGCCGACCGCGAGCCGGGAACCTTCTGTATGTCGCCCGGCGGCCATGGGGAAGCGCATGCGGAGGGAGATTCCCACGCTGACGCGGACGCCCACGCCGACGATGCCCATGCCGAAGGCGATGACCACGCCGACGACGGCCACGCCGAAGAGGTAGCCGCCGCCGTCGCAGCAGCCACCGAAGACGGCGCCAGCGCGGCCACGCTCGGTGACGCGGCAGTCGAGCACGGCACCATGACGTCGGTGTTCGGCATCTTCGGCCACCACATGTCGTTGCACTTCATGATCAACGACATCTTCATGTTGTTCTTCTTCGGAATCGCGGCAAAGGAGATCACCGAGTCCATCCTGCCCGGTGGCGCGCTGAACCCGCCCTCCAAGGCCGTAAACCCGCTGCTGGGAACGCTTGGCGGCGTGTTCGGTCCGATCGCGGTCTACTTCCTCCTGGCGACCCTCTTCTTCGGAGACGCAGACGCCGCAACAAAGGCTGAAGTCTTCGGCGGATGGGGCATTCCGACCGCGACAGACATCGCGCTGGCGTGGCTCGTTGCCCGCATGGTGTTCGGTGGAACCCACCCCGCGGTGAACTTCCTCCTGCTGCTCGCCATCGCGGACGACGCCATCGGCCTGGGTATCATCGCCGTGTTCTACCCGAACCCCGACCACCCGCCCGCCCCGGTTTGGCTGCTCCTGGTCCTCGTCGGCATGACCGTCGCGTACTTCCTACGCAAGCGTGGTGTGAAGTCGTGGCTCCCCTACATCTTCATCGGCGGTTTGATCTCGTGGCTCGGCTTGCTCAAAGCGTCGCTGCACCCTGCCCTCGCGCTCGTCCCCATCGTCCCGTTCCTACCCGGACCGGACCACGACTCCGGCCTGTTCACCGGCGACGATGAAAGCGCGCACGCCGCACACGACGACTCCACGCTTCATAACTTCGAGCACGACCTGAAGCTGTTCGTAGACTTCGGCCTGTTCTTCTTCGGTCTGACCAACGCTGGCGTCGCCTTCGCGTCCGTGAACTCGGTCACCTGGGTCGTCCTCGGCGCGCTCCTCGTCGGTAAGACCATCGGCGTCTTCGGCTTCTCGGCCATCGGCAACGCGCTCGGCTTCAAGTACCCCGAGGGGATGTCCGGCCGCCACGTGCTCGTCGCCGGTGTCATCGCCGGTATGGGCCTCACCGTCGCGCTGTTCGTCGCGGGCGAAGCGTTCCCCGGAGAGAGCGTGTTCCAAGGTCCCGCGAAGATGGGTGCCCTCGGATCCGCCGCCGCCGCCCTGCTCGCGTTCGGCCTCGGCCGTATCCTCAAGGTCAGCGAACTCGAGAAGTAGTTCGCGCCAGGTTCTTCCCCAGGTTCAGCGCCTCGGCTTCGAGGTGCTGAACCTGGACGACGCCCCACCTCACGTGCGACGTCACAGCCCTTCGGTGCCGCGGACGCGACGGTCGACTCTATCCGAGCTCGATGACCGTCGCGCCGTCGCCACCCTCGCCTTGCTCACCCGGGCGCCACTTGAGGCGGTACGGGGTGTGAGCCAAGTGCTGCCGCACAGCCCGCTTCAGCGCCCCGGTCCCATGACCATGGATTACGAAGAGCGCCGGCATGGACGAGCGTGCGGCGCGGTCCAGGAACGCGTCCAGCTTGTCGAGCGCTTCGTCCACCCGCTCGCCCCGTAGGTCGACGGTGTTGCCTGCGCTGCGCTCGACCTCGAACCGCACGCCGGAGTTCGCGGAGGTTTGCGCCTCGGCCGCGGCGACTTCCGCCTGCGCGGACGCCCGCAGGTCTTCGGTGCTCACGTTCGTACGCAGCGGCCCAATTTGCACCACGGCGCGGCGGGCGCTGGAGTCCAACTCCACGAGCTCACCGCTACGCTTGAATGTCGCCACCCACACGGTCTGCCCGACCTGAAGGGACGACGGCACCAGCGTCTCGCGCGCATCATCCGCCGACGTGCCCGCCACCTGCGGCGCGCGCTTTCGAAGGCCATCGGCACGGTCCGCCGCAGCGCGCGCCTCGGCGAGCTTCTGGCGCAGCGCGTCGGCCTCAGCCTCGGACTCAGGCGCCGCCATGTTCCGAAGCACACGGTTCACCTTCCGAATCTCCGCCCGAAGCGTGCGCGCCTCGGTGGCCAACTCACGCGCTTCGCTTTCGACCGCTGCAGCATCACGCGCCGCCGCCTTCGCGGCCCGGTTCTCGAACTCTTCCTCTTTACGGGCGAGCTCAGCACGCACCGCGTCAACTTCAATGCGGGCGGCGGAGAGCGTGTTGAACTCCGCCTCCATGCGCTCGAGCAGCGCCTGTCGCTCGGCACCTTCCGCGCCGGCGAGTCGACGCTCCGCGTCTGCGACGACGCCGGCATCCAGACCCAGGCGGCTGGCGATTCGCAGCGCGTAGGAGCCGCCGGGTACGCCGTTTCGCAGCTTGTACGTAGGCCGCAGCGCCTCGACGTCGAACGTCACAGACGCGACCGAGAAACGCGGGTCCTCGAAGCCGATCGACTTCAGCCCCTCAAGGTGAGTCGTGACCACAACGGTCGCGCCACGCTCCACGAAGGACTCCAGCAGCGAGCGGCCAAGCGCCGTACCTTGCTCCGGGTCAGTGCCAGCGAACAGCTCGTCCAGCAGGACCAACGAGCCGCGCGCGACGTCGGGCAAGAAGCCCGCGATATTCGCCACGTGCCCCGAGAAGGTCGACAGGTCGCGGTCCACGCCCTGCTCGTCGCCGATGTCGGAGTGAATCTGCGCGAACCAGGGGATCACCGAGTCCGGCGCGACAGGCAGCATGAGCCCCGCGCGGGTCATCAGCGCGCACAGGCCGAGCGTCTTGAGCGTGACCGTCTTGCCGCCCGTGTTGGGGCCAGACACGACCAAACCGCATGCGTCGACGAGCTCGATATCGTTCGCGACCACGTCGAAGTCGCCCTCCAGGTGTCGCAGCGCGAGCACGGGGTGCCGGGCGTCGCGCAACCGAATCGTGCGAGCGTCGCTGTCGTCGAGCGCCGGGAGCGAGCAGTGCAGGTCATCACACAGCCGCGCCATGGCAAACGTGAGGTCCAAGTACGTGAGCACGTCCTGGTTGGTCTCCAGCGCGTCGGCCCGCTTGGCGACCATGTCCGAGAGCCGGCGTAGGATTCGGCGAATCTCGTTTTCGACGTCGAGCTGCGCGATACGCAGGTCGTTGTTCGCGTCGATGAGCTCCTGCGGCTCGATGAACAACGTCTGCCCGCTGCCGCTCTGCCCGTGCACGATGCCGGGGAAGTCGCCCTTCTCGCCGGCACGCACAGGCAGCACGTAGCGCTCGTCGCGGATGGTGACGTAATCGTCCTGCAGAATGCCATCGTAGCGCGGCGACTTGGCGATGCGGTCGAGCCGCCCGAGGATGCTCTCACGCAGCCGCGCGACGCGACGCCGCATGGGGCCGAGCTCGTGCGAAGCGGCGTCGGCGATCTGGCCGCCGGGCTCGATGCAGCGCGAAATCTCGGCAGCAACGTCAGACACGTCGCCAAGCTGGCGGCAGTGCTCCTGAATCAGCGGCAGCGCCTGGGCGGTGCGCGACCAGCCGCGGACGCGGGTCGCGGCGTCGGCAGATGCGCCGATGCGGGCCAGGTCGTCCGTGTTCAGCAGGTCGTTCTTACGGGCGCGCAGCAAGGCGTTACCGAGCGCATCGAACCCGCGCAGCGGCGGACTAACGCCGCGCGCCACGCCGGCAGCCGACTCGGCCACCTCCTGTCGGCGGCGCTCACAAAGCTCCACATCCGGGAGCAGCCCCAGGTCCTCCGCGAGCTCGGCGGCGTCCTGCCCCAAGCAGCGCTGAGACACGGCGTCGCAGATGCGCTGCCAGTCCAGGTCGTGGAATGTTTTATCGGCAATGCCGCGTTGCCCTTCTCCAGAGCGGCTGCTGCTCATCACAGCGCGGAATACGTGGTCTGCGGTCATTGTCGTCGACAGGCGGGTCGTGGATGGATACGAGTCGCGCGCACGCGATCGCACCCCATGAAGTGAAGCAGGTGGATAGTTCGTTCTTGGAACAGGTCAACCGTAGAGTGGCGACAGCATACGCTGGCTTGTTCGTCGCGTCCCTCGCCGCGGGCGTCGCCGGAGCGGTCGCAATGCACCGCACGGGAGACGCCGGCCTGCCGGTCATCGCACTCGCCGGCGTCGGCGCTTGGGTGTTGTCCGTGGCCTTCCTGCGCGCCGCAGCCGTCGGGCCTTACGCGCGCGCCCAGTCCGCGCGCCTCTACCACCACCTGCGTACCTGGACCGACGACAACGCGATCGAAGGCGAAGGAATCAACGACGCCCCCATGGACGTTGTCATCGCTGACGCCGCAGCCCGCGCCGAGCAAGAAGAGTGGACGTTCGTCAGCGAATTGCTGCGGCGTTACCCCTCGCCGACCGCTGCCAGCGCGACAGACGCCCTGGAAGCGAATGCAGACCCACGATAAGACGGCGCCATGAAAGAAGCCTTTGATTTCCTGGCCCTAGGCGGCCCCATCATGTTCGTGCTGGCGTCGTGCTCGGTCGCCGCCTTGGCCGTGTTCATCGAACGCATGATCGCGCTTCAGCGCCGCCGCGTGGTGCCGGAGCGCTTCCAGACGGTCATCCTGAACCTGCTGCGCGACGGCAAAATCGACGAAGCCCGAGCGCTGTGTGAGTCCAACGAATCCGCACTCGCCGCGGTCCTAGCGGCGGGCATCAAACGCGCCGGCCAGCGCCCCGACCGCGTCCGCGAAGCCGTGCTCGACCGCGGCCGCCGCGAGGCCATCGCGCTGGAGCGTTTCACCGGCATCATCGGCGCCGTCGCCACGGTCAGCCCCCTGCTCGGCCTGCTCGGTACCATCACCGGCATGATTCAGACCTTCCAGAGCGTGCAAGGCGGCTCCAGCGCCGGCCAGCTGGCGGCCGGAACGCTCGCGACGGGCATCTGGGAAGCGCTGATCACCACCGCCGCTGGCCTCTGCGTCGCCATCCCAGCCTTCCTCGGACACCGCATCCTCATCGCGAAAATCGACAGCTTGGTCGGCAGCCTCGAAGAAGCCGCCCTCGAGACCGTCGACCTCGTCAGCGTCGACGACGGCCCCGGCGGCGCCAAAGAGGAGTCGGCGTAGTGGACTTCCGCCCGCCCAGCAGTCGGCGCGCCCCACCGGTGCTCGACATGACGCCACTCATCGACGTGGTGTTCCTCCTGTTGGTCTTCTTCCTGGTCACGGCGACGTTCGCCCAGGAACAATCGCAGAGCGCCGTGCCGGTCGACCTGCCGGACGGCGCGACAGGCGAGGCGACCGTGGCCGCGGAGCGCATCACGGTCTACCTGCAGGACGACGGAACGGTGACGTTCGAGGCCGCCGGCGCGGAGGCCCAGACCTTGTCCGATACGGCCCAAGTCCGCGCCGCGCTCCAAGAGTGGTTCGCGCGCGACGCCTCGACGCCGGTATATTTACGCGGGGATCGCGAAGTCCCGTACGGCCGGGTCATGGAAGTGCTGGATGCCGCGCGGGCCGTGGGTTTCCGCCAAGTTTTCAACGTCGTGTACGCGAGCGGCGACTGAGCCGGATTTGTGGGCAAAAGTGCTCCAAGGTATGGAAATCAGATCACATTCCGACATGTGGGGTGAGATCCGACCTAAGCTCTTGATCTTGTGCAAGATTCTTGACTCGAAGATCCGGTAGGGGGAGAACCGTGTGGCAACGCACCACGCCGCTCTCGTCCTACGCTTCATGACACGCCCCCACCGCATCGCCGTCGGCTTCTTTTGTGTTTTCGCACTCCTCGTCCTTCCGGGCTGGGTGCTCCGACACGACCGCCGCGCGCGCGTCGAAGAGCGGGCCGCGGAGTTGGACGCGTTGCTGTCGCAGAACCAGGCGCTCCGCACGTCGAACCAGGCGCTGCACGAGCACATCACGTCGCTGTCCGACAACGGCGACCTGCTGGAGCAAGAGGTCCGCGAGCGGCTCGGCTGGGTCCGCGCCAACGAAACTGTGGTGGTGTTTCATGGGGCCGACACCGCCGTCGAGCGATGAGGCGCCCGCGCTCACGTCGCCGCGCCAGTGACCCAAGAATCCCCGCGTTTGCGCCGCCAATCGCCGTAGGCGTTTCGGTGGCCGTCACGTCGTTCGTGAGCGCTTGGCTCGCGCTCGCCGTCGGCATCATCGCCGGCGGAATCTGCGGCGCCTGGATGCTCAAACGTGTGCGCGAAATCCACAACGCCACCCTCGACATCGACTCCGCCATCGTCGGCCGCGCCATGTTCGCGACCCGCCCGGCGAGCGACGAAGAGCGGCGCATCATCCAAAACGCCAGCCACAGCGTGCGCTCCTCCGTGCGGCGCACCCTGCAGCTCCTGCGCGCCGCCCTGCGCGCTCAAAGCGCCGTCGTCCTGTGGTCCCGCTCCGGCGACCACACCGTCCGCGTGCGCGAAGCCGAGACCTGCTCGGACCACTTCCGCGGCGGTACGTTCGATGCCCGCGCGGGCATCCTCGGCCGCGTGGACCGAGACCTCGCCATCGTCAACGACGCCACCGACCAGCCGGAGCTCTTCCCCTGGTACGAGGCCGGACACGAGCCCGCCGCCGCCATCGCCGTCGCCCTCGTTCGCGACGGAATCCCGCTCGGCTGCTTGGTCGTGGACCGCGCGCCCGGCGACTCCCCGTTCGACGACGTCGACGTCATCGCCGTGCGCTCCGCCGCCGAGCAAGTCGCGATCGCGATTCACATGGAATTCCTGGTCCTCGAAGCGGCGACCGCCGCCCGAGACATCGCCGTACTCGACACCGCGGCGTCCAAGCTCAACCGCGCGCTCACCGTCGAAGAAGTGTGCGTCGAGGCGCGCGCCATCCTCGCCAACTTCGTGCCCTTCAGCTTCTTCGCGGTCACCGAATGCCACATGCCCACCGGCGACCACACCGTGCTCCACGCGGACGGCCCCTGGAGTGACGGCCTGCACGGCGCGCGCTTCCCGAGCGGCGAAGACATCGTCTCGTTGGCCGTGCGCTGCAACGAAGCGCTGCCGTACAACGGCCGCCACGAGAGCCCCGGCAAAGCCGTCTTCGGCGAGCACTGCGTCCCGCAAGCGCAGAGCCTGCTCGTGCTCCCGCTCGCCATGCCCCAGGGCGTCGTCGGCACGCTCACCATCGCCTCCGAGAGCCACGACGCCTTCTCCGGCGCCGGACGCAACCTGCTCGGCATCCTCGTGCACCACGTCGCCGCCGCGCTCTCCAACGCACTCGCCTACTCGCGCATGGTCCGCATGGCGACCACCGACGGAATGACCGGGCTCACCAACCACCGCACCTTCAAGGAGCGCGGTGAAGAAGCGCTCGCCCGCGCCAAGCGCTCCGGGCGGCCGCTCAGCGTCATCCTCACCGACATCGACCACTTCAAGGCCGTCAACGACACCCACGGGCACGCCGTCGGCGACCT
The DNA here is from genome assembly GCA_965367675.1 of uncultured Myxococcales bacterium. GTDB lineage: Bacteria > Myxococcota_A > Bradymonadia > REDH01 > REDH01 > CBDUJZ01. The sequence continues at coordinate 4,078 of CBDUJZ010000105.1, read as the reverse complement.
CGTCATCAAGGGCGTCTCCGACGTGCTCGCCTCCTCCGCCCGCGACGTCGACATCGTCGCCCGTTACGGCGGCGAAGAGTTCGCCATCGTGCTCGAAGAGTGTGACGAAGAGAGCGCCACCGTCATCGCGCAGCGCATCCGAGAGCGGGTCGCCGAGCTGTCCTTCGAAGGCTCCGACGGCCCCTTCTCCGTCACCATCAGCCTCGGCGTCGCGCAGCTCGACGAAGGCAGCCTGGGAGAGCTCGTCGACGAATCCGACCGCGCCCTCTACGCCGCAAAGCGCGGCGGACGGAACCAGGTCGTGCAGAGCAGCTCGCTGCAGGTCTGCGCCGCGTAGCGACCGCCCGCGCCCGCGAAAATCGGCTGCCGCTGCGGGCCGCGACCACCAACCGCATCCGTCCTTGCCGCCACCCACGCGCACGCCTAGGGTTTCCAGCCTTAGCGTGTCGGTCACCGCGGCTTCATCGCCGCGACGCGTGTACCCCGCTGAGTCGTTCGGGCGAGTTCGTCCGCGCGGATTCCGTCCGAACAGCAGCAGCACTGCCCGCATGAATCGAGCACCACGTGTCGTCCGTCCTACCCGCGCGTCAGCCGTGAACCGCCTGCGCATCGCCGCGCTCGGCCTCAGCCTCGGCCTCTCGCTGGCCTCCAACCCGGCGAACGCGCAAGACGGCGAGCCAGCCGCCGAGGCCGTCGACGCACAGGTCGGCGTCATCTCGCAGGACGCCGAACTCCGCATCGGCATCAACGCCCGCGAGCTCTATTCCGATGCCACGTTCGACGCCATCATGGACCTCGTCGAGAACAGCCGATCCTACCAAGAGCAAGCCGGACACTTGGCCGCGTGGGGCTTCGACCCGCGCGCCGACGTGCACGAGTTCGTGTTCGCCGTCGACCGGTTCGGCGCCGCAGACGCGGAGTTCGTGATGGTCGCGAGCGGCGACCTCAGCGCCGACGAGATGACCCGCCGCTTGAACGAGCAAGAGGGCCTCACCGCCAACGAAGGCCCGCTCGGAAGGCAGTGGACCGACGCCCGCGGGACGTCGTTCGTGGTCACCGATCGTGTCGCCATCGCCGGCGTCGGTGACATGCTCGCGCACACCCAGCAGGCGGTGCTCGCGGGTGGCGCGAACGCCTCCGACGGCGCCCCCTCGACCGTTTGGCTCCAGCTCCAGGTGTCCGACGCCGTGCGCGCTCAGCACCCCGCGCTGCAGTCTCTGCGCAGCTTGCTCGCCATGCTTGAGGTCGACGCCACGCCCGCGCTCCGCATCCGCGCCGAGTTGGTCGACGCAGCAGACGCCGAGCAGGCCGCCGCCGAGCTACGACACCTGTTCACGGTCCTCGGCGACGTGCCCGAGGTCGAGGCGCTCCACATCGAGGGCCTGGTCCGAGACGCCGTCGTCGAGGTCGACGGAACCCACCTGCGCATGGACACCGAGATCGACACGGCCACCTGGAGCCGGTTCTCGCGCATGCTCTCCGATCTCGTTGAAGAGGAACTCCGATGAATACTTCACACGTCCTGCGCCGAATCATCCCCGCCGCCCTCACGCTCGCCCTCGCAGCGCCGGCGGCGGTCTCGGCGCAAGGCGTGCCGCTGCGCTCCAGTGTCGTCCCGTGGGATGCCCCGGCGCTGCGGGCTGACGCCTTCTCGCTGCGCTCCAACGCCGCCTCCATGGTCTTCCTGCGCGGCGCCCACTCCGGTGTCGTCGTGCGCGGCGACTTCGACGGCGTCGGTCAACCGGCCGTCGGCTGGCACTCGGCTTACGGCTTCGGAAAGTTGTTCGGAATCGGCGCAGGCATCGACGCCTACGGTGACTCCACAGCGGCGACCTGGGGCCTTGGCTTCGGCAGCGACGCCGCCTCGATCGGCTTCGCCTCCACCCGCTGGTTCTCCGACGATATCGGGGCGCTCGACGGCTTCACGACCACCCAACTCTCCCTCGCGCTCCGCGCCTCCAACGCCCTCGCGTTCGGCTTCCTGGTCGACAACCTCACGACGCCCCGCATGGACGGCGTCCCGGTCAGCCGCGCGTTCGTCCCGTCCGTCGCCGCCCGCACGGCCAACGGGCGATTCGAGCTCAACCTCCAATACCGAGCGACCCCGCGCGGCGAGGCCGACACCATCGGCGCCACTGTCGTCGCGCGCCCCGTCGACGGCATTCGCGTGTACGCCTCCACCGCGGTGTCCACCGACACCGGCGTCGATGACGCGAGCGTACACGGCGGCCTTGAGTTCGCCTTCGGCGCCATGTCCGTCACCGCCGGCGGCGGCGTCACGTATCGCAACGGCGAGGCCACACCCGGCTTCGTCACCGCGTTCGAGGTCGCCTCACGCGGTATCCCAGGCTTCGTCTCTCGCGACCGGTTCGTCCGCATCGACCTGTCCGGAGACTTCGCCGAGACGCCTAGCTTCGCGCTCGGAGGCGCCCAACCGGTGTTCACGGATCTGCTGGTTCAGATCGACGAACTCACCCACGACCCCGTCGTCGGCGGCATCTTCCTGAGCGTCGGAGGGGTCACCGCCGGCACCGCCCAGCTCGACGAGCTCCGCAACGCCCTGCTCAACTTCCAGGCCGCCGGAAAGACCGTCGTCGCCTACCTGGAGCGCGCATCGGTGCGCGACCTGTACCTCGCCGGCCACGCCGACGTAGTCGTCGCCGCCCCCACGCTCAGCGTCCTCAACACCGGCATCGGCATCACCCGAACGTACTTCGGCGACCTGTTCGCCATGTTCAACGTCGAGGCCCAATTCGTCCGCATCGGCGAGTTCAAATCCGGCCCCGAGCGCTTCACCGAGAACGGCCCCACCGAAGCCTCACAAGCCCAAATCGACGCCTACCTCGACACCACCTGGGCGCACATGCGCGAGGGCATCGCCGAGAACTTCAGCCTGAGCGAAGACGACGCCGACGCGCTGTTGAACGACGCGCCGTTGTTCGCCGACGCCCTCCTAAACGCCGGCCACATCGACGCCGTACTGTACCGCGACGAGCTGAACCAAGCCCTCGACGACCTCGTCGGCCGACCGGTCCGCGTGGTCGCCCAAGCCCGCCCGGACACACGCGGAGACTACTGGTTCGAGCCCAACGAGATCGCCGTGCTGCACATCTCGGGCACCATCGTCCTCGGCAACTCCGGAGACGGGCTCTTCGGCTACCGCACCGGCTCGGACACCATCACCGCAGTCGCCCGACAGCTCGCCGCAGACGACGACGTGCGCGCGGTCATCGTCCGTATCGACAGCCCCGGCGGCTCCGCTGAAGCCAGCGACCGCATCCACCGCGCGCTCGCACAGCTCGCCGACGCCAAGCCCACCGTCGTCAGCATGGGTGATGTGGCCGCCTCGGGAGGCATGTACGCCGCCGCCTTCGGAACCGAAATCTACGCCGCCCCCACAACGCTCACCGGCAGCATCGGAATCTACGCCGGTACCGTCGCCGTCGAAGGCCTGCTCGCACGCGCCGGCGTCGACCGCGTCCGCGACGAGCGTGGCGGCCCCTCCGACCTGTTCGAGGGACGACGCTGGTCCGACGAGGAGCTCGAGCGCGTGCAAGCCCACATCCAGAACGCCTACGACCGGTTCGTCCGTCTGGTGGCCGAAGGCCGCGGGATGACCGAAGAAGAGGTCGACGCCGTCGGCCAAGGCCACATCTGGTCCGGCTCTGCGGCCGTCTCCAACGGTCTCGTCGACAGCGCCGACGGCTTCCTCGGCGCGCTCGCCTACGTCCGCGCAGAGGCCCAGCTCGGCGACGCGCCGTTCAGCCTAGCGCACTACCCGTCCGCCCGCCCGAGCCTGTTCGCCCTCTTCCCCGACTCCCCCCACAGCCGCCTGAACGCGACCGTTGAGGAGCTGTCGGCAGTCGCATCCACGCTCGGCCTCCACCGCCTGTTCGCCGTCATCGCCCCCATGCTCTCCGACACCGTGGGCGCACCCATGGCGCAGCTGCAGTGGGAGATGGACGGCCTCTAGAGAGGCAACGAACGCGCCCACTTACAGTGGACGACTGTCAGCAGCAGGAACGGGGATGAGCCACCCAGCGTGCCACGCGCCGCTCGCGTCACCCAGCGTGCCACG
>CBDUJZ010000104.1:0-18127 GCA_965367675.1 uncultured Myxococcales bacterium | reverse complement strand
ATCCCACCGAACACACCCTTCCTGAGCGCAGTCGAAGGACAAGTCGAAGGACAACCCGTTTGGGACCAATCCCAACGAATGCACCCTTCCTGAGCGCAGTCGAAGGACAAGTCGAGAGACAACCCGTTTGGGACCAATCCCACCCAATGCCCCCTTCCTGAGCGCAGTCGAAGGACAAATTCAACCCGCTCGGCGTGCCGATCGCCGCGTCTGGACGCCGAGCGTTCGAACGCCGCCTAGCGGTACAAGCAGAGGTACGCCGTCGCCGTCTCCACGCGCACGTTGAACGACGTGCTGCCGCCCACGTCGAACGAGCTACCCGCCGTGAACGTGCGCCACTCCTCTTTGCCCGGGAGCTGCACGTCCAAGAAGCCCGAAACCACGACCATGCGCTCGGGGGCTTCGGTTCCAAAGGTGTAGCTGCCGGGCTGCATCACGCCGACCGACGCGCGGCCGCCCGCCTCGTCGTAGCCAAGGGAGCACACGTTGCCGTCGAAGTATTCGTTAAACTTGATCATGGGGACCATCGTGGGGATCGCGGCGACACGGAACGCGTCGCTGCAGAGGTGCGACAGCGGTTACCTCAATCGCCAGCGGACATGAAGGCACACGCCGGAACCGCTGCCCGCGAATCGATGGACTTCCGTCTGCCGGCGGCTGCACACCGCGCGCAACAGGCGACTACCGGCCCGCTAGCGCGTCGCCTCAAGCGTCGCCCGATCGGTCGAAACGCTTGAGCTTCTTGAGCAACCCTCGGCGGGAGATGCCCAACAGCTCGGCCGCGTGGGTGCGGTTACCGTCCGTCGCGGCGAGCGCGCGCTTGAGGCTCGCGATCTCGACCTCTTGCAGCGTCGCGATGTCCTCCGGCGACGCCAGCTGCGCGACGCTAGACGTCCCAGCCACAGCCGCCGATGCGTTCCCCTCGGCGGCTCTGACGGCGGGCGGCAGATTCTCCGGCAGAATGAGCTCCGTGCGGGCCAGCAGGCGCGCGCGACGCATGGCGTTCTGCAGTTCGCGCACGTTTCCCGGCCATGGATAGGAGCGAAGCACACGGGCCGTCGCGCGGGCGATGCGCTTGTTCGGACCATCGTCGGCGTTCAGGAACGCACGGGCAAGCGGCAGGATGTCGTCCACACGCTCGCGGAGCGAAGGCACGTCGAGCGTGATCACGTTCAGGCGGTAGAACAGGTCGGCGCGGAATCGCCCAGCAGCCACCTCCGATTCCAGGTCTCGGTTGGTCGCCGCGACGAGCCGAAAGTCGACCGGGACGTCGCCCGTGCTGCCCACCGGCGCGATCACGCGCTGCTCCAGCGCGCGCAAGAATACCGGCTGCAGGTCGAGCGGCATGTCGCCGATCTCGTCCAAGAATAGCACCCCACCCTCCGCTTCCCGAAACCGCCCTTTGCGTGCAGACGTGGCGCCGGTAAACGCGCCCCGCACATGGCCGAACAGCTCCGACGCCAACAGCGAGCCAGGCAGCGCCGCGCAGTTGAGCGCCACCAACGGCCCCGACGCGCGCGGGCTCGCCCGGTGGATGAACCCCGCGATCAGCTCCTTGCCCGTGCCGCTCTCGCCCGTGACCAGCACGTTGACCTCGCTCTCGGCGATACGCCAAGCGTCCCGCATGACCGAGCGCATGATGGGGCTGTGTACGACCATCGGCCCGAGCAGGTCCGCCGATGGGTCCTCGCTCGTCGTCCCGAGCGCCAGCCCAAGCGTGTCACAAACGCACGCGACCAGCTCGTCTAGATCGATCGGCTTGGACAGGTAGTCGACCGCGCCGAGCTTGAGGGCGGCCACCGCGTCCCGCACGTCCGCGTACGCCGTGACGAGCAGAAACGGCACCGCGGCTCCCTGCTCACGCACCGACGCGAGAAACTCCACACCGTTGCGCCCGGGCAAGTTCACATCGCACACCACCATGTCGAACGCAGCCGCCTGGAGCCGCTCCGCCGCGAGCTCCGCGGAGGCGGCGCCCTCCACGTAAAGGCCCGCGCTCGTGAGCACTTGCGCGTACAGGTCGCGATAGCGCTGCTCGTCGTCGACCACCAAAATCCGCGCGCTCATACCGTCTCCATTGTTGTTCCCGCCGCGCTCGCGCCCGCAACTCGTATCCCGGTCACAACAAACGCCGCGCCACCCTGCGGGGTCGCGCCCAAACGAATCGCCCAGCGGTGCTGGTCGACGATGCGCTTCACGATCGCCAGACCGAGCCCATGTCCATCCGGACGGCCGGTTACGTAGGGCTCAAACAGGGTCGCTTCAATGCCCGCGTCTACGCCCTCTCCGTCGTCCGTAATTTCGAGCCGCGCCGTTCCATCACCCGCGACGAGTCGAATCTCGGTGGTGCAACCCGCCGAGCACGCGTCGAGACTGTTCAGCAGGAGGTTCACGAGCAACTGCTCCACCATGGTCTCGTCGCACTCGACGACAACCGGCGCGAGCGCTGTGTTCAGCCGGACGCCACGCTCCTGAAACTCCGGCCCCAACGCCAACACAATACGGCGCACCACCGCGGACACGTCCACGCTGGCCACCTTCGGCGAAGGCGTCCGCGCGAAGTTCATATAGTCGCTCAACCGCGCCGTCGCCCGGTCCGCCTCGTCCATGATCGACTCCGCCGCACCGCGCGCCGACTCAGAAACAGAGGCGTCCGCGGCGAGCCGCTGCGCCAACCCAAAGATGATGCCCAACGGGTTCTTGGTCTCGTGCGCCATGCCCGCCGCCGCCAGATTCATGTTCCGCAACACCTCACGCTCGCGGCGCTCCGCCTCGAGCGCCAAGAACAGCCGGCGCGACCGCGACTCACGAATCCACATCCACACCGCCGCGCCGATGGCTGCCCACGCGAGCAACAGCGTCGTCAAAATTCGTCGGCGCGTCTCGGAAGCGAAACTGGGTGGCATCCCCGCATCCATTCCAACGACCAACCGGAAACCCGCGGTAACGTCACCAACACCCCCATCCGGTGGCCCGTCGCCGCGAACCAACCATTCCCACGGTGGGCCCGGACCCGGTCCATCACCAGGCGCAAGCCCAGGACGTGCACCCGGCGGAGGCCCGGGACTTGCACCAGGCGCAAGCCCAGGACGTGCACCCGGCGGAGGCCCGGGGTGATTCGGTCTCGGGCCACGCGCCTCCCCACCACCATCGGGGCGTGCGCGCGACCCCAACAGCTCCTGCGTCCACACCACGAGCGGGGCACCATCGGCCGCGCCCACACCGCTCGATCCGCCGTTCGGAACCGTGCCCGCCGTCGCGATGGTGCGCCCGTCACGCTCCAAGCGCGCGTACTGCATCGGCCGTCGAAGCTGCAGATGCTCCGCAAACTCACCCGCGATACGCCCGTTCTGTTCCGCTACCGTTCCCTGCACGACCGACTGCTGCACCAGCACCGACACGCCCTGCGCGAGACTCTCCGCGTGCCGCGCCAGCTCAAACTCCGCCCGCGCTTGCGCATCCTGATGAGCGCTCCACGCCCAGACCAACGTCCCGAGCAACAACGCAGCGCCGACCGCCAGCGGCCGCCACGGCATTTTCTCATCGCTCAGAGTCACTTCTGCGGTCGTCACGTGTGCCGTGGTGGGAGCTCAACAGGGGGCATGTCGCCGCCCGATCGGGGCAATGCGACTGCGCTACACTACCCTCGCAAGCGTCATCACAACAGCGCGTTCGTCCTTTCTCCGTGCGGTACTCCGCCAATCGCTGCGCCCCGTGAACAGCGTTCACAGCGCAACGCACCGCTGTGAACATCGTTCACACCCACACTCCCCAAAACGCGTGAGTTCTGTGCTCGGAACACCCAGACGCCGACGCCCCAAACGTTGGCACAACGCGTGCATTTACTTCCCAGGTGATACGCAACCCTCCAGTTGCACGTCCGCATCTTCCACGCGCATCCCCGGCCCCACAATCATGCCCTCCATCAACACGTTCGCACTCGCCGCCATCCTCGTAGTGCCCGCGTTCGTCGCGTGCTCCGACGACGCGCCCCCGTCCACCGAGGCAGACACCACAACGGACACCGCCGAGTCGGATGTGTCCGACGACGCCACCGCTGCCGACGTCACCGCTGCCGACGCCACCGAAGACACCGGCATTCAAGCGGACGTCGACGGCGACACCAGCGCCGCCTGCGCCCAAGACGTCGGCGAGGGCCTGCAAACCACCGCGTTTGTCGCCAACGCGCTCGTCAGCCCCATCGAGGTCGTGTCCTGCACGCTGAGCAACGGCGACGAAGCCGACTGCTACCGCATCGAGATCGAGGGCGTGCCCGCAGACCACGAAGTCGGCCCGTTCTGCCCCCGCAACATCTCCGACTCCGCCGACGTTGGCGGCCTGTGGATCGAGTCTGGTGAAGTCTACGACGTCGACGGCGCGTTCATCGCCGGACTCGCCGAGTTCTACAACGACGACGAGTGGCTGCTCTACGACCCCGCCACCGGCGACGTGAACGTGACCACCACCCAAGAAGCCTGCGAAGGCGCCGCGCGCCCCGACGTAGCCGAGGAGTACCAGAACCACTGCGTGGAGTGCTCGCTCGACTACGTGGACGGCGGCGTCAGCGCCGAAATCCTCATCCCCGTAACGCCCGTCGCGCGCACCGCGCCGTCCGAAATCGGCAACCTCGGCACCGTCGCCGTCATGCTCAACGGCGTTCAAGCCGACCCGCCAGCGCCGGTCGCCGCCATCCTGGGCGCACACACCATCGCCGCGTTCGACGACTGCGGCGGGCACGTGAACCCCGTCGACGGATACCACTACCACGCCGCCACTGGCTGCTCGGTCGAGGTCTCCCAGTGTGACGGACACGCCCCGCTCATCGGCTACGCGCTCGACGGCTACGCGCTACACGCCATGACCGGAACGGACGGCGTCGAGCCCACCGACCTGGATGCCTGCCGCGGTCACGAAGACGCCGATCGCGGATACCACTACCACGCGGCTGGAGCGGGCGAGAACATGTTCATCGGCTGCCTGCGCGGCGAGACCGTCGGCACCACGACCGACGGCCCCGGCGGCGACGGCCCTGGCGGTGACCTCCCCGGCGGCGACACCGTGCTCAGCTGCGACGACGTGCCCGCCGGCATGCCCTGCTGCGGCGACGGCGTCTGCGACGGCCCCGAGACCGGCGCGAACTGCGCCGCGGACTGCGCGTGAGCCGCGAGGCCACACTGCGTATCGCGCGCGCAGCCGTCGCCGGGCTGTTGTTCGTCGCCTTCGGTGCGCCCGCAGACGCCCATCAAGGGCACTCCGACACCAGCGCCTGGGACGCCTGCGATGCACACGTGCTGAGCGATGCCTGCGCGTGGGATGACGCCACGAACCACCGGTACCGCGGCACCTGCCGCCTCATCGGCGACGACCTGATGTGCGTCCGCAATCAGCCGATCATCGAAGTGGATGACGCCGAACAGGCACCAGAGCACGGCGAGCACGAGCACGAGCACGGCGAGCACGAGCACGCCAACCCGGCGCCCTAGTAGCTCGAACGTCGTCGACACACCGCGAACCCACCGGTGTGTCGACGGCTACGCCTCCTCGGCTTCCACCGGAAAGCCCGCCCGAATGTCCGCGTCATCGCGGGCTTCCTGCGGAATGTACGCCACGTCCTCGGCGGCCAGGAGCCGGCCCAGGCGCTTGCACTCCGACCCATGGAACCGCCGCAGCGCGCGCAGCTGCTTCTGCACCTCGGCTGAGTCACGGCGTGCACTCGGCTTCTCAACCAGCGCGAGCACAGCATCCTCCAGGAACCCGGCGGAGCGACCGCGGAGCAGCTCCGAGAGCCCCGCGTCCAGCTCGGACGGCACCTGGCGAAACCGCCGCCACGTGGTGTGTGGCAACCGCTCCGGCGCGCGTTCCCGATGCCCCAGCCAATCCAGAACGCTCACCAACGCGTCGAACCCCGCGCGGGTCGCGCGGCGGTTTCGGTAGCATCCAAACAACTCAAACCCGCGCTCCGCAAGCAGCTCTGGGTGCGTACTGTGAACGATGTGCAGGTGCCCTTCTTCGCGCTTGAGCCCCAACGCGGGATACAAAAAACTGAACGCGCCCACCACGTTGAGCGGCGGCCGGAGCGTCCGTATCAGCTCGCTCTCCAACAGCAGCGCCGCCCGCTCGGACGCCGTTACCTCAAGCTCAATCCTCGCGCTGTCCCTCACGATTCGCCGCATCTTCCGGTCCGCCTTGGTCCGTCGCGCGTTGCGGTACTGCCCCAGCCGCGCCCGCAGATCCGCGGCTTTGCCCACGTAGACGACCGCACCCGCACCATCGAGGTACCGATACACGCCGGGCGCACGCGGCACCGAGTCGATGAACTGAGGCCCGAACTTTCGGTCGAACGCCGGATTGGTCATGCAGAACGGAAGCAAAGGCGAGCTCAAACCCGCGTCGCGAAGCGTCAACGGCTGCGCCGAGGGGTCTAGACGAACAGCGCACGGACCGAACATGGCATGGCACGTGCAGTGTATTCCGTCACCTTTCCCACGGGTTGACCATGCACCGTCTCCATCCGTCGCACCTTTCGCCCCACTCCGCTCCACGCGGCCTCGCGGTGTTCGCGTTCGCCTTCATCGCCCTGTTCGCGTCCAACGCCTTCGCGCACGACGCCAACCTGGCCCGCTGGGACATCGCCGCGCAAGACGACACGCTGTCCATGCAACTGCGAACGGCCGGAAGTGGGCTGCACGCGAGCCTGGTCGCCGCCCAGAGCACGCCGGACGCCGACTGGGCGAACATGTCGACGCAGGACTACCTCGTTCATCTGCGCCCGTTCCTGCAGCAAGCGGTGGTCGTTCGCGAAGACGGTACCGCGCTCGAGCTCACCGACGTCGCCTACACCGGCGGGCACGAAGTCACTGTGACGCTCACGTTCGCGCGCGCGCAAGCCGGCCCGCTACAGTCGCTGGCGCTCGACCTCGAGACGTACACCGACCGCCCGAACCAGCATCACCTCGTGTTCATCTCGCACGGCCCCGAGCGCGACCGCTTCATGCTCACGCCCGACGCACCGGCGACGCTGGCCTGGACGGCGGAGCCAGCAGCGGCCGGCGAATCCGCTCGGACAGCCATGACCGGAGAGCCGCATGAGCACCACCACGAGCACGACCACCAGCACTGAAGCCAGCAGCCCCCCCCACCACCAGCCCCCAACCTGACATGCCTCGAACGATGCCCCACCTGCTCAAATCCCTCCTCGTCCTCACGCTCGCAGCGTGCGGAAGCTCATCCGACGTCGAGACTCCGACCACAACGGACAGCGGCGGCGACTCCAGCATCGGCGACGCGGACACCGCCGACGTGGACGGCACCGATACCGCCAGCGCAGACGTGACCGCCGCCGAGGATACGGCCGCCGACATCGGCTCCGACTCCACCACGCAAACCGGCATCGAGACCTGCGAAGACATGGCCGCGTTCTTCGAGAACGCCCCCGCGACGACCAGCACCGGAGACTGCCAGCTCGCCGACCGAACGACCGCCACATGCTGCACATTCACCTTCGCATCTGACCTCGCCGAAGACGGCCCGTACTGCCCCGAAAGCACCACGTCGCCCGCCCCATACGGGCTCTCCGTCTATGACGGCGCGACCGGCCCCGGACTCCGCCCGTTCAACGGCGCATACCTGCTCGACATCGAAGCCGACGGCTACGACCCCATGTTCGACGCCGACGGCAACACCAACATTGTCACCGGACTGGGCGGCGCGGCGCCAGACGGCTCGAACTGCCTCGCCATGGCCCAAGACCCCGACCTGACCATCACCGTCAACATCCCGCTGTCACCGCAAATGGCGGCCAGCCCGTCCGATATCGCGTCCGTCGAAAACCTGGGCGTTTCGATCTACGGCGTCCCCGCGACCGGTGAGCCGCCCTCCGCCATCAACGGCCCAACCAACGGCCCCGGCGGCCCCGGCGGCCCCGGCGCTGGCGGCGACAGCTCCGCGATCAACGTCCCCTCACTCGGCTCCTGCGGCGCACACCCCGACCCCGCCGGTTACCTGCACGACCACTTCGTACCCCAGGTCATGAACCGCGTGCTCGCCGCCAACGGAATCGGCACCGACGAGGTCGAGTGCACCCGCTACGAGCAACGCACCACCGGACTGTACGGTTTCGCCAAGGACGGCTTCCCCATCTACTCGTCCCGCGACGCCGAAGACGCGCTGCCCTCCGACCTGGACACCTGCAACGGCCACTTCGGAGCGACCGACGAGTTCCCGGACGGCATCTATCACTACCACGCCGACGAGGCGCTCGCGCCGAACTACCCGACCTGCCTGTCCGGCGTCGCCGTGTCCCAGTCGTTCACCTACCGTTAGAGCGTCGCCCAATTTGAGGTCTCTGCATCCAATCCCCCCTTCCTGAGCGGCCTCCGCTAGCTTGCCGAACGGAAGCCGAAGGACAGGTTTCAACTCCCAAGCCGCGTCACACGCAACAGCGTTCAGCCGTATCAAACGCCAACAGCGTTCAGCCGTACCAAACGCCAACAGCTTCCAGCCGCCAGCCCGGGCGAGAATCAGTTCATCGGCTGCTTCCACGGCGAGTTGGTCGAAAGCGATCAAGGTGGCGAAGGCGGCCCCGGTGGAGGTCCAGGAGGAGGCCCCCCGTAGGACACGCAACAAGCGCCCGAGCCAGCGTTGGTAGGCAAATTCGCGACATTGGCGCCACTCCGATGCGCTTCCGGATCGGGCCATCGTCCGCTACCGTGCACGATCTAGGGCGGCCCAACGGGTGGGCGCCAATCGTCGTTGAACGGACCTACATGCTCGCAAATCGCTCGCCGCTACTGCTCTCGCTCGCCCTCAGCTCAGCCATCGTCGCCTGCGGCGATGACACCGAGCCCAATACCAAGCCGGACATCGGGACCGACGCCGGCGACATCGCAGTCGAGGACGCCGGCGGCGACGTCTCCGTGGGTGACGCGAGCGACGCCGGAACGGACACCGGAGCCGACGCTGGAACGGACACCGCGTCGCCCGACGTGGCGACAGACGCTACCCGCGATGCCACCGCCGACGCGAGCGAAGACGCGAGCGTGGACACCACCGACGACACCACCGACGACGCCGGCTCGGACGCGGCAGAGGACATCGACACCACGCCCGCCGAGCTCCACGTTCGCGGTACCATCACCCTCACCGACGCCCCCCTCTGGCTCGGGCTCTCCATCGACGGCGAACCCGCCGAAGAGCTGCTGGTCGACGCCGCCGGAGACTACGAATTCGCGACGGTGGTCACCGAAGGCGCCGCGTACGAAGTGACGCTGCTTTCGACCCCACACCGCTGGTTCTGCGCGGTCGACGCCGCCACCGCCTCCGGAACCGCCGGTACGGAGGACGTCATCGTGGACGTGCCCTGCGAAGAAGGCGCGTGGGCGCAGGTCGAGTTCCTGAGCGGGCAAACCTTGAGCGCCGAGCGATTGTCCGTGCTGCGCTCGGCTCCGGACACCTTCGCCATCCGAACCACCAACTCGTATGAGTGGGGGGACGGCGTTCCGTTCGTCGACGGCAGAAACCGCGGATACGAGCAGAGCTATCGCCGCGACGGCGTTGTTGTTGGAGCCGTGGACATCAGCGACGGCTTCGGACCCGACGCCCTCCCGTTCACCGACGACGACGGTTTCGCATCCTACTGGACGACCGAATTCGACGCACACGGCAACGCGGTGTTGCGGTTGAGCTACACCGACCCCGGCGACGACGCGATCTGGTTCACCGACGACGACACGGTCGGAACGGGCTCTCAAAGCACACTCAACACGTACGATGACGAGGGCCGCCTGACGTGCTCGGTGACGGCCACCCCCGATATCGACATCCTCAACAACCCCGACGGCCTCTACCTGGGCGGCACCGTCCGGGTGTACTTCGACCACCCCACCATCACGGGTGACGCATACCGGCTGTTCTATCGCACCGGAAACGGGCCCGACGGGCTCACGTGCACAGCGGACGACGTGCTGTCCGAGCCTGCCGAGGAGGCGATCGTCAGTGAGGATGGGCGCGTGACCCACCAACTTCGCGCGCTCTCGTCGACTTTGTACTCCGAGGAGCACAAAGACGAGCAAGGCCGCACCGTGCTGTTCGCCGAGTGGGAGCGGAGTGGCGACGGCATCGGAGGCCCGGGCGTCGACACCGTGCAAGGCTACGCGACCTACAACTTCGACCCGACCGTCGGACCGCCCACCGTGTTTTACAGCGGCCCGGGGCCCGATGCGACGTGGTTCACCGACGACGACACGATCCACTCTGTAGACCGCTGGTACCAAGCGGGCCCCGGCGGCTCGCCATTGCTGAGCGACCGCAACTACCTGGACGGCGCAGAAGGCCCGCTGAGAGGCCCCGACGGCGTATGGGGCACCGAGGACGACCTGTACCGTTCGACCTACGAGGTTCAGAGCCCCAGCCCCGAGCTCACCTGTCGCGTCACCCTCAGCGGCAGCGGCCCCGACGGGCTCTGGCAAGACACCGCGTGCGGCAGCGACCCGGGCGACAACGAGATCGCGTCCATCGCGTGGGCCCGGTACGACGCCGACGGCCGCCCCACGCGCGAATGCACCAGCGTCGCGACCGGCCCCGACGGACTGTGGCTCACCAACGATGACACCCCATCCGGCGATTACTGCGCGTCGTACACGTACGTGACCGACGATATCCGACTCCGGACCCGCATCTTGAACTTCGGCGCCGATGGACTGGCGTTCACCGACGATGACGCTCGGCAGACCAATATCGCGCAGCGAGTGAACTCCAACGGCCACGTCGTGCTCGAAGCCGACCTCGAACACGATGAGCCCGGCGACGACGGCGTCTGGTTCACGTCGGACGATGCGTACTACGCCTACCGCCGGTTCACGGTCGATCGCGCAGGGAAAGCCATGGAGAGCCAGCACTTCACGGCCGGACCGGACGGGCTCTGGCTCACCGAGGACGACACGTACTCGCTCTACACCCGTTATGAGACCGTCGCCATCCCCCACGCGGTCTGGTCAGCTTGGGACTGATGCGCTAGAATCCACACCGGACGACCGTTCGTCCTTGGGGGCTCGGTCACCGAGCGTCACTCGCACCATGGAAACCCATGCACGCCAGTCATTCGCCGCTCGGCTCTGCTGCCACTTCTACGCCCGGCTCCCTACTCAGCGCTGTAGCCAGCGCCGCACTCGCGCTCGGCACCCTAGCCGCGTGCAACGACCGCGGTGTTTCGGCGGACGTGCCAGACGTCTCAGACGTTGGGGATGTGCAGTTGGATGTGCCAAGCGATGCACCAGCCGACGCCACAACGCCGGACGCCGCGGATGCAGCCTTGGACGTGGCGCCAGACGGTCCCTCGGATGTGGCGCCGGACGGCGCACCTGACGTCCACACGGATGCGGACGCCGACACCGGCCCCCCACCCCCGCAAGTCCGCGTCCGAGGCCACATCACGCTCGGCGAGGCCCCCTTGTGGCTCGCCTTAAAGGTGAACGGCGAGACCGTCGAAGAGCTGCAGGTAGACGCCGCATCCGAGTACGAATTCGACAGCCCGGTCACCGAAGGTGACACATACGCCGTCGAGACCATCACCATGCCCGAGCGCTGGTATTGCCAACCCACCGCCGACACCGGAGAGGACGCCCCTTCGGGTGTTGCAGCCGCCACGGACCTCGTGGTCGACGTGGCCTGCGTCCCCGGGGATTTCGACCTGCTCGAACAGCGTTCGGCCAACATCAAGTTCTCAATGTTCTCGCGCGCCACAGGACCGGACACCTTCGCGTACGGCGTCGCAATCATCCCAGACTTTGGCGCCGACGGCCTGCCGTTCACCGCCGATGACACAACCAATAACCTCGACAGTACCTACCGCTTCGACGGGCAGTTCTTGGGTGCGGTGGGGGCCGACGGTGTCGGGCCTGACGGCACGCCGTTCACCGCCGACGATGATATCACCGAGCGCTTGGTTCGCGAGGCGGACGAACACGGAAACGAAGTGCGCTACTCCAGCTACTCGGGGCCTGGCCCCGACGGAACGTGGCTCACGGACGACGACGTGCTCTGGCCCTGGTCCCGCTGGTCCGTGATGGCATACTCCGACGCTGGCGAGCTCACCTGCATGACCGAGAACGAAGTCGGCGCGGACCGGCTCGAGGACACGGCAGACGACGTCCGCAACACCGGCGGCTTTATCTGGGATTACGCGGTGCACCCGTCACTTCCCGGCAGCGGATATACTCTCCGACGGTGGGACGGCGCCGGCGCCGATGGCCTGCCCTGCACCGACGACGACGACCCTGGGCAGTTCCTGGAACAGCGCGTTTCCAGCGACGACGGCCGCACCGTGTGGACGCTCATGGGCGCCGCCTCGACCTACACGGAACAGCGAACCAAAGTGGACGGCGCGACGGGAGTCACCGTCGTCACCATGGAGGTCGCGTGGACCCGAAACGGCGACGGCATCAGCGGCCCAGACCTGGACACCGTCGAGCACTACACGGTGTTCAACTACGACGATGCGGCCGGCCCGCCGCGGGTCAGATACGACGGCGCGGGACCAGACACACTCTGGTTCACGGAAGACGACGTCACGGCGTCCGCCGCGGGGTGGATGCGCATTGACTCCGACGGACGATACCGGCTGTTCGACCGCACGTATGCGGCCGGCACCAGCGCGCCACTGTTCGGTCCCGACGGCACGTGGGGCACCGAGGACGACCTGTACGAGAGCGTCGAACAACACGAGCGCGTGTCCGCGACACTAGGCTGTAATGCGTACGTCACCTCGGCCGACGACGACGGACTCTGGCGGCCCGTAGGCTGCGGAAACGACGCCGGCGACAGAACGATCGAACACGTAGACTGGTTCGAGTTCACCGACGATGGCCGCATGACAAGACGCTGCCGAAGTGTCGACCCCGGTCCCGACGGCCTGTGGGTCACCACCGACGACGTGCCCTCGCGACCGTTCACGGGGGCGTGCCGCAGCATCGCCGCCCTCGATGCTGGCGCGACCACACCCCCGAACCAACACCTGTCCGTCAACACCGAGGTGATAGGCTTCGGCGATGACGGGCTGGCGTTCACCGAAGACGACGAGACCGGCCTACCGGTCATCGAGGCCCATGACGAACGCGGACACCGCGTGTTTGCGATCATGCCGGGCCCCACCGAAGGGCCCGGGTCCGATGCCCTCTGGCGCACCGCGGATGACAACATCTCGGAGTACCATCAGTACACCTTCGACCGCGCCGGGGTCCGGCTGGAGGAACAACTGTTCGGGGCCGGCGATGACGGACTGTGGTTCACCGAAGACGACGAAGAACTCTACGCTGAGCGTTGGGGCCACTTCGCCGTGCCACCCGCCGTGGCCGCCGCCTGGGACTGAAGTCCGGGTGCCGACTCGATAGAACGGCTCTCCTCCCCGCGGTTCCGCCGGGTTCCGCCGCAGTGGCGACACGGTATCGCCGTGCGGAATGTGAACTGCTAGGGTGCCGCGTCCGTTTTCTGCGACGCGGCGTCCCTGCATCGCGTCTTTCGTTTGTCCGAACACCCGTTCGGTCCCCATAGAGCTACGTGCGCCTCCCACGACCGCACGCCTGAGCCGTTGCCGCCGAGCTTGAATGCACGCGACCCTGAACGCGATCACCGACCCCATCTTTCGCGAGGTTCTGGAGCGTAACCCCGGCGAGGCGGAGTTTCACCAAGCCGTGCGCGAAGTCCTCGAGACGCTCGGCCCAGTGCTCGAGAAGCACCCTGAGTTCGTGGAGCGGAAGATCATCCAGCGCATCTGCGAGCCGGAGCGTCAGGTCATGTTCCGGGTGCCGTGGCAGGACGACAGCGGCGAGATTCACATCAACCGCGGCTTCCGCGTGGAGTTCAGCAGCGCGCTCGGTCCGTACAAAGGCGGCCTGCGTTTCCACCCGTCGGTGTACCTCGGCATCGTCAAATTCCTGGGCTTCGAGCAGGTGTTTAAGAACGCGCTCACGGGGCTCGGAATCGGCGGCGGCAAGGGCGGCTCGGACTTTGACCCCAAGGGCAAGTCGAACGACGAGATCATGCGCTTCTGCCAGAGCTTCATGACGGAGCTGTACCGGCACATCGGCGAGTACACCGACGTGCCTGCCGGCGACATTGGCGTTGGCGGACGCGAGATCGGCTATCTGTTCGGACAGTACAAGCGCATCACCAACCGCTACGAGGCCGGCGTGCTCACCGGCAAAGGCACGAGCTGGGGCGGCAGCCGCGCGCGTACCGAGGCCACTGGATACGGCCTCGTCTACTTCACGCAAGAAATGCTCGCCGCCCGCGGAGAGTCCCTCGAGGGCAAGCGCGTGGTCGTGTCCGGATCCGGCAACGTCGCCACGTACGCGATCGAGAAGGCCATCGAGCTCGGCGCCAACGTGGTCGCGTGCTCCGACTCCAGCGGCATCATCGTGCACGAATCCGGCCTCAATGTGGCCACCATCAAGCGCCTCAAAGAGGTCGAGCGGCGGCGCATCGCGCATTACGTCGACGAGCACAAAGACGCGACCTACACCGCCGGCGGCTCCGTTTGGGACGTACCGTGCGACGTCGCCCTGCCCTGCGCTACGCAGAACGAGCTGCACACGGAAGGCGCGAAGTCGCTGATCGCCAATGGCTGCATCGCGGTGGCCGAGGGCGCCAACATGCCGACCACGCCCGAAGCCACCCACCTGCTCCAGCAAGCCGGCGTGCTGTTCGCCCCCGGCAAGGCCGCCAACGCCGGCGGCGTCGCCACCTCAGCGCTTGAGATGCAGCAAAACGCCAGCCGCGAGATCTGGACCTTCGACCAAACCGAAGCCCGCCTGCGCGAGATCATGGTTCAAGTGCACAAGGCCTGCCACGAGACGGCCTGCGAGTTCGGCGCAGAGGGCAACTACGTGGTCGGCGCGAACATCTCCGGGTTTGTAAGCGTGGCACGCGCCATGACCGCGATGGGCCTAGTCTAGACGCCGGGTTTGCAGACGCGCGGGCTCTTTTGACGCACCCACGCAGGCGATGCATGGTGGGCACACACTCAAAGAGACGCTGATGAAGACCGACAAAAGTGACACCTGGATCATTCAGGCGAACCCTAACCACTACGCGCTCGACAGTGCCCTCCGGCTTCTCGAAGGACCGTTGGTTTGGACGCTGAACCAGCACGCACGGTCCGTTCAAGCAGGCGATACCGCCTACCTATGGCGGGCGAGCGGAAGGGCTGGACGGGAGGCTGGAATCGTGGCGCGTGCGCGAATCGGCACGGACGTCTCACCCGACACGCCACCCAACGACCTCGTATTTCACCAGACTGAGTTCTCCGAGAGTCGCGCGCGACAGGTCGCGTTGGAACACGTCACTTATTTACCCGCCGCGGCCGTCGTAAGCCGGGCCCAGCTTCGCGATGACGCTCGCGCTGCCGATCTGCTGATCATGCGCGTTGCGAACCAGACGGTGTTCCCAGTGTCCGAGGATACGAGCACTCGGCTAGCCGAGCTCTTTGACGCCACGTTACAGCACTGGAGCCCGGCCCCCGGAGTCGTCCCTCCGTTCGTGATTCCAACTGACGCCGAACAAGCCATCGCGGCAACGCGGGAACGGGCGCTCATGTCGCCGGAGTGGTGGGAGCGAACCGAAGACCGAATCCAGAAGCGCGTGCAGTTCCGAACAGAAGAACTCACAGAGTTGGGCCAGTTCTTCGCTCAAGAAATCGGTCTCACGGACTATCGCAACGGGTTCAATCAACGGACGACCGGCGAGCACGGCTTCGGATTCGGCGGGACGACCGGCGCGATGGTCTTGAACCAAATCGACAAGCACACCGACCCCGCCCGTTCAGACGCCTTGATGCGCGATGTCCTGCGCGTGCCAGAGACCGAGGACGAGGCGAGACAACGCAGCGAAAGGCTCGTCACGTTCATGGCCTCAGAGGAAGAGCGGCAGGGGCTCTCAGGCAAGAGCTTAGCAAGCGGCCGCGCTACCACGCTGCTGAGCTTCTTCTGGCACCTGCAAGCCCCCACGGCCTGGCCCGCTTGGTACCCAACCGTACGCGATCAGTTCGAGGAATGGGGTCTCACCACCGAGTCCAAGCTCCGCGATGCCGCGGGTTATCTAGAGTTCTGCGCCGCGTTTGAGGCCGTCCGCGAGCGCTGGAATGAACACCCGTGGTTCGTTTCTCGCATCATCAGCGACAAGCCAGACGCGGACGAGAAACCCAACACCACCGTGACCAGCCAAAACATCTGGCTCTACGCACCGGGCCGCAACGCCGAGTACTGGGAGGCGTTCCGCGAGGAAGGCATCGCGGCAATCGGCTGGGACGAAATGGGTGATCATCGTACCTACGACTCGCTCGACGGTCTACGTGATCGCATGCGCGAGGTGTATCAACTGACCCACCGCCCCAGTCACAACAGCCGGGCGTGTTGGGACTTCGCCAACACGATCGCGATCGGTGACATCATCTACGCGAAGGCTGGTCGACACTCCGTCATCGGGCGGGGAATTGTGACATCCGACGCCACCTTCGACGAGAACCGTCCTTGGTATCGGAACGTGCGGAAAGTGGACTGGACATGGTCTGGGCGCGAGCGTGTGCGGGAGAAAAGCTTGGTTCTCAAGACGCTCACGTGTGTGTCCGACTACCCACAGTTGGTTGCCAGTTTGGCGAACGCGACATGTGCCGACGACCCCGAAATCATCGACGTCGAAGTGGGTAGCGTCACACCGACCAGCGCGCCGTACTCCGTTGATGACGCCGTCGCTGATCTGTTCGTCACGCGTGAGACGTTCGAGGAGATGCTTGAGCTCCTGCGGCACAAGAAGAACTTGGTGCTCCAGGGTCCTCCGGGCACGGGAAAGACCTTCATCGCCGAGCGCTTGGCGTGGGCACTCATGGAAGAGCGGGCCGGGGCTCGGGTGGCTCGCGTCCAGTTTCACCAGACCATGAGCTACGAGGATTTTGTTCAGGGGTTCCGACCCGACTCGGGGGACGAGGCGGGGTTCCGCTTGAACAACGGCCCATTCATGCGCCTGTGCGACGCTGCGCTCCAATCACCGGACGACGACTTTGTGCTCGTCATCGACGAGATCAACCGCGGCAACTTGAGCCGTATTTTCGGCGAGCTGTTGATGCTGCTCGAAGCGGACAAGCGCGACCCGAGGTGGGGACTCACGCTGATGTACGCCAAGGACAGCGATGAGCCGTTCCACGTACCGCCGAACGTCTACGTCATCGGCACGATGAACACCGCCGACCGGTCGCTTGCCATCGTCGACTATGCGCTGCGCCGCCGGTTCGCGTTCGTCGACCTCATGCCCGCGTTCTCGGGGCATCGGCTGGTCCAACACCTGGCGGACCGTGTCGGAAAAACCACAGCCTCCCGATGGTGCAAAAAGTTCGAGCGGCTGAATCAGGTGATCGAAGACGACCCGTCGCTGGGCCGCGGTTTCCACGTGGGTCATAGCTACCTGTGCGGCGCCCCCAAGGGGGACGACGGCGTGGATATCGACGGGTGGTTCGGCCGCGTCATTCGGTTCGAAATCCAGCCGCTACTCGAGGAGTATTGGTTTGACGACCGCGACCGCGCCGCAGCGGAGGTCGCCCTGCTGCATGCCGAGGATTCGTGACAAGCAGCGCCCACGCCGCGGACGCGCTTCGGGCATCCGATGTCCCCATCGAGAACCTCTTCTACCTAATCTGCTACGCCTTTGACGCACCGCCGACCGCGCTCAGCACACCGGTGGGCGCCGAGTCTGCAAATCACCCCGTCCAACTGATCGCGGAGACGTTGTTCATTCAGGTCGAGCGGCTGCTTAAGCGCGGTTTAGAGCGCGACTACCTCGAAGAGCGCGCCGACATTGCAGGTATTCGTGGACGCGTGGACTTCTCGCAGACGCTTCGCAGGCAGCTGCTCGTGCACGGAAAAACGGCCTGTGTGTTCACGAGCTTTGAGGCCGATACGCCGCAGAACCAAGTCCTCGCCACCACGCTGGAGCGACTGTCCCGCTCTCGCGCACTACCGCGAGCCCAGCGCCGCACCGCCGCGAACCTCCGAGTCCGCGTCCCCGCTCGCACAACGTTCGAGTGGCGACACGGCGCCTTTGACCGGGTTCCTGTGCCCGCGCGCAACCCGGCCGTCGCGTTCTG
>CBDUJZ010000103.1:0-18261 GCA_965367675.1 uncultured Myxococcales bacterium | reverse complement strand
CGCGAGCGTCTTCACCGGACACCAGACCGACCTGAGCGGCTACGTGTACATGAAGACCCGGTACTACGACCCGCTGGCCGGGCGGTTCTTGAGTCAGGATTCGTATCTGGGGGAGTTGGGTTCGCCGGCGACGATGGACCGTTACTTGTATGGGTTGGAGAACCCAGGGGCATATGTGGACCCGGATGGACGCGCTGGAATCAGGCAACTTATGGCCGATTCTTGCGTAGAGGCGCAGGACGCCTTTGGGCCAGTTCGGGCTGGCTGGCGTTGTACCCGCATGGGCGGTTGGTTCATGCTTCACACTGCCTTGAACTTCACTACGCTCGGTGCGCTAAATCGCATCGACGAGAGTTGGGAGCGGCAAGAGCGCGGTGAAATATCGGTCAGCGATTTTGACGCAGACAGTCGTCGCGCGACAGTAACCGCAGTTGCCTCAGGCATTGTTTTGGTGGGGAGTGCGGGTACTGCGGCTTACGTCCAGCCCGCAACAAGTGGTCTGTTCTTTGGCAGATCTTTCACAAGTGCGGCGTTGACAACACCAGGTCAAAGCGCCTTCGCTTCGGGAATTGGATTCTTCGGTTTTGGGGCATTTTGGGGCGCTTCCACACAGGCGTTGGAAGATGTTGGCAATACCGAAGTGTCGTCACCTTCAGCATACGCTAGCCGCGCTCTGTGGGGAGGTTCTATCGCCGTCGCAGCTACAGGCGCAGGCGCAATTCTGAATCGTGTCTTCGCGATGAGCTCATTCGGCAAGATGAACAATGCCATTCAGCAGATCGAACGGCCCGCTCCAGTCACCTGGAACGGCAACGTTGTTCTAGCTGCGGATGATTTTGCTCGCGCTCCTTTTTACATACCACCGAATGCAGATCTACGCGTGGGAATGCAAAATTCGGGATTTCTCCAAGCCCGGTTCAAATGGAGGGCGGCAGGGATGAACTTTGAGATTAGATGGCACACGCGATCACCCTCCGCCCCCCCAGACTCCGGAGATGTGTGGGTGATCTTTCGCAGAATTCGCGGTAACAGTACTACCCGAGGGTATTCGCGGTACCTACTCGACGATGGGACTTGGGTCTCGGAAGGGCAGTGGAAAGCGGCCGTGCAGGCCCGAGACCTCGGAACGTCGACCGCGCGGCAGACCTACATTCTCGATCACGGCCACTTTCCGGCAGGCACGGACGTAACACCATGATAGAGCATAGTTTTGAGCTCCCCTTGTACGAAGTCGAGGTGGTCGTTCGACGCGTCTTGGATGGGATAGTGTACGAGAGAATCGAGGTTTGGTCTGGACGATTTTGGGGGATCGTCGAAGAGTTTGAACGCGTGGATGGATTTTTCGTAGGGTTGGCGTTAAAATATCACCTCGGTCCTGATGATGTGATCATCATAGAGGATCCGTGCGATGAACTAGAGCGCTGGCGCCGTTTGAATCCGGATTCGCTAGGAGACTCTGAACAGGCCGTTTGGCGGTGCGTCATATCGCTACTGTCGAGCGCATGCCGGGAAGGACACATCGTAGAAGTCGTGAGTTGGGAGTAGTCCTCGCGCTACCAGGGCGTGAAATCTCCACCGTCATACGCTTTGCTGCTCGGCCCCATTCCAGGAGCAAGGCGGGCGCTTCGCGGCCCGGCCCGGGGTAAGGTCCGAGCGCGGCCGCGCGGCGCAACCCAGGTTCTTCGTCATCGCGCTTTGCGCCGTTCAACCCATCGTATGTGAACGCCGCTCCGCGGCCCCGCCCGGGGGTAAGATCTGAGCGCGGCCGGGCGGCGCGCTTTGGGGACCACGCCGTGGCCGTGAAACGCACCGCCGAGGCGATCCTTCGCGTCCGAATCCGGGTCCTCGTCCCGACATCGCCGCTCATGCGCACCGACCCCACAGACCGCAGGCGCAGCTTCGCGCCGTTGCTCTCGTAACCTATCACTCCCCTGCGTTGTCTGGCTCGTGGGGCGCGCCGTCAGCTCACCGCGGCCCCGGCGAACTTGCACATCCACCATGTGCCGGCCGGGAACAACACCTCGCGGTTGCCGTCCCTCCAGGCTGCCAGCGCTTCGTAATACTGTTGCCGGAACGCCTGCAGCGCTCGAATCGCGGCGATGCGGTCGGCCTTCATCTTGGCGGCGATGACCGGGCGAAGCTGGAACCACTTCTCGTAGGACCGCGACACGTCGCCGAGTTTGACCAGCTTGCACCGCTTGGCACCGAGCACGGTACGGCCGGTTCGTTTGCGCTCTTCGCGGTGCGCTCGTTCGCGTTCCTGGAGCGCATCCTCGAAACGCTTGATGTAGCCGCCGCGACCCAGGTGGGAGAAGTCCTCTGGAACCTCGAAGGTCACAGTGACCGTGTCGGGCATGGCGTCGCTGAAGAAGAAGTCGGGGCGCGTCGTGGTGAATGTTCTGCCGATCTGCTGGGGACAGATGACAAGACCCGCTTACACGTGCCGTCGTTTACGGCGTGGTGCCGGTTCCGAACTCCGTCGCCAGGTTCAGGCCGCCGGGGTAGCCGTAGCTGACCGCGCCGCTGTAGCCGTACGCGGCGATGCCAAAGCGCTCCTCGCCCGGCGTCTCGAACAGGTGCGGGCCGGGCTCGACGGGCACGTGCGCGAACTCGAAGGTGTTGGAGCCGAACGCCGTGAACGACGCGTCGGCGATCGGGTTGCCGTCCAGGTGCACGGCCACGCCGGCGGGGCGAATCACGGTGACCCAGTCCTCGGAGTACGAGCCGGGGACCAGGATGCTGTAGTCGTCGCGGAACTGCTCCGAGGCGACGGCGAGGATCATGGACGGGTCGCCCTTGGTGCTCGAGATTCGGTAGTCCTGCTGGCTGACCAAGTAGTGGGCCACGAGGATGGGTTGCGAGCCCACGATCTCGAACGACTCGACCACGTTGGCGTCTACGAATTCGCCGGCGTTGAGGGTCACACCGTCGAGGCCAGCGATGGGCGGCACGGTGCTGATGCGGGTGCCGTCGGTCGCGGCCATGACGCGCCACAGGTCGGGCTCGGTGCCGCGCGGCGGGCTGTGCACGGCGGGGTAGCGCGTGCCCCAGGTGTTGACGGGGAACATCTGCTCTTCGAGGTGGTCGGCGCAGCAGGGCGTGCCGCCGCCGGGCTCCTCTTCGCCGAGCACGGCCTGGCCATGGCCGCCGAACACGACGACGGCGCGGTCGGCCTCGATGTGGGTGCCCGTCAGGTCGGCGATTTCGCCGGTGAAGCCGCTGAGCTCGGTCAGCCCCTCAAAGTTCAGCACCTCGTACTGCTCCATGGTGAACGTCCGGGTCATGCCGGCGGTGATGCCTTGCAGCTGCGGCTCGGTGCCCTCGGTGACCTTTGCGCTAAACGTGATGGTGACGCGGGTGGTGCCTTCGCGGGTGGCGATGATCGTGAACCAGCCGTTCTGCGCGGTGGGCGCGAACGGGGTGATGACGCCGGACGGCCAGCTCATGACGTAGTACTCGCGGCCGATGGCGTTGGCGGGCAGCAGCAGCGACGCATCGTTGGAGGCCACGCTGGCGTTGTTCAGCGGGTTGAACTGATAGGCGACCACCGGCTCCGAGGTCGAAATCCGGAAGCTGTTGAGCGAGCGGCTGGTGCCTTCGACGTTCGCGACGGGGAAGTTGATCGTGCCGACGGTGCCGGGCGCGATCGTGATGCTCGAATCCACCAGCGCGATACCGGACTCCGTCTCGACGCGGACCTCTGCCGGCCGGTTACCGGTGTTCGAGAGCACCACGGCGTGGGGCGTGGCGCGGGCGTTCGAGAACGGGTCGTCGAACTGCGGGAGGTCGGCGGACCAGTACTCGCAGCCGATGTACGTGGGGTTCTTGATGGCGGCGGAGCAGCCGCTGACGCACTCGCCGGACACGCAGACGAGGTCCTGGCGCTGGTCGCACTCGACCGTGCGCACGCGCTCTTCGCCGCTGGTCGCGCACTCGAGGATGAACAGGCCGTCGGTGTCGCAGGACAGGGCGCCGGGCTCGCAGATTTGCGTGCCGCACTCGCCGCGGAAGCAGAACAGGCCGTCGTCGCAGGCGCGCGACTCGAAGCCGCTGCCGTCCGCGTTACAGACGAACTGCGAGAGCTCGTCGAAGCAGCTCAGCACTTGCCCGGGTGTGCAGTCCGCGCCGGGGACGCAGAGGCCGGCCGAGCAGATCTCGGTGGCGGCGCAGGCCGATTGCTCGACCCAAGCGCCGTCCTGGCACAAGCGCGGGACCTCGGACGACAGGCAGTCGATCTGGTCGTTGATGCACTCGTTGGTGTCCGGCACGTCCTGGGCTACGTCCTCGGCGATGTCGGGCGTCGCGTCGGCTGCCGCGTCTTCGCCAGCGTCGGTGCGGTCGCCGGCGTCCTCGATGGGCACGCAGCGTTCGCGAACAAGCTGCTCGCCGGCGGGGCAACGGGTGGGCGCTCCACCATCGGAGGGCTCATCGCCACAAGCGACGAAGCAGGCGAGACACAGCAGGGGGATAAAGAGTTTCATGGGTAGGGCATGCGTTTGAGGTGGCCGCCAAGCTAGGCGGTACGCGCGCTGTGAACAAGCGATCGGCGTCCTACACCGTCCCCGTTGCCCGCACGCGCTTCCTCGGGCACGATGCGCGCATGCACGTAGAAGTACGACAGGCCATCGACCGGCTCATGGAGCGCGAACATCTTTCGGGCATCGACCCGTTTGGGTTTCGGCCCGAGATTCTGGAGCAAGTGCTGCCGGTATCCCGCGAGGTGTACCGCCGCTGGTTCCGCGCGGAGACGTTCAACATCGACCGGGTGCCGCCCAAGCGCGTGCTGCTCATCGCGAACCACTCCGGGCAGCTGCCGTTCGACGCCGCCATGATCGCCACCGCGATGCTGCTCGACCACGACCCGCCGCGCGCGCTGCGCACCATGATCGAGCACTTTGTGCCCACGATCCCGTTCGTCAGCACCTTCCTGACCCGCGCCGGACAGGTGGTCGGCACACGCCAAAACGCCCGGCGCCTGCTGCACGAAGAGAACTGCGTGCTCGTCTTCCCCGAAGGCTCCCGCGGCATCTCCAAGCCCTACGCCAAAAAGTACCAACTTGAGCGCTTCGGGCTCGGCTTCATGCGCCTCGCGCTCGAGACGCAGACCCCCATCGTGCCCATCGCCGTGGTCGGCGCCGAAGAGCAGCTGCCGACGCTGTTCAACCTCAAGCCGCTCGCCCGCATGCTCAACGTGGACCGCGTGGGCGTCGCGCCCAACCTGTTCATCCCGCTGCCGGTCAAATACCGCATCTACTTTGGCGAACCGATGACCTTCTCGGGCGACCCCGACGACGCCGACAAGGTCATCAACTCCAAGGTCCGCGAGGTCACCCGCGAGATCGCCCGCATGATCGAACAGGGCCTCGCCGAACGCGACGGGTACTTCCGGTGAGCCCACGCATACGAAACACCAAGCGCCAGACGCTCCTCGTGACCGGCATCGCCTCGCGGCTCGGCCGCCTGCTCGCGCGCCGGCTGCACGAGGAGTACGACATCATTGGCATCGACAACCGCGGCGCGCGGCACATCCCCAAGAATGTGACCGTGCACGAGCTCGACCTGCGCCGCCGGCCAGCCGAGGACGTGTTCCGGCGGAACCGCATCGACGCGGTGGTGCACCTGCGCGACGGCAGCGGTGTGCGGCGCCGCGCCAATGAGCGCACCAGCCCGCTCGTGGCCCACGCCCGCCGCGTGCTCGAGCTGTGCCAAACGTACGCCGTGCCCAAGGTGGTCGTGCTGTCGTCGGCGCTCATTTACGGGCCCAATCCCGACAACGACATGTACCTGACCGAGGACGCGCCCATCCTCGCCGGTCAGCGTTTTTCGACCATGCGCGACCGCGTGGAGATCGACCTCGTGTCGGGCACGTTCTTCTGGCAGCATCCCGAGGCGGACACCGTGCTGCTGCGGCCCGCGCCCATCGTCGGCCGGCTCACCAACCCCGTGAGCCGCTACCTGGGTTTCCGCGCCATCCCCACCGTGCTCGGCTTCGACCCCATGGTGCAGGTGGTGTCGCCCGAAGACGTGGTCGAGGCGATCGCGCTGTCGCTCAAGCCGGGCATCCGCGGCGTGTTCAACATCGCCGGCCCGCGCGCCGCGCCGCTGTCGGTGATCGCCAAGAAGCTCGGCAAGCGTAACATCCAGATCCCCGAGCCGCTGTTCCGCACGTCTGCGGCGCTCGTCGCGAAGCTGCCCCGCAAGGCCATCCCGCGCGCCGAGATCGACTATCTCAAATACGTGTGCATGGTCGACGACTCGCACGCCCGCAGCGTGCTGCGCTATGAGCCGAAGATGACGCTCGAGCAGACGCTCGCGCCGCTGTCCGCGCGGTAGCCGATGATCACGCTCGACGACGTCCGGGCCGCGCACGAGAACATCCGCGCGCTGGTCCGCCACACGCCGCTGGTGCACGCCACCAACCTGTCGGCCGCCACCGGCATCGAGCTGCACCTCAAGCTGGAGACCATGCAGGTGACCGGCTCGTTCAAGGAGCGCGGCGCGGCCAACTGCCTGCTCCAACTCGACGACGAAGCGCGCGCCCGCGGGGTCATCGCCGCCTCGGCCGGCAACCACGCGCAGGGCGTGGCCGTGAACGCCACCCGGCTCGGCATCGACGCCACGATCGTCATGCCCGAGTACACCCCGCTGGTGAAGCTCGAACGGACCCGCCGCTACGGCGCCAAGGTCATCTTGCACGGCGCTTCGTTTGACGACGCCAACACGTACGCCAAGCAGCTGTGCGATGAGCGAGAGGCCACGTTCGTGCCCCCGTTTGACCACCCGCACATCATCGCGGGGCAGGGCACCTGCGGCCTCGAGATTCTCGCCGACGGCCCGGACCTGGACGTGGTCGTGGTACCGATCGGCGGCGGCGGGCTGATCGCTGGCGTGGCCCTCGCGATCAAAGAGACGCGGCCGGATGTGCAGGTGATCGGCGTGGAATCCAAGGCGTTCCCCTCCATGACCGCGGCGCTACGCACTGGCGTGCCCACCACCGTCGACACCGATCGCACCATCGCCGACGGTATCGCGGTTCGCACGGTCGGCAAGCAAACGCTCGGCTACGCGCAGCGCTACGTCGACGACGTGATCACCGTGTCCGAGGACGCGATCGCCAACGCGTTGGTCATGCTGCTCGAAGAGGAGCGGGTGGTCTCAGAGGGCGCCGCGGCCACCACGCTCGCGGCCGTGATGTCGGACGCGCTGCGCAGCCAGCTGCAAGGCAAGCGCGTGGCGCTGCTCATCAGCGGCGGCAACCTGGACGTGAACATGATGGAGCGCATCATCGAACGCGGGCTCGTCCGCGCCGGTCGCCGCGCCCGCTTCACGCTCGGCGTACCCGACCGCCCCGGCACCCTCGCGCGGCTCACAGAGCTGGTGGCGCAGCATGGCTGCAACGTGCTCGAGATTCGGCACGAGCGCGCGTTCGCGAAGACGGCGGTGGGGGAGACGGAGCTTGAGGTGGAGATCGAGACCACCGGCCCGGAGGCCCTGGCCGCGCTGCGGGCCGAGCTGGAGCACGAGGGCTACACGGTCGCGTAGCGCGCGTTACGGTCGCCGAATCGTCAGCGTGAAGATGCCCAAGTTGTCGTCTGAGCCGAGCCAAGCGCTGTACGTGTAGGCATCCACCTGAATGAGCACAGCGTCCCCGCGCTCGAAGTACCGCGTAAGCGTCGCACCATACGTGTCTGGGGGCGCGCTGCAGCCCAGGGACGCGCCGCGGCAGGTTGCGCCGATCTCGTGCAAGGACAGGTTGGTGTTGTCGTTTTCGCTGGTGGTCGTGAACACGTAGGAGCCGGCCGAGGGCGCCACCCAGTAGAACATGCGGTCTTCGTAGGAGTTGGTGGAGCACGGGATGGAGAAGTTGTCCCCGTAGCCATCCGTGCGGCCGTTGAAGGTCGCCAAGTTCGACAGGCGATTCACCGTTGTGCCGCAACCCGTGGGGGGCGGCGTGACGGTGGACCGGCAGCTGTTGTCGCACTCGTCGGTGTTGACCAGGTTGCCGTCGTCGCAGTCCTCGGTGCCGTTCACGTAGCCGTCGCCACAGGTGGGGCGCAGACACGTGTTCAGGCAGTTGTCGGTGTTGCTGGAGTTCTGGTCGTCGCACTCCTCGCCGCGGTGCACCTGCGTGATACCGTCGCCGCAGTGCGCGTTGAAGCACGCGTTGTTGCACGCGTCGTTGTGTATGCGGTTGCCGTCGTCGCACTCCTCACCCGCGTCGCGGACGCCGTCGCCGCAGCCGGCCGCGGTGCAATCCAAGCGGCAAGCGTTGGCGGTGGTGTTGGAGTTCGCGGCGCCGTCGTCGCACTCCTCTTCACCGTTGATCACGTTGTCACCGCACACGGCGGCGATACAGCTGTTGCTGCAGGCGTCGCCATCGTTGGTGTTGCCGTCGTCGCACTCCTCGCCCAGGTCGACCACGCCGTCGGTGCAGCTGGGCGCCTGGCAGGAGGTGCGGCACGCGTTGGCGGTGGTGTCGGAGTTGGCGGCGCCGGCGTCGCATTGCTCGTACCAGGGGCCGCCGGCCTGGATGATGCCGTCGCCGCATTGGGGCACGGTGCAGGTGTTGGAGCAGCCGTCGGTGTTGTTGGTGTTGCCGTCGTCGCAGCCCTCGGTGTGCTGGGTGATTCCGTCGCCGCAGCGGGCGATGGCGCAGGCGTTGGAGCACGCGTCCAGGTTGTCGTCGTTGCCGTCGTCGCACGACTCGCCGGTGTCCACGGTGCCGTCGCCGCACGACGCGGGCATGCAGTCCAATCGGCAGGCGTCCTGCGCGGTGTTGGAGTTGGCGGCGCCGTTGTCGCACTGCTCGTACGCGGGCGCGCCGGCCTGGAGGATCGCGTCGCCGCAGCGCCCGAGCACGCACGCGTTGGTGCACGCGTCGTCGTTCACGGAGTTGCCGTCGTCGCACTCTTCGTCGCCCTGCACGAGCGTGTCCCCGCACACGGGCAGCTCGCAGGCGTTGGAGCAGCCGTCGTTGTGGAACAGGTTGCCGTCGTCGCACTGCTCGTCGCTGTCGACCGTGCGGTCGCCGCAGCGCGGGTTACGGCAGTTCAGGCGGCAGGTGTCGGGCGCATCGTCGCTGTTTTGTGTGCCGCGATCGCACTGTTCGCCGTCTTGGATGATGCCGTCGCCGCAGCCGGGCGCCGCGCAGGCGTTGGTGCAGTCGTCGGTGTTGTCCGCGTTGCCGTCGTCGCACACCTCGTCGGAGTCGCGGACGCCGTCGCCGCAGCCGGCAAAGAAGCAGTCGGTGCGGCACGCGTCGGGCAGGATGTTCGAGTTGTCGATGCCGTCGTCGCAGTCTTCGCCGGCCTGGGTGTAGCCGTCGCCGCAGGCGGGCGCTTTGCATGCGTTGGTGCAGTCGTCGGTGTTGTCCGTGTCGCCGTCGTCGCAGGTCTCGCCGTTGGCGGTCTGCACGATGCGGTCGCCGCAGAACGGCAGCATGCACTGGTTGGTGCAGCCGTCGTCGTTCACGGCGTTGCCGTCGTCGCAGGCTTCGTCGCCCTCGACGACACCGTCGCCACAGCCGTCGGGCCGCTCGGGCTGGCAGTCGGGCGCGCAGCCGTCGCCGGCGGTGGTGTTGCCGTCGTCGCAGCCCTCGCCGGCGCTCAAGATGCCGTCGCCGCACACGGGGAGGGTGCAGTCGCTCAGGCACGCGTCGTCGTCATCGGCGTTGCCGTCATCGCAAGCTTCGTCGCCCTCTACGACACCGTCGCCGCAGATGGCCGCGGAGGCGTCCGGGGCGTCGCCGCTCGTATCGGCGCCGTCTGTATCCGCGCCGTCCGTGTCGGTAGGGTCCGCGTCGGCGTCGGCACCGGTGGCGTCGTCCGTGGTCGCGTCCGGTGTGCTCGTGCCGTCACCGCCCGCGTCGAGGAGCACCAAGTCGGTGCCATAGTACGGTGGCACGTCGGTTCCACACGCCGAGAGGGCGAAGCAGGCGGACACGACGAGGAGAGCGCGGAGCGCGGAGCTCCGAGTGACGGCGAAACGATTCATGACAGCGACCGGGGAAGAGAGCGCCCGTCAGGCATACAGTGATTGCGCGTTCGCGGAAACGCTTGTTGAGGCCCGCCTTGGTCTCCCGGCTCTCTCGGCTCTCTCGGCTCTCTCGGCTCTCTCGGCTCTCTCGGCTCTCGGCTCTCGGCTCTCGCTACGCTAGGTCCTCGCGTGGTCCGCGCTCGGCGAACGTGCCACCACCGCGGAGAATTAAGTTGATCCCCTGCCGCCGATCCCATAGTCACGCTCCCCCGCCTGTGATGCGCTTCTCGCAGCATCCGCCAGGCACGCAGACGTTCTGCACGGTCTCGGCTGCAAATCCGCAGAGAGACTGGGAAAACCGCGAGATTGAGAGACCGATATGAGCAAGATGATCCTCGGCCGTAAGCTCGGAATGACCCAAATCTTCGAAGAAGATGGTCGTCAGATCCCCGTCACCGTCGTGCAGGTCGGCCCCATGGTCGTCGTCGCCAAGAAGACCGGCGCCGGCACCGATGGCTACGCGGCCGTCAAGGTGGGCTTCGAAGACGCCACCAAGCAGACCAAGGGAGACGACGTCCGCTGGCGTGGACTCACCAAGGCCGACGTCGGCGTGTTCGCCAAGGCTGGCATCGAAGTCCCGAAGCGCATCGTCCGCGAGTTCCGCGTCTTCGAGAAGGACCTCGAGAAGTACGAGATCGGTCAAGAGCTCAACCACGAGATGTTCGCCGAGGGCGACGTCGTTGACGTGTCCGGCATCAGCAAGGGTCGCGGTTTCACCGGTGTTATGAAGCGTCACAACTTCGCCGGTTTCAAGGCCTCTCACGGTGTTCACGAGTCCTACCGTGGTGGTGGTTCTATCGGTATGTCCGCCGACCCGTCGCGCGTCCACAAGGGCACCAAGATGCCCGGCCAGCACGGCTCGGCGCGTAACACCATCCAGAACCTCAAGATCGTCCGCGTCGACGCCGACGACTCGCTCTACCTCATCAAGGGCGCCATCCCCGGACCGACCGGCGCGCTCGTCGAGGTTCGCCCGTCCGTGAAGCGCACCGGCGGCGCCCGCCCCAAGCGCGGCTAGGCCCCGGCCGTATGCGCGTCCTTCGGGGCGCTCATACAGCACGCATCAACGCCGCTGCATGTCAGCGGCGTTGCGCGTTTTTGGAGTTCCGGCGCCGCAACCGCTACCGTTGCGGTGCGCCGCGGTGTCAAACCGCGTGGCACGGTGTCGCACCGCTCGACATCGCCGATCATGATGGTATGGGACGGGCCGTTTGCTTGTCCGTACAGGCCGCTCCACAGGCCGCTCTGCATCGCTCGTTCCTCGCGTCCCCGCCCATTCGATGGCCGGTCCCTCGAAAACGCCTCCCGCCTCGCTCGCGCCGTCCTCGAACGCCGCAGCCATCCGCGCATGCAAACGCTACGCCTGCGCCGTGGACTGCGCCGTCGACATCGACGGCCTCGGCCGCGCGCAACTGCACTGCGAGAACGTCAGCGCGCACGGCGCGTTCTTTGGCGCCGCCGTGCTGCTCGACGAGGGCACCCGCGTGCGCTGCGCCATCCCGCTGCCTCGCGGAGGCCTGTGGTTGGTGGCCGGAAAGGTGGTGCGCGCCGACGAGGGCGCCGCGCCCGGAATGGCGGTCGCCTTCGAAGGGGTTACCGCGTTCGACCGTCGCCGCCTCGACGCCGCCTTTAGCCAGGTGCTGCTCGGCGGTAAGCCCGCGGGAGACCACGAGGGCGACGCCGCTCACGATCCGCTCCAAACAGACCTCAACCGCACCGACCGCCGCGCATGACACCACCCAACCCGACGTCCCAAGCCGCCCTCCACCCGTTCGAGAAGTGGCATGGCCTCGGCAACGACTTCGTGGTCGTCCGTGACGCGCCCGACGAGGCTTGGTGGCGCGCCAACGCGGCCCGCTTGTGCGACCGTCACCGGGGTATCGGCGCCGACGGCATCCTGCTCGTCACCACCGAGCCGCCGCGCATGGTGGTGGTCAACGCCGACGGCAGCGAGCCGGAGATGTGCGGCAACGGCCTGCGGTGTGTCGCCTCCGCCATCGGCCGGGCGACGCAGAAGCCTCAGTTCGACGTTCTCACAGGCGTCGGAGCGTTGCCGTGTCGTGTCGAGCCTGGCGCCGACGAGATTTGGACCGTGACCGTCAACGCTGGGACCCCGTCGTTTGTCGCTGGTGACGCTGGTGTCGAGGCCGAAGGCGTGCGCGCTGAGGACGCTGACGTGTGGCTTGAGCGCGACGGTCTCCGCGGCCTCGTGACG
The DNA here is from genome assembly GCA_965367675.1 of uncultured Myxococcales bacterium. Lineage (GTDB taxonomy): Bacteria > Myxococcota_A > Bradymonadia > REDH01 > REDH01 > CBDUJZ01. The sequence continues at coordinate 6,011 of CBDUJZ010000103.1, read as the reverse complement.
TCGGTCGGTAATCCCCACTGGCTGTTCTTCGACCACCCCGGCGTCGCTGAGCTCTCTCGCCTGGGCCCCGCGCTAGAGACCGACCCGCGGTGGACCGCACGCACGAACGTCGAGTTCGTCACGCGCCGCACGGACGTGTCTTGGCAGGTCGATGTGTGGGAGCGCGGCGTGGGCATCACGCAGGCCTGCGGCACGGGCGCTACCGCTGTCGCCGCTGCTTTGGTCCACACCGGCCGCGCGCCCGCGGGGGTGCCGCTGTCCATCCATCTGCCGGGCGGCCCGCTGGAGATTACGGTCGCCGCGGATGGCTCCACCGTGGTCCGTGGACCAGCGCAGTGCGTGTTCGCCGGTACCGTCGAGTAGCGAGCGGTCGGCTGCGCCGCACGGTTGCACATAGCCCGAACCTTTGCACGGTTGCACGTAGGCCGACCCTTTGGACGGTTGCACGTTGCCCGACCCTTGGACGGTTGCACGTTGCCCGAACCTTTGGACGGTTGCACGCCGCAGACGACTCGGGCAGGGTCGTCGACCACGCCTCGCGCCGCACGCACGCGCGCCAGGCATCCCGTCAGACTCACACCGCACCGCTGACCATGCGTTACCTCTCCGGCGTCCAGCCCTCCGGCAAGCTCCACCTTGGCAACTACTTTGGGGCCATTCGGCAGCACATCGCCAACCAAGACAACGCCTTCTATTTCATCGCGAACTACCACGCGCTGACCACGCTGCACGACGCCGAGCAGCTGCGTGACAATACGTTCGACGTCGCGGTGACGTACTTGTCGTTGGGGCTCGACCCCGCGCGCGCCACGCTGTTCCGCCAGTCGGACATCCCCGAGGTGACCGAGCTTACGTGGTTGCTGTCCACGTGCATCGGCATGGGGCTGCTCGAGAAGGCGGTGTCGTTCAAGGACAAGAAGGAGCGCGGAATCGCCGCCTCGGTGGGCTTGTTCACGTACCCCGTGCTCATGGCGTCGGACATCCTGATCTACGACTCCGACATGGTCCCCGTCGGCTCGGACCAGGTGCAGCACGTGGAGATGGCGCGCGACTTCGCCGGCCGCTTCAACACCCGCTACGGCGAGACCTTCAAGCTGCCCAAGTACAAGCTCGGCACCCCGGTGCCGGTGCCTGGAATCGACGGGCAGAAGATGTCCAAGTCGTACGGCAACCACATCCCGCTGTTCGCAGAGGGCAAGGCGCTCAAGAAGCTCGTCATGGCCATCGAGACGGACTCGCTGGACCTCGCCGACGTGAAGGACCCCGACACCTGCACGGTGGTCGCGATCTACAAGTTGTTCGCAAGCGCGGATGAGGTGGCCGAGATGGAGGCCAACTACCGCGCGGGCGGCTACGGATACGGACACGCCAAGCTCGCGCTGCTCGAGAAGATCAACGAGACCTTCGGCGAGGCGCGCGAGAAGCGCCGCTACCTGCACGCCAATCCGGATGAGGTGGAGCAGGTGTTGGCCGACGGTGCCGCCAAGGCCCGCGTCGTGGCGCGCGAGGTGACCGACCGCGCCCGGAAGGCCTGCGGACTGGCCTAGCGCGCCGACCAATCCTGAGCTCGTCGAAGGGATGGACGAATCTGATCCCCTGCGTGGGTGTCCTTCGACTTCGCTCAGGAAGGGGTTTGGGGGCGGGTTCGGTTTTCGCATTTGAATCCGCGCAGGTCGTCCTTCGACTTCGCTCAGGAAGGGGTTTTCAGGGCGGGTTCAGTTCTCACACTGGGTTCAGTTCTCACACTGGGTTCAGTTCTCGAATGGGTTCAGTTTCCTAGCGGGCTGACGACGCCCTATGAGTCGAGCGCTACCAGCAGGCTGCGTGCCGCCCAGACGGGCGGGAACGAGCGCAGCACGTAGTCAGCGCGGGACGCCTCGATTGTTGCCTGAAGGTACACGAGACCGCCGCCACCGGTGCCTGGTCGCGCGCCGATCATCGACTCGACGAACGACAAGTGCTCCATGCGCCAGGCCATGAGCGCGCGGTCGAACTCGAGGCAGCTCTCCAAGAATCGCTTGAAGGCGTGACGGCCTGGCGCGTCCAAGTCGCCGGCGCCGAATGAGGGGTCATCGCCGAGCACTGCGGTGGCTGCGATCGACTCCATGTGGGAGAGCTGGGCGCCCAAGATGCGCCACACTTCGCGCTCGCGCTGGGACTGCAGCGGTCGCTCGGCCACCGCTTTGCCGCCGGAGCGGGCCAAACGGGCGCGTTTTCCGTCGGCGTACATCGACTTAAAGTTGGCCGAGGCGACGCGGTCGGCGAGCTGCGCGCCGTGTTCCGTTCCGGCGCCCGCGCCGACCAGCAGCAGCATGTGCGTGAGGTCGCGCAGCGTGGGGTTGAGCATGCGCGCCCGCACCCGTTGAAACTGGTCGTCCGGCAGCTCTTGTTCGAGCACCGGCGTGGCGCGGCTGGCGAGCTCGGCGGCGTCGTCGTCGGCGTGCATGCGCAGCACGTCCCACAGCACGGAGTCGACGACCTCGCCTTTCCCGTCGATGGTGCCGAAGCTGGAGAAGTGCCGCTCGCGTTGGCCGCTCAGAATCTCGATCTCGCGGTACTGCCCGCTCCCGAACCCCGACGCAGGCGACAGGCGGCTGCGGAACGACAAGAAGCTCTTGGGCGACATGCGTCGAAGCACATCGAAGAACGTGGTCGCGGTGGTCAGGATGTGTGCAATGCGGGTCAGGCGCTGGGCCCACACCGAGAACTCGTCGGCGAACCAGCTCAGCTTGAGCGGTGGCAGCTCCGGGTGCTCCGGAAACGCGCCCGGCCGGGGGGTCTCGCGAATCCACTCGCCGTACTCGGAGAGCGTCGGGTGCTCGACAGAATCCTCTTGGATGTTTGCAAACACATCGCCGATTCCAGGGTACTCCGCGAGCGTGTGATCGAAGTGCAAGTGGGCCACCCATTCCGGGTGTCTTCGCATCATCACCGAGTGCGGAATGTTTGCGCGCTCGGCGGGCAGGTTCGCGGCGAGGATGCCCCGCGCGCGGTCCAGAATATCGTCCATCTCGAAGAGCGCGTGGCGGAACCACACCTCGAACGCCTGGTGGGTCGAGATGAACAGCACCTCATCGTGCGCCCAGGCGGGGTGCGACTTGGGCAGCGGCGGCAGCTTCCAGGCCGGGTCGGGCGCTACGCCGTCGCCACCGTGCACCTGGGTGCTGGGCGCGTACTCCGCCCAGGGCCAGTCTGCGAGGTCGACGCCGCGCGGGGGCTCGGACGGTGGGGCGACGCTGTCGAGCAGCGCCGGCACGTTGATGTACTCGCTGTAGGAGAGCGGCTTGGGACCGGGCCCGCGTTCGGCGGGGCGGCCCTTGCCAACGGGCTTGGTGCTCCGCAGCGCCGCGCGGACCTCTCGGACTGTCTCCGAGGCGATTGCGCGGGCGGACTCGGCGCCTTCTTCAAGCCGCTGTTCGATCTCGCGACCGCCCTCGTCCGAGTCGTAGAACGCGTGCCTGGAACGCAGCCCGCCGAGCTGTTGCTCGAGCGCGTTGATGACGCGGTCGTGGAGGGCTTGAGTTGCGGCGGGTTTCGTTCGCCAACTTTCGTAAGTTAGCGCAAGTTTGTTTGCTTCCTCGGGGTCGATGTGGCGCAGCAGGTTCAGCGGCAGACAGTCGTCGCTGCGCTTGGGATAGCCGGCGGGATGCAGCGACCGAATGTACGTTTGAATCTCGGCGTCGGAGGCCCGCAGCGACAAGCTGTTACCGGAGTCCTTGGACATCTTGGTGCCATCGGAGCCGAGCACCAGGCCGCGGGGCTGAGCGGGCACGCGCGCGATCTCTTGCGGGACCATCGACGTGGCGTTGCAGCGCTGGTTGAGCGTGACCGCGTACTGCCGCGCCATGCGTAAGTGCTGGTCCTGGTCGGCGCCCAAAATCACGTGGGTCGCGCGCAGGGCGAGGATGTCGGCGGCCATGAGGAGCGCGTAGTTCGCCCGGGCGGCGGTGACGCGCGTGCCCCGCTCGCGGCGCGCGCGCAGGTCCTCGTCGATGTCCAGCGTGGAGGCGTCGACCAGCGTGCCGAGCAGCCACTGCAACTGCAGCACCTCAGCGATGTCCGACTGCCGGAAGATGTGGCCGCCGTCGGCGCCGACGCCGATCGCGAGCCAAGTGCCTACGGCCCGCCGCGTGCTGAGCTCCAACTCGTGTGGCGTGCGGCCGCCCGCGAGCGCGTGCAGATCGGCGACAAAGTAGTACGACTTGGGGCTTGAGTACGCGGCCTGGTCGAGCAGCATGCCGAACAGGTTTCCCAGGTGGAGTTCGCCAGACGGCTGGATTCCGGAAACGTAGCGTGCGTGGGTCATGGCGGTCGGCGGGGTGCCCGGTGGGGCGGAGGTTTCGCGCGGCGCCGCAACAGGACGGCGCCGTGGCGGCAGATGCTGCCACATCGCTCGCCACGCGACTAGCGCTGGCCACGCGACAAGTGCACGGCGCGGGTACACACGCGGCTGTGAGGTCCCGCGCTGCCTAGACGTGCGTCAGCGCGCAGGCCGGCGCGCCACCAAGTCGACCAGGGCAGAACGACCGCTGTGGCCCGCGCCCTCGTCCAGGTCGCGTTCGTACGATTCCAGGCGCAGAATCTCCCAGCCGTCGAACGCGTCACGGAGCAGGGCGTCGGTGTACAGGTGGTCCAGGTTGGGCGGCCCGCCGGTGCGGAACTCCAACTGTTTGGGCGTATAGCCGTGCAACAGCACGACCCCTCCGGGCCGCACGGCGCGCTTCATACCGGCGAAGATCTCGTCGCGAAACGCGGGCGGGGCGAACTGGATGAAAATGCCGACGATGGCGTCGAACGCGGCCTCGGGCCAGTCCCACCCCTGCAAGTCGAGCAGCTGGAAGTCGACAGATGCACCGGCCTTGTCCGCCAGCTTACGGGCTTTGGCGATGCCTTCTTCTGCGATGTCGGTCGCCACCACCGTGTGCCCCTGTTGAGCGAGAAACACGGAGTTTCGACCCTCGCCGTCGGCGGGAACGAGCACCCGCGACCCTGGCGGAATCACCTGCGCGTTCTCCTGTAGAAAGACAGAGGGCGCGGTCCCGAAGACGTACGCCTCGGCTGCGAATCGCTCGTTCCAGAAGTCTCGATTGAAAGTCGCCACAGGTGCTCCGTTGTGTGGTCGCGGTGCCGTCTGGGAGGCTGGCGGTCGCGGGTAAGTCACCTTCGTCACCCGGCGAGCGCACCGCAACTCTGCTGCAGCGCCGGGTCCCGTAACTCTGCGATCGCCTCTATTCCGCGGCGGGCACCGCGGTGAAGCAGGCCCAGGCCATTGTGTCGGGCGCGTCGTCGTCCTTGAGGCACATGTTCCCGGCCGCATCGAACTCGACTTCCGCCTTCATGAAGCTCGAGTTCTCGGCGTTGTGTGTGCGGATGAAGAAGTTCCCGTCCTCGGTCGGCGCGGAATACAGCGCCCACGTGTCCTCGCTCTCACGCGGTGGCACACCCGGGATTCCGGAACGCAGCGAAAAGACGCCGTAGCCGCCGTCGGTGCGGTCGGTGAAACCTAGGCTGACCTCTAGGTTCTCCGGGAGCATCTCGGGATCGAAGGACGTGTTTCGATCGCGGGTCAGCGTGTGATCCAACTCCCAGTTGCCCACCAAGCGGCCGACTTGGTCCGTTTGGGCGGGCGAGAGCGGCTGCGCGTAGGGCGTCCAGTCTCGACTGGCGTAGTTCGGCGGGCCGGCGGGCGGCTGTTGGGTTGGGCGCGGACCCGCGGCGATGCCTTCGGGGTTTCGCACATGATCTGGAGGGATGTTCGTGGGCGGGGTGGCAGCGGTGGGACTGGACTCAGGAGCTGCTTCTGTGGGGGCCTCCGGGTCGGCCTCCGGAGCCGCCTGCGTGGTCTCGTCTGCGCTCGGCTCGGCGGGTTCAGGTGCAGTGCACGCGACCGCCCCTGCGGCGCCGACGGCGAAGAGCACGGAGAGGGCGCGCGGTGCAGCGTTGGAGGAGCTGTTTGAGGCGACGTTCGGCCTGGCGTTCGCGACCGCGCGGTACATGGAGCGCAGAGTCAT
>CBDUJZ010000102.1:0-18337 GCA_965367675.1 uncultured Myxococcales bacterium | reverse complement strand
CGGCGGTGGCGGCGGCGGCGGACAACAGCCCTGCGGCGGGTTTCCCGATCGGGGCGGCGTCGCTGGCGGCCTGTTCTTTGGCGGCGGTGTCGCGGTGAACTGTGGTGGCGGTGGCGGCGGCGGCGGCGGCATCGGCGCGATCGGCGGAAGCAGCGGCGGCCCCGGTGCACAGCCCGGCGAAGGGCTCAACGTGGACCCCGCGAATGGCCCGCTCGACCGCTTGCCCATCGACGAGATCTTCCCCGACGCCGGCGTGCTCGTGCCCGACGACGTCATCTACACCGACGTGATCTTGGACGCCGGGGACCTCGAACTCGGCCCCGACGGGCTCTGCTGTTACACGGCGTACTGCGCGCAGGTCGACGACGAATGCCCGTTTGTGTGTGGCGACGGCGTGGTCGACCCCGAGTACGAACAGTGCGACGGCGACTGTGGCGCGCTCACGTGCGATCAGCCCGGCTCGTGCGATATTGTCGTCGCCGCGACCGCGTATTCGGACGCCACGCTGTGCCTCGAGGGGTGCGCGGCGACCGAGCTGCGCACGTGTGAGGACAACGACGGTTGCTGTCTGCGCGGCGTGTTCTGCAACTACACCAACGACAATGACTGCGACGTGATCGTGGGCGGCGTGGGCTCAGCCTGCGACACGGACGAGGACTGCGGTGCGCCCGAAGAGGGGCACTACTGCGTCGTGGACGGCTACCGCTCCGGCTACTGCTCGTTCAACTACTTGGAGGGTGATGGCGCCTGTCCGGTGGGCTCACACCCTTCGCGCATGTTCTTCCTAACGCAGCTCGACCCCGGCGTGATCTGCGCGCAGGACTGCACCACGGACGAGGACTGCGATCGGGTCGGCTACGGCTGTTTCGACGCTGACTTTGATGGTGTGACCGAGTGTCATCAGCTCGGCATCGGCGACAAACCGAACGGCGCGACGTGCGAAGACGCGACGCAGTGCGCGGGCGGAGAACACACCGTGTGCGACCCGCTGTACAGCCAAGACGGCGAGTTCGCCTGCGGTCACCTGTGCAACGAGGTCGAAGGTGCAGAAGCCGAGTGCCCCGATGGGTTGAGCTGCTTCGGCATTCGCTGTGTGGAGCCGTGCACGACCTGCATCGAGGGCGACGATTGTTGCCCCACAGAGCTCGGTTGCTCATTCGAGGTCGACGCGGATTGCCCGATCCCAACGCCTGACGTGGTCGGCCGCGCGTGCGCGACGAACGCCGACTGCGGGGATCCGCTGGCCACGTGTTTGACCCCGGACATGGACTTCCCCGGCGGCTACTGCACCTATCTGCAGGCCGACATCGGCACGTGCGGTGAGTTTGGAACCATGGCGTACATCGAAGCGCTCGGCGAGAACGGTTGCCGCGAGGAGTGCGAAGTGGACAGCGACTGCCGCGACGCGAACTACGCTTGTTACAACCCTGCGTTGTTCGCGGACCGGCTGATGTGCAGCCCGGTCGCCAACGGCTCCACGCCGCTCGGAGGCGCGTGCACCCGCACGGAAGACTGCGCGGGCGGCCGCTACATCACCTGCGCCTTCGGCATGTGCTCCCAAGAGTGCAGCGCGTTTGGCGGCGGTACCGAGCTTGAGTGCCCCGCCGATTCGGTGTGCTCCGTGCTCACCAGCCAATGCCGCCCGCGGTGTGTCACGGAGAACGACTGCCCGGCAGGCTTCATGTGCTTCCCCGACATCCTCGGGACCGGAAGCTACTGCGAACTGGAGGACTTCTAATGGCCCCCGTGAATGTGAAAACTTGGCTGCTCGTGTGCGCGCTCGCCGCGGCCGCCACCGGATGCAAAGACGACGTTGGTCCGGCCGGTGTCGGCGATGAGTCCTGGCGCTTCGAGACCCCGCCAGGAGAGACCGACGACGGGCCCATCGGCGAAAACGACGAGTTCGTGTTCAACGCTGGCCCGCCTGGCGCTTCGCCCGGCTATCGCGTCAGCGCGGACCTCGGCGGCGAGACATTGGACTCGGCGGAGCTCGAGATACTGCTCATCGGCCACCCGTCGCTTGAGGAAGACGCCCCGACGACGATCGTCCAAGGGCTGGATGTGGATATCGACCCCGGCGACTCCGCGCTCGCGCGTCTCGCGCGCGACCTCCCCGAGGCGCCCACGCACGTGCCCAGCGATGTGTACGCAGCCGAGATGTCGGACGCGCCGGTTCAGATCCGCTTCGACCGACCTGCCACCCCGCGATACCGCCCGCTACGGACTCCGGAGGTGATGCTGGACCTGCTCGCGGCCGGCTCGCCGGCGCGTCCCGCGCTCGGGTTCTTACGCGTGGATTTGGACGACGCCGACGGCGATGGGATCGCGACCGCGGAGGACAACTGCCCGCTCGTGGCCAACAGCTCCCAAGACGACGAGGACGACGACGGCATCGGCGATTCGTGTGAGCGCGACTATGACGGCGACGGCATCCTCGACGATGGCGACGACTCCGGCACGGCGGGCGACAACCCCTGCGTGGATGGCCGCGACGACTGCGACGACAACTGCCCATCGGTTCGAAACGTGCGTCAGCGTGACCAAGACGGTGACGGGCTCGGCGACCTGTGTGACCCGGACCGCGACGACAATGGCGTCGACGACATCGACGAGGCGATCGACTGGGACGGCGATGGCATCCCCACCGACCAAGAGCGTGGAACGGACTCGGATGGCGACGGAATCGACGACGCCATCGACAACGACGACGACAACGATGGCATCCCCACAGTCGACGAAGCTGGCGAGGACACCGATGGCGACGGCGTCCCGGACGACCGCGACGATGACAGCGACGGCGACGGCATCCCAGACCGTTATGAGGGCGACCGCGACACCGACGGCGACGGCACTCCCGACCGCCGAGACGACGATGACGACGGCGACGGCTCTCCGACCCGTGACGAGATCGGACCGACCGACCGCGACCCGAACGGCAACCTGATCCCGCGCTGGCTCGACGACACCGAGGACGCCAACACGGAGTCCTGCCGGACGGTCAGCCCGCGCTCGATGGTCGAGACCATCGGCACCTTCGCCGGCGTCTCTCCGTGGATCATTGCCACGTTCGACTTCGCCTACGTGGGCACGGGCTATTCCTACGCCTGGGCGACTCACTTTGCCCCGGAGGGTGTCTACATCAGCCTGCAAGCGGGCGCCGGCGCGTCGTTTCCACCCGACCTCGCGTCTGCGGGAATCGGCTTCGGCTTCGGCGTGATTCGACCGCCCGAGGAGCCGGTGTTCCACGCGGCGACGGTCGAGGGCACCTCGCTCTCGCTGAGCTTCACGGTGTTCATGTACTCGATCGGGTTCACGATCTTCGAAGACGCCGCGTTCCGGCCGCATCGGGCCATTCAGATGGACCTCGGCATCGATATTTCGAGCTCTGGTCTGCTGAGTCTGCCGGTCGGCATCTCGCTCATGCGGGGTAAGATGGCGACGCGCACCGCCGAAGGTCGACCCGCGTTCGTGTTCGTTCACGGCTGGGGTGACGGCTGCGCGCCGACCGGAACGAGCAAGTCGAATGGGACGTCGTTGGATGCTCTGGAGTCGCAGGTCGCTGCCGGCGCCGCGCTGCCTGCGGACAGCATGCTGAACGTGCTGCGCCAGCAGTCCGCGGCTGCGTTCCTGCCCATGGCCGCCATGCTGTCCGAGCCCGGCGCGGAGCCGGCCGAGGGCATCCCCGCCTCAACCAATGGCGCGTGGCTGGCGGACTTCTCGGGCCGAACGACCACGAGCCTCTGCCGAGAGTGCGCCGACATGTCGATCGACGGCGTGGTCCGGGACGCACACTACCGCGCGCTGCTGGCGGGAGAGGGCGAAGCCTCGATGCTCTCTGCGACCACCGACTCGATGGCGCAGGCCGCCCGCGCCTGGCCGGACCGCGGGCGTCAGGCGGTCGTGAATGACCTGGCGCAAGGAGCCGTCGACGCCACCTTCGCCCACGCCTACGAGAACACGGCGCGTATCAACGGCACGCCGTTCCGCTTCATCTCGGACGAGGTGATCACGCTCACCGGAGCGGTCGGAGAGGCGCTGGACTTCTCGATCACCGCGCAAGACCTGGCCGACCTGGTGAACGCCGACGTCGCCGACGTGCTCGGCGCAACCGTCTGCATGCGCTCCGACTTCTCCGGTCCGCGGGCCGACGATGTTTGTGGTGCGCTCGGGGCCGATGGGCTCTCGGCTACGCTCACGATGAGCGAGATTACGTCGATCCTGTACGAGGTAGACGTAGACCTCACCACCGCCGCTGGAGACTTCGACGGCGCCATCGTCGAGAACTGGACCGTGCGGCTGCCGATGGTGCAACTGACGACCGTCGCCGGACCCGCCGACGCGGTGGTGCTCTCGGCGCCGGAGTCCGTGTATTCGGGCGCTCCGACGACCTTGTCTGCGCGCGTGGTCGACGCCGCGGGCATGACCTACGACGGCCCCGTGGAGTTCACGTTCTACGGGCCGGGCGATGTGTCGATCGGCGTGGTGGCTGCGCCCTCCGGCTCGGCCACGTTGCAGCTGATTCCCGAAGGGGTGACGCCGACGTTGGAGGTCGCACGGCTCGCGGAGATCACGTTCGAAGACGGCTCCACGACCGAGGGCCTCGTCCTCGAGGGCACGGGCTTAAGCGGCGCGTCGACGGTCCAGGTGAACGGCGACGACTTGGTCGCCGACCTGGGCTATCAGCTCGGCTGGCTCGACAGCAGCACGCTGGTGGCCACGCCCGGCGATGACGCGACTTTGCTGACGGCTGGAAGCGTGACCGTCGAAGTGGTGTCGCCAGGTGGCGCGACGACGGGAACGGCGAGCTTCTCGCTGTAGAGGGCCGTCGTTTGGGTCCGCGTCGCCGCTCGGTCTTGCTGAGCGACGATGCGAGCCGGCTTCGTTCGGTGGCCCTCCAGTCGGGCCGTCAGTCGGTTCGGACGCGAACGTTCGGTCGCTGGAACGCCACCCTGTGGCTGCCTCCGGAGTCCGACACGGCATAGCGGCTGCCGCTCGAATCTGCGCGAGGCGTGTGCGCACTCTTGGGCGCCGTTGCGTCCGAGCGCGCCGCCGGGAGCGGGGGCACGAAGCGGCGTGGCGCTGCCGCCCGTTGCGCCGCGAGGTCTTCGATCACATGCACCGCCGAGTCCTCAAACGAGAGCTCCATCGGCGCATCTGGCCCCTCGATGGCTTCATGGGCGACGGCGTCCCATGAGGCCTTGCTCGGAAGCGGGGGCGGGCTTGGCAATCCGGCTGACGTCACGTGTCTCCTTGGGTTGCAGCTACCTCCACAGTACAGCGCTCCTGCCCGCCCGCAAGTGCAGGCGGCAGATTCTCGCACCCGCCACCACACGTGCGAACTCCACCCCGCAGACGTACACTGCCGCGATGACATTCAGGGAACAGCGGCTTGGAGACTTGGAGCTCGGCGTCACGCTTCGGCCATTTCAACGGGGCGCGCTCGACGCCATGCGCGCGGCCACCGACGCCGGAAGTAGCCGATTACACGTCGTCGCGCCGCCGGGCGCCGGCAAGACCATTCTGGGCCTCGCGTGGTTGCTCGAACGGGAGCAACGGGCGGTGGTGCTCTCGCCCACCTCCACCATCGCGGCGCAGTGGGTCGACAAGTTTCGCTCCCTCGTCGTCAATCCGCTCTACGACTTGGACTCCGCGGCGTTGGTGGGTTCTGACCGCGAGGTCGCCCAACTGCCGGACGTACTCTGCCTCACGTATCAGGCGTTTTCGGTCAAAGAGCGCGGCACCGATACGCTGCACGAGAACGTGGATGTCCTGTTCGAGCGCCTCATCGAGCACGGTGTGAAGACGCTCGTCCTCGACGAGTGCCACCACCTGCTCGACCACTGGGCGTACGCGGTCGCGGAGTGGCTGGAACGGCAACCGGATGCCATCGTGCTCGGGCTCACCGCCACGCCGCCCGTCGACGCGAACCGGCAGCAGGCGGCGCGACATGAGGCGTTGCTGGGGCCGGTCACCTACGAGATTCCGCTACCTGCGATGGTCCGCTCCGGCCACCTCGCGCCGTACCAAGACTTGGCGTGGATCGTGCGCCCGACGGCACAAGAGCTCGCATTCTTGGCGTCCGCGCACGAGCGCTTCACCGCGCTCGAAGCCCAGGTGGAGCAACCTCCTGAGCCGTTGTTCTCGCTGAGGTTTTGGATCGTCGAGCGCTTGCAGCGCATCGCGGCGGGGACGGCCGGGTGGGACAGCTGGCACGCGTTCATCGCCGACGATCCGGACACGGCGATCGCGTTCGGCCGCGTCGCCAACGAGCGGGGTATCGCACTGCCAGCTGAGGCTTGGACGCTCGACGAAATGGAAGACCCGCCGACGCTGGATGACGAGGCGACCGTGTTGGCCGACTTCGCGCGCGGGTACCTGCTGCCATTGGCCGATCGCGAGTCACACCCGTTGGGCGTCGGTCGGGTTACGGCGCGGGAACAGGAGGCGGGGAAGGCGCTCTACGAGACCATCAGAGGGGCGCTCGCGCCCGTTGGGTTCCGGCTCACACGGACCGGCGTGCAGCGGCGCTCGACCGCACTCGACCGGTTGCTCGGGCTGTCGGCGGCCAAGTACCAGGCCCTGGAGCACATCCTCACGCTCGAGGTCGATGCCCTGCAGGACGACCTGCGCGCGGTGGTCGTTGTGGACTTCGAGCGCGCGACCACGAGCAAGCTGGTCCGCGAGCTCGATGGTGTGCTCGACCCAGAAGCCGGCGGCGCCGTCAGCGTGGTTCGATATCTGGCGTCGCACCCCCGGCTCGGCGCGCTCGATGCTGTGATGCTCACCGGTCAGAGCCTGGTCTGTGACGTGGACGTTGCCCCGCATGTCGCGGACGCGCTGCGCGCTGCGGCGGCCAAGCACGGCTGGAAGATCTCGCTCAAGTTGGAGCCCTCCGGTCAGCTCATTCAGCTGGTGGGGGCCGGGCCGGACTGGCACTCCAGTCGCTACACGTTGCTGGTCACCGAGCTGTTCGAGCAGGGCGTGACGCGTTGCCTCGTCGGTACCCGCGGGTTGCTCGGTGAGGGGTGGGACACGCGGAGCGCGAACGCGCTGGTGGACATGACCAGCGTCGCCGCCTTCGTGTCGACCAACCAGCTACGCGGGCGATGCCTACGCCTCGACCCGGAGCGCCCGGAGAAGGTCGCCAACCTGTGGGATGTCGTGGCGATTGCTCCGCACCTAGAGCGCGGGTTCGCCGACTGGCAGCGGTTTCATCGCAAACACGATCACGTGTACGGCGTCGCGGATGACGGCGCGATCGAGCGGGGCGTGGGGCACGTGCACCCGGCGTTCACGCACCTGCCGCCCACCGAGCTGTCGGCGCTGCTCACCGAGATCAACGCGGACATGTCCGAGCGGGCGGCCAACCGGCCGGTAGCCAGGCGCGCGTGGCGGGTCGGCGAAGCCTTTACGAACGAGGACGTGTCGACCGTCGAGATTCGTCCGTCACCGCAGGAGACGGTCGCGTCGGCCTCGGTGGTGTTGCCGCCGGGTGTGGGCGAGGCGCGCGCGCAGGCGCTGTCCTCCGCGGTGCGCGAGCGCGACAAGGAGATCGACGCCGCGGAAGCGGAGCGCGGTCGTATGGTGGCGCATATCAAGCAGCTGTGGGATCAGGCGGCGGCGCTGCGCCGGTTCGCGGCAGAGGCGGCCGCGGTGGAGCAGGAGCGCGCGCTTGTGGTGCGCGGCACCGCTGAGCGCTGGTGGCAGAGCGCGTTCCGCGTTCGCGGGCCTGCGCTGGTCGTGCTCGGCGTGCTCGCGTCGTTGTTCTCTTGGGTGTCCGCGGTTCCGGCTGTGGTCGCAGCGACGACGTTTGTGGCCGGCGATGTGGGCTCCAGTGCGTTGCGCCGTCGCCGTGCGTCGCGGCTGCTGGAGGCGACAACCCGGACGGGCGCCCACCGCATGGCCGAGGCCGACGCGGAGGCGAACGCGCTGGAGCTGCAAGCGCGCGAAGCACACGCCGCGGGTCTGGAACACTGGCGCCGTGCGAGCGCCGAGGCGGAGCGGAAGCTCACGCACGCACGCACGCAACTTACGGCCCCTGTGCACGCGCGACAGGCGGCCGAGCGCTACGCCCTGTTGTTGCTGGATGGGTTCCGGAGATGGGACCGCACGCGCGCGGCCACGGACGGGGTCCACGTGATTCTGAGGGAACGAACCGACGGCGCGATGGGCATCGAGTTGCCCGGCGCGGACGCAGCGTTCACCGCGACCTTCGCCGCCGCGTTTCGGGAGTTTACCGGCCCGGTTGGAGATCAGCGGTACCTGCTTGAGGCCCACGTTCACAGCGCCGGTACGCTCGCCAGCGCGGTGGACCCCGACGGGGACTGGCGCGCGGAAAACACGGAGCCGATGTACGTGCCGATTCCCGCGCCGTTCGATTCCCACCGGTCCGGAGCGGACGCTTTGGTCGCGGCGTGGAAATCGTTCGTCGGAAACTGCGACCTTGTGTATACGAGGCGAGGTCGCGGTGCGGAGATTCGCACGCGACATCTGCGTAAACGCTGGTGGTTGGCCAGAACTCAGAGGCGGGTTGTCTGGAGGTGAACGAGTCCATGTTCACTTAGACACACCCTGTCCGTTCTGTGCTATGCTGCTCCCATCCCTCTACCCCTGCTGCAGTCTGCTCCTTGTCCGGTTACTCCGAGTCTGAGCCCGTATTGGATCGCGACCTCGCCCTTCGGTATCTGGAGGGAGACGTGATCACGTGGATCGACTTGCTCGGAATGTTCGACGACGAGCTGCGACGCGTAGAGGCGGCCGTCGTGGTGTCCGCCGACAGCGGCAACATGGAGCCCGCGCGGGACGCCCTGCATAACCTCAAGGGGTTGGCGCCGACGCTGGGCGCCAGCGCCCTCGGAGCGCTCGCGGTGTACCTCGATGACCGCATCCGCGAGCAGCTGCCGCTCAGGGCCCGAGACGTGCAACGGCTCTCCGACGCCATCGAGGCGTTCATGCTCGCAGCAGCCCGAGTTAGAGACGCCGAACGCGTTTAGAATTTCGCGGATTGGATGCGCGAATCGCATTCGTTCCCGTTCGCCACCGAACACGTCGATTTCCGTTGCCCACCCTGCACCGCATCGCTATCCGGCGCTCATGAAGCTCGCAATTATTCAGCAGGCCGCGAACCCCCGCGACACCGACGCGCTGCCGTACGCGTGCCAGCTCGTTGAAGCTGCCGCGCGGGCGGGTGGCCAGGTGATCGTTCTGCCGGAACTCTTCCGTTGGCCGTACCCGGCGCAGACGATGGACCCGAGCGGATTCGATCGCGCGGAGCCGATCTCCGGCGAGACCGTGGAGACCATGCGCGCGCTCGCGGCGCGGCTGCAAGTCGTGATCGTCGTTTCGTTCTTCGAGGAGCGCGCGCCCGGCCTCGGCGCAAACACCGCCGTGGTTCTGGGCCCCGAAGGCGAGACGCTCGGGGTGTACCGTAAGGCGCACATCCCCGAAGACCCGCTGTACTACGAGAAGTTCTACTTCACGCCCGGCGACGAGCCGTGCGGCGTGTTCGACACACCGTTCGGCCGCATCGGCGTGCTCGTGTGCTGGGACCAGTGGTACCCCGAGGCTGCCCGAATCGCCGCCATGGGTGGAGCCGAAGTGCTCATCTACCCCACCGCCATCGGCACCATCGACGAAGAAGGCCCCGCAGAGCACGCTCGGCAACTCGACGCGTGGCGGATTGTGCAACGCGGTCACGCCGTCGCCAACGGCATCTTTGTAGCCGCCGTGAACCGCGTCGGCCGCGAAGGTGAACTCGGTTTCTGGGGCCACAGCTTCGTCGCGGGTCCGCAAGGCGAGCTCCTCTGCGACCTCGCTGAACAGGCCGATGCCATCGAGATCATCGACTGCGACCGCGGGCGCATGGTCGAGGTCCGACGCATGTGGCCGTTCTTCCGCGATCGGCGCATCGACCTCTACGGCGACATCACGCGCCGTTGGCGAGATTGAGCCGCCGATTCCCAGCGGAGTGGGAGCGCCACGAGGCTACGCTCTTCACCTGGCCTTGGAACGGGCGCATTTGGACGGTGCATCACGGCGCCGCGCAGCAAGCCATCGCCATGGCCATCGCGGCGTTGACCCACGATGAGCCCGTGGTCGTGTTCGTCCCCGACCACCAGCGCGCCCGACACGTGCACAAGTTCGTCACTGACTTCGGTGGCTCGCTCGACCGTGTGGAGTGTGTGATCGTGCCGTCCAACGACGTGTGGGTTCGCGATCACGGGCCGACGTTCGTCATCGATGGAACCGAGCGCGTCGCCATCGACTGGAACTTCGACGCTTGGGGAAAGAAGTTCCCGTACGGCCAGGACAAGCGGGTCGCCGCACGCGCCGCTGCACGGTTCCGCGTGCCCTCCGAGCACGCCGACATGGTGTTTGAGGGCGGTGCGATCGAGACCGACGGTCAGGGCACGATCCTGACCACTGCGTCCGTCGCCCTCAACGCGAACCGCAATCCACACCTCAAGCGGTCGGATGTGGAGGCGGAGCTGACGAAGCGCCTTGGAGCCAAGCGCATCGTTTGGCTCGAGTCGGGCATGATCTCCGACGACACCGATGGGCACATCGACACGCTCGCGCGCTTCACGCCCTCAGGCGTGCTGCTGGTGCACGACGTCGAAGACCCGAAGCACCCGGACGCGCGCACGCTCGCAGCCAACCGCGCCGTGCTCGAGGGTTTGGATGGCTGGAAGGTGGTTCCGCTCGTCGCAGCCACGATGCGCGATGACAGTGGCAACGTACTGCCGGCGTCGTATGCGAACTTCTACATCGGCAACGCGACCGTGTTGGTGCCCGCGTACGGCCTGACTACCGACACCGCCGCGGCGGAGAGCGTACGCAAAGTGTTCCCGAACCACGCGGTGGTGCAGGTCCCGTGCGCGGCGTTGGTCGGGCAGGGCGGGGCGATTCACTGCGCTACCCAGCAAGTCCCAGCGCTGCCGAGCAGCTAGGGAATCGCGCTGCAGCGGACGCCCGCGCTAGGTGAGCGGAAGCCGGCCCGCGGTGAGCGCCGCTACTACGCCGAGGCGAAGCGGTCGTTGAGCGCGCGCATCTCTGCGAGCACGTTCACACCGGCCGGCGTGGGCACGCCGTTGTCGACGACGGTCCGGGTGGCCTCGTCGTTCATCTTGCGCACTTGCGCGCGCCGTTGCGCAAATCGCGGGTGCTTGACCATCGGGTGCTCCGACGCCGTCATCTGCTCGTACATGTGCTCCACAGGAAGGAACGCATGCGCGGCCAGCATGACGCCGAACAGCGGCCTGGGATCCGGCCGCACGGGCGACGCGTAGAGCGGCTCGAACGCGTTCTCCAACAGCGGGCTCAGCGTCCACAGCGCGTGAATCTTATTGTGCGAGAACTCGTGGATCAGCGCCTCGGCCATGATCAACGGGTCGGGGTGCAGCGACATGTAGATGTTGCCGACCACTTCCTTGAGCGACGCCGAGAGGTGTTTCTCCTGCTCGAACCCGACGGGCACGATTTGGTGCACGAAGAGCTCCATCTCGGGGATCAAGGTGGGCGCGAACTCGGCGACCAGCGCGTGTGCGGAGCGCAATGAATCGACCCACTCATCCGCGGACTTGATACCCAAGTCGACGTGATTGCCCTCCTTATCGGGATGGGCCTCCATACCGGCGCGCGGGTTGCTGTCGACGGTCGCCAGGACCATCGGGTCGACGATCTCATGGAACGGAGACTCGAAGCGGTCGCTGTCGCCCTCCATATCGAGCGTGAACGTGTCGCCGCGTGCGGTGACGGTCACGCTGGAGCCGGAGAAGTCGATACGCCGGGCGTCGGTCGGCAGCGCGACGGAGACGCGCCGTTGCAGGGAGATCAGGCGCTCGATCGGGCCCGCGAGGTGGACCTTTGCGTCGGCCAGACCGCGCACGGCGAGCTCGAACTCGAAATACGCGATGAGCTCGATGGCCCACTCCCGCATCTCAAGGCCGGAGCCGTCGCGGATAGCGACCAGCCGAATGAGGCCGCCAATGTGGGGCTTGCGGAGGATGGAGAACACCGCGCCCGGGTCTTGCTTGGCGACGTCGCGCACATGCGAGGTGAACCGCTTAGCCCCGGCCGGGTCACCCAGCAGTTGGGCGAGCGGCAGGGTGAGCAGCGAGCGGTACTGAACGCGCAGATACGCGGACAGCACCTGCCGCGCGCTCTGCGAATCCGGACCGGGCAGGGTGAGGTCCCGTGGTGATTCCACGGCGGGCGATGCGCTCATCGACTACTCCGCTGCGCTCACGTCTAGTTCGATCGGGTTCAGCATGGCGAAGCCCTTTGAACGCACCGTGCTCACGTGGAGTCCCTCGCACGAGTCGTTGAACGCGCACTCGCGGCAACGCAGGCTCTTGGCGTAGTAGCCGCTGCGGATGTACTCGCCGACGAAGCCGAACAGGTCGAGCTGCGCGCCTTCGACGACCGGCTTCACGAGCCCGAGCCGCTCTTGGATGTAGCGGGTCTTGGCCGGGTCGCCGACGGAGAGCTTGGCGATCTCCTTGAGGATTGAGCCACGACCGCCGGTGTCGCCGGGCGTGGGCTGCGTGTAGTCGAGCTCCTGGGCACGGACCGCCTCGGAGTCGAGCACCCGCAGGCGCGTACGCGGCGCTTGGCCGGTCACGCACCGCGGGACATTTTCCGTCTCGGCTTGCCCGGACCACGCCTCGAAGAACGCGGGGATGTCGGGCAGCTCGGCGTCCGCCTCGGTGGCGCGCTCGTAGTTGGGTACCGCGATGGTGAGCCGCTCGTGGCCTTCCGGGAAGTCGGCGAGCAGCGCCTCGGCCATCGTCGTGGTCAGCAGCGCGGTCACGTTGAACGTGTGACCGTCCGAGAGCAGCGGAGCCAGGTCCTCGGGGCGGTGCACGAGCGCGCGGGCCACGGTGCGTCCGTGGAACACGTCGCCTTCGAGCTCAGCGCCGGTCCAGTCCTGCAGCTGCAGCACGAGGTCGCCGGTAGCGAGCTCCAGGTTCGCGGCCGCGGTCTCGGCGTTCGGCGCGTCGAGCCAAAGGTACTGAATGTCGTGCGGCGACGGGTTCGGCGACTCAAGCTCTCCAACACGCACGCGGTAGGCGTCAAAGTCGCCGGAGCGCACGCGCACCATGGAGCTCTCAAGGTTGTCGCAAACGTTCTGCAGGTAGCAGCGGTCGCAGCGCTCCTTCTCACGACAGCTGATCGGCATGTCGCGCGTGATCCACAGCTCGAACTCCTCGAACCGGCCGCGGCACTCGTCGTGGAGCTTGTACGGGTCCTGGATCAGCTCCTCGTAGCCCTCCAGGTACGGCGGCGGGAACCGGTTGAACCAGATGTGCATGTCCGGCCGCTCGGAGTACTCGAGCGCCTTTTGAATGTACGGGTACGCCTCGTCGATGTCGTACACCAGCTGGTTGCGGTGCTTCTCATCCCAAGCCATTCCGAACGGAATCAGGTGAAGGAGGTCGTACTCCTTGACGCCCATTCCGATGAACTTGTCGAGCAACTCCGGCAACTTGCGGATGTTACCCTTGTTCAGGCACACGTCGATATTGATGATCGGCCGCCCGTCCGCCATCGCCAGCCGAAGCCCTTCGACCTCTTCGACGAACGCGCCTGGAACCCCCACCAGTGCGTCGTGAACCTTGGCGTTATGCCCGTGAATCGAGAACGTGATCTCGTCCAGACCCGCGTCGAGACACCGCTTCAGGAAGTCCGGGTACGAGAACATCCGGCCGTTGGTCACGGTCTGGATCTTCGAGTAGCCAGCCATCCGGCCGAGCTTGATGAACTTGATGTAGTTCGGGTGAATCGTCGGCTCGCCGCCGGACAGAATCAACCGAGTGGCGCCCTTTTTCCGCCCCTCAATGATGCGCGCTTTGACCTCCTCGTCAGACGAGTAGGTGCCGTTGTGGGCCAGCGTGTCCAGGCAGAACGTGCACAAGTTGTTGCACATGCTCGTCAGCCGAATCCACTGCCGCTTTTCGTGCGCGGCGTCTTCGTGCTCGGCGACCTTTGCGGCCGTTGCAGATATCGCTTCGTTCATCGGGGCTCCGTCAGGGAGAGTCCTCCGCTGCGTCAGATACGACGGTAACGGAGGAGCCACTGGTTGCTTCCGGCGGGGGTCACCGGGACATGCAAGACGCACTCTAGCACATTCTCTGGAACGTTCAGTGCTGCGGCGGTCGAATCATGGTTTTCGTAATGTTCGAATTCGGAGGGGCCTTGCTCGGCACCATCCGCCTGTTCTGCGCTCCGGACCAGACCGAACGCGACGTTGTCCACAATCAACAACGTTCCGCCGGGCCGCAAGGCGCCGACCAAACGAGCCAGCGTGGCCGCCGGGTCCTTCAAGTGGTTGTAACTACGCAACAACATGATGTGGTCGTAGCCGTCCGATGACAACGCAAAGTCCTCGATCGTAGACGTCGTCACCTGCGCCCAGGCGTGCTTCTCAGCAAAGCGCTTCGCTGTCTCGGCGTGCGGCTCCACGCCGTTGTACCGCACGCGCCCAGCGCCGACCGCCTCGGCCAACGACGTCGCGTAGAGCGACTCGCCGCAGCCCACATCCAGCACATCACCCTCGAGCGTCCCGACGATGTCGCGCACGATCACGTCGTCGCGCGAGAACACGTCCTCGTCGAGCTGGCGGTAGCAGCACGCGCAGGCGTCGACCTGGGGGCAGTCCCCGCACTCCGGCAGCATCACTACCTTGCGCAGGTCCGCAGCGAAGTCGTCGGGCGCCGTCTTGTCCGAGATGTCGACGTACACTTGGCCGGTCTCGAACTTGATCGCGCGCAGCTCCGGATCCGCGAAGTCACGCGTCCGGGTCAGGTACTGCTGCATCTGGTCGCCGCGCCGCACGAAGATGTGCCGGGCGCGGTCGTAGGGCAGCACCGAGTGCTGAATCGGGCAGACCTCGCCGGGCGTCCACGTGAGCGTGCGCTCGGGCACGTAGTTGTACGAGTTCGAGCGCATGCCACGGACGGGCTGCAGCTCCTCGTCGCCGAACGCCTCTTTGTACTTGCGGAACAGCCCCACGCACGGACCGCGAAGCGCGCAATCCGTGCAGCGCTCGGTCTGCGCCGAGTCGCCGCTGTCGACCGGGTAAAAGTCCGGCTCGTAGACCTCGGTCATCGCCGCGAAGCCGTGCGTCTTGAGGTCGTCGTACAGCGACTCGAACCCGGGCAGCAGGCACAGCGGGATGCCGTCGTGCGCGAACTTGATGCCCGTGCTCCGCTTCTGGCCGTAGTCGATCGCGTCCCACACGCGGGCGCCCACCTCGGACACCTTGGGGATGACCGCCGTGAACAGTTTGTCGGCCGCGCCCTTGGGCTGGACCATCGAGAACTTCAGCACGATGTCGTCGAACGGCAGCAGCAGGTCCACCAGCGGCAGCAGGTGCTCCTTGTTGCGCTCCGTCACCACGCAGTTGACCGTCAAATCGATGCCGCGACCGCTCAGCTGCTTGACCGCGTTAAACGCGTCTTCAAAGCCGTGCGCGCGGACCATCGAGTTGTGCATCTTCGCCGTGCCGCCGTGCAGCGACATGTAGACGTACTCGAGGCCGAGCTCCATCAGCCGGTCCACGACCTTGGCGTAAGCGAGCAGCCGCGCGTTGGTGACCAGGCCGAAGCCGAGCCCCCGCTTGTGGGCGTGCTGCGCCCAGCGCAACAGCTCCGGGCGCATGGTCGGCTCGCCGCCAGACAACACCGCCATCGTGTAACCGAGCTCGGAGGCCCGTTCGATCTTCTGATGCACGCCGAGCGTGGTGTCGTCGATCTCTCGTACGTCTAACGTATGGCAGAACGTGCAGTGGTTATTGCACGCGTATCCAACCTTGATGAGCGCCTTCATGACTTAACTCGTAGTGGCCGCCCGTCGGGGGGACAACGGCGGTGCGACATGTAAGGCCTACTCGGCTCTAACGCTTACGTCGACAGGTGGGAGTGAATCATCTGTTCGACCGGAGACTTTCCTTCGCCGGAGAAGTCGAGCGGCGTCTCAGAGAACAATACAGGGTTGCTGATCCAGCGCATCAAACCGGTGCGGTTGATCGACGCCGTGTGCAGCATGAACGGGTGCAGAACGTACACGTCGCCGGCCTTTCCGGTCAGCGGCACGTGCGACTTACAGGCCGCCGCGATGTCAGCGCCTGGCGCGTCCTTCGTGAAGTCCATCCCGTCTGGTGACTGGGCCAGGGCGTCGGCGACTTTCCACACCGACTCGGGGGCGATGTACGTGGGTCCGCGATCCTCTTCGACATCCGTAAACAACAGCAAAAGCAGCAGGTTGGCGTGGATGTTCGTGAGCGTGGCGTCCGTGCGCGGCGCGTCCATGTGCCAGGAGTAGCCCGTGGTCGCGGATGCCGTCAGGGGCACGTTTCGGCCCAACGCGAGGTTCAGAATGAAATACTCAGAGAACTTCTGCGAGCCCGGTGTCAGTCGGTTCGCGCCGCCCGTGAACGTGTCGATCGCGGCCCAAAGTCGCGGCGAGAACGCTCCGTAGAACGCATGCCGCTCGTGCCGGATATCGATGCGCGCACGGCGCCACGTCGTGGGGTCGTCGGGGTCAAATCCCGTGAATTCGAACGGGTCACCCGGGAATGATTCCGGGCTGTCGGCGCGAAACCGCGTGCCGTCCATGGCCACGAATTTTTGGATGGAGCCCTCGGGATCCTCGAGCATCCCGGCCAGCGCTCGCTCGCGCCATTCCTCGACAATCTCCGGTGCGACGCATCCCTCAATCTTCAGGTATCCCTGGGATTGGAATGTCTGCACGTCTGCCTCCGACGGGCGGTCTGCCTCGTCGATGGCTTCGATCAGCGCGAGGGCGCGCTGCTCGGCAAAGGCCTGGCGCTTGGCGCTCGCGTTCGGACGACGCTGAGGCAACGCGTAGGCGATGGGCTGCGGTGCGGGCACGCGCGCGACGCGGTGCAGCAACGTCGCCGCCGCCGTCAGCAGCGCGCCATCCGCCTGATGCACGATGTCTGCCGGAATCACCGAGCGCAGCACGTCCTTGTGTGTCCAGTAGGTGCAAAACACGTCGCTGCGACAGCCGCGGAGCATGCTGAGCGCCTGTGTGAGCACCGGCTCCATGATGGTGACCTTCGGGAACTCGTCCCGCTGCCCAATCCACGCCACTTTGAGCGGAACCGCTGCGTCCGAGAGCAGCGCGGGTGCGTGGTTCATGAGCCACGCGCGGTGCACGTCGCGCGCGTCTTCATCGTCGTGATTTACGTCGATGCCGTGTTCGGCGTTTCGGGCTTCGATGCGTGTCGCGCACAAGCCCAGCAGGAGCACTGTCGCCACGCGGCGGGGGGCAGCCTGGTTCGCTCGCGTGAGCATGCTCCACGCGCCGTCGAGGTCGTTCTTGGCCATGCGAATTTCGCCGCGGAGCAGGTCACGCTCTGCCGCGAGGTCGCTGCGCACTGCGTCGTCGTGCAGGCCCAACTTGATCGCCGGTTCAGCGGCGTTCAGGCGCCGCAACGCCTCCGCTGTGTCTCCGAGGAGATGACGCGCGCGCGCTGCCAGAATTACGGCGTGCGCATGCGCTCGCGGCGACAGCTCGCCTTCGCTGGTGGCCGCCAGAAACTCAGACTCGGCGGCCGCGTAGTCGCCGGTCCAAAGGTAGGCTTCGCCCAGCGCCACGCGCCCCGGACCGCCGACCTCTCCCTGATCACGCGCACGCACGAGCGCGGCGATCGTGTCCGACGGGTCACCGAGCAAGAGCCCCTGCAGTGTGCGCGCGAGCGCCGGCGGGGTCGACGCGTCGGCCACCTGCAACAAGCGAACTGCGCCGTCGGACACTGTCGTGGGGGTGTCGCTGTAGTTGAAACCGAGCAGCGAGAGCGTGCGCTGCACGGCGTGTTGCGCTGCCTCACCCTCGCGCATGAGCGCGCCGCGCGCGACGATATCAGCCGCGGGCGACGCTTGCCCGTCTTCCACCGCACGGATGGTTGGGAGTATCTGATCTGCCAACTCACCGAGCGGGCGGCCCTGCTCAAGCCGGGCGCAGGCGCGCCGCAGCGCGATCGCCGGATGATTCGCAGGTGCGAGTTTTAACGCCGCCGTCGCCTCATCCGGACGGTCACAGGCGCGTAGCGCGTCGTAATAGGCGGCCCAAAACTCTGGACTGGCGGCCGACAGGTCGAGCCCACGCTCTTGCGCCGATTCGACCGCAGACAAGGCGGCGCGTGCGTCCCCTCGGCACAGCCCCACCGCCAGCGCGAGCGCCAGGACGTTCAGCGTCGCGGCCGGAGTGCCAGCGCCGGTCAGGCGTTCGCGCGCGGCGCGCAGGTGCGCTTCGGCTGAACCGCCGTCGCCGCGCCAGAGCGCCCAAGAACCAAGCAAACACTGGCAAGCGA
>CBDUJZ010000101.1:0-18482 GCA_965367675.1 uncultured Myxococcales bacterium | reverse complement strand
AACCTCGCCTTGCGGGCCAACCTCACCTTGCGGGCCAGCCTCGCCTTGCGGACCAGCCTCGCCTTGCGGGCCAGCCTCGCCGACCTGCGCGTCGACGCACTCCCATTCGGCGGCCTCGACGTCGAAGGTCACGACCTGCCCGTCGGCGCAGTCGGTGGGAAGGAGCTCGCCCTGCAGCGCCTCGCGAATCTCGGTTTCGGAGAGCGCGTTGGCGGCCCACATCGCGTAGGGCACCGACCGGATGGGGTACGCGGGCTCAAGGACCTCGCCTTGGATTTCGATCTGGAACCACACGGTCTCGGTGGTCTCAAACACGGCGAGGTCGAGCGCCGCGGTGTCGCCGATTCCGGAGACGAACACGCCGCCGACGACTTCCGCCTGGGTCACCTCTTCGAAGAGCAGAACGCCGAGGTCTGGCGTGCCCTCGAAGAGCCGATAGACCACGTCGACGGTCGCCGTAACGGGCGCTCCGGACGTGTCGGTCAGGTAGGCCTGAAAGTGGAGTTCGTTTGGAACGTCCAACGCCGAGGCGGGGCTCGCGATCGCCATCGCGGCGAGCATGGACAGCAGCTTTGCTTTGATTTTCATCGGGTTACTCTCCGCTCGGGTTCTGGGCGTTCAATTCGAAAGAGTCGCTCGCGGCCGGTGGCGTGGGATCGCCGACCGTGAAGGTGATCTGGAAAGACGGCGAGGACGCTTGTCCGCCGGTCACCGCGCGCACGGAGCGAAGCAGTCCGGGGACGCCGGGCTCGACGACATCCGGTTCGACGTCGGGTTCGGTGTCCTCGACAATATCGGGCTCGGTGTCCTCTTCGACATCCGGCTCGACGTCCGCTTCGACGTCTGGTTCGGTGTCCTCCTCGACATCCGGTTCGACGTCGTCCTGGCCATCCGCCTGCTCCACATCCTCGGATACGTCCGGTGTGTCGGCGTCGACGCCCGTGTCTGGCGGCGGCTCGTTGCTGTCGCAGCCCGCAAAGGCCAACGCCGCGGCCAGCGCACAGCTGTAAAGAGAGAATCGTCGGACAGACGTCATCGTTACATTCCGGTCGAGAAGGAGCCCCAGGCGCCCAATGCAGTAGTTCCAAAGTGGTAGCGGATGAAAAGGGCCCCGTCCAGCCGTGAACGCGCGACAGCGGCGACCGTGCGCGGCGCGTCGTAGGGGCCCACACAAGGCCCTACATGCGGCGCCACCGGCCGAGTTCGCTCGCTACCTGCCCCACCGGCACATCCACTACTTGCGCGCCCGCGTGAACCCAACTACGGCGTTCCAGCGTTTCCCTCTACCCACTCGAAACAGCATGACAAACGAAGACGACGACGCGATCGAGATCCCCACAGAGGCGGATGACGAGTTGGACTCCGATCTGGAAAGCGACGACGACGACGACAATCTCGAGGCCCCTGTCCTCGACGACTCGTTCGACGACCCGGACGAAGACGACGAAGAAGACGAGACGGCCGCAAAGCCGCTCCGCCCTTCCCCGCCCGTCAAGCGCAGCACGCTGCGTGGCACCCAGGTTGTAGGCGGCGTTCCGCGTGCCAAGCTCGACGACCCCAAGGTCGCGGCGGACGTGTGGAACAAGCTCCGTGATGGCGTCAAAGACATCGCGCCGATCGACTACTCGGTGAGCCACATCTTCAGCCCCGACGACATCATCAACCACGCCAAGTTCGGCGTTGGATTCGTGATCGCGGTCCCCGGCGGCAAGAAGGTTGAGGTGCTGTTCTCGGATCAAGTGCGCCGCTTGGTGCAAGGCCGATGAGGCGCGTCACTCCGCTCGCCGCCGCTGTCGCTTTCGCGCTCTGCGCGGCAAGCGGAGTGACCGCGTGCAAAGCCCCCGTCGAACCGCCGACCTCCGCCGAAGTGCTCGCGCTGGTCAATGACCTGCTGGAGCAAGGCGACCCCGACACAGCGCTCGCGCTGCTGACGGAGCATGGGTTGGGCGAGTCGCCCGAGGGGCAACTGTTCGCCGTAGAAGCCGCTATTTTGAAGCGCGACTTCGACACGGCGTTTGCGACCCTGGGCCGCCAGCTCGACCTGGACGCCGAGGGCCTCGTGCTGCTCGAAGACGCCTGCGCGATGGGTGCGCTCGAAGCGCTCTACGACGCGGAAGGGCAAACGCCCGCGCCTGAGACCGCGCGCGCGCGCCTGGAGCACTGCGCGCGCTCGGAGCGGCTCGACCTGGTCGCCCTACGCATGCGCGTGGACGGCGCGGCCCCCACCACCGAGCAACTCGACGCCGTGCTGGAACGCCTCCGCGCCGCCGAAGAAGGCCCCGAGGTAGACGTCGCCGCCGCGCAGCTGGAGCTCGGGCTCATGGAGCACGCGCAGGCCGCTCCGGAAGCCTCCGCCGAGGCCGCCCGCCTCATGCGTCTGGCGTTCTCTGTCGCGCAGAACTCGGAGCTCGCAGCGCAAGTTCAGCAGGCCTACTTCGACGCCGGGACGGCGCTGGCCGAGTCCGACCCGCAGACCGCGGTGACGCTCTTTGAGCACCTGTATCTGCCGCGAGTCGAAGGGCTTGAGGTGGATCCCGAGCTCAGCGCGCAGGCGCAGGTGGCCGCCAACACGGCGCTGTTCCCCATCTTCTTGAGCAACAGCCGGTCGCGGTACACCAGCAAGTTCCAGGACGACGACGTCGCCGCCGGATACTTCGACGCGGAGTCTTCGACGTTCACGTTCGATGTATCCTCCGATGCGGCGTACGAGACGTTCATCGTGTGGTACTTCCACCGCCTGGAGCGCCCGCGCCCCACCCCCACGCCGGACCCGCTGGCCTGGGCCGAGATTTGCGCCGACCGCACGCAGCCGTGCAGCTTCCCGTACGAGCGACTGGCCCGATGGGCCTACGAGCAGCGCGCGATGGAAGCGGCGTATTTGGAGTCGCACGACCTCGAAGTGTTCGAGTGGGGACAGCCGTAGCGCATGCACGGTCCGGACTCGCCTTCGCTTGAGCAGGCGCTCGCACAACGCCTCGCCGCGCTCGACGCGGGCGGCTTGCGCCGACGCGAGCGCACAGACCGCGCATCGGCGGTGGCGTGCTCCAACGTCTACATCGCCGACCCCGCCCACTTTGGCGCGAGCGGCAGTCGGCTGATCACAGGCTCGCACGCCGCACATCGCACGTTCGAAGCGGACATCGCGGCATGGCAAGGCACGCAGGCGGCGCTGCTGTTCAACAGCGGCTACAACGCCAACGTGGGGCTGCTCTCCGCGCTCGCCGACCGGGGCGACGCCGTGTTCAGCGACGCGCTCAATCACGCGAGCATCATCGACGGCGTCCGGCTGTCACGAGCCGAACGACACATCTATCCGCACAGCGACGTGGCCGCGCTCGGGCGCGCCTTGGGAGCCTGCGACGCCCCCGGCCTGCGGGTCGTCATGACGGAGTCCATCTTCAGCATGGACGGCGACTTGGCGCCGCTCGCCGACCTGGTCGACGTGTGCCAACGCCACCACGCGGTGCTCTGCCTCGACGAGGCCCACGCGCTCGGCGTGCTCGGCGAACAAGGCCGAGGCGCGGCGCACGCAGCCGGGCTCGCGGACGAGATTCCGGTCCGGGTGGGTACGTGCGGCAAAGCGATGTCCGGCTTCGGCGCGTTCGTCGCCGGCTCATCGCTGCTGCGGGAGTTCCTGTACAACCGGGCGCGGAGTTTTGTGTTCACCACGGCGCTCCCGACCTCGGTCGTGGAGGGCAACGCCGCCGGGCTCGCGCGCGTCCGCGACGGCGTAGGACAAGCCCAGTTGTGGCGTAATATCAACGCGGTAGCCGCTCTCCTGAGCACCGCAGGTTGGTGGTCTGGCATACCGCAGGGGCCGATTTTCCCGATCATGGTCGGCGACAACGACGACGCGATGGCGCTGGCGGCGGCGATGGACGCGCGGGGCTTCTTTGTGCAGGCGATTCGGCCGCCAACGGTCCCCGCCGGCACTTCGCGGTTGCGACTCACGGTGTCTAGCGGCTACGATGACGCGTTCATTGCGCAGCTCGTCGGCGCGCTGGTCGAGTCCGCCGCCGCGCTTGGTATCGCCCCGCGTTCCGCGCTCTAGCACCAGCCCGAGGGCTCCAAATGGCTAAGAAAAGTGGCGCGTCCGCAGACCCGACGCACCGGTCCATCGCGACCAACCGCAAGGCGCGGCATGACTACGAGATTCTCGAGACGTTCGACGCCGGCATGGAGCTCCTCGGCTCCGAGGTGAAGAGCCTCCGCGCGGGACACGTGACGTTCACCGACGCCCACGTGGGCTTCGACAAGGACGAGGCGTACCTGCTGCAGCTGCACATCCCCGAGTACTCGTTCGCGAACCAGTTCAACCACGACCCGACGCGCAAGCGAAAGCTGCTGCTCAAGAAGAAAGAGATCTTGGAGCTGCAGGTGCGCGTGCGTGAAAACAGCATGAGCATTGTGCCCCTGGAGCTGTACTTCAAGGGCAGCTGGGTGAAGGTCACGATCGCGATCGGCAAGGGCCGAAAGCTGCACGACAAGCGAGAGGCGCTCAAAGAGAAGGACGCCAAACGCGACATGCGCCGCGCCATCGACTGATCGCGCTCGCTACTCCGGCGTCGCCGCTTCGTCCGCGTCCGGCGCGGCGTCGCCCGAACCTGGCTCTGGGGGAGCGTGCAACCGCTGGTGCAGCAACCACGCGCCGTGGCGCACCGTGTCCATCGGGATCGCCAGCCGGAAGCGGAACGTGAGATCCTCGGCGAGCCGAACCTCCGTCGCCTCGGTGCTCGCAAAGTCCGCGACGTCATAGGGCAGCGGCTCGGCGCCGTCTCGCGACTCACCGCTCAGCTCGTACGCCAGGTCGGTGGCCACCTCACGGGCGTGCCAAGTCTGGGCGATATACGCCAGCCGCTCCGCCGTCGCAGTCGCGTCCACGTCCTCGCGGGCCGGCCCCTCGTACGATGTACGGAACGTCTGCGTTGCGGCGTCGAATCGGTCATCGCGCACAAACGCGTCGCGGTACCTTGTGTTCCAACGCTGGTCGAACTGATGGCGAAACAACGCCACGCGGAGCGCAGCCTGCAGCCCGGTCGCCTCTTCGTTGAGGCTCCCTTCCAGCGGCCGAACCACATCGGAGCGCTCGTCGCCATCCACGAGCCGGTCGAGGAACACGAGCGCGGCGGTCGCCTGCTCGGGGCTGGCCGCTGCGACGGCCTCTTCGAGTTCTTCAGCGATCGGCTGCTCGGGACTCCGGCCTAAGAGCGCCCGCGCCTGCATGAGCAGGTACAGGTTGTACTCGTCGAGCAGCGGGCCAGCGCGCTCCAGGTTGATGAGGCCGATGACGCCGTGCTCGTACGCTTCCACGTCGGCGGGCGCAGCGGGCGCGTTGCCGCGGGACTCATCATAGATGCGCTGAAAGTAGTGCCGCTTGAGGTTCTGAAGGCGGCCCAGGTCTGTACCGCGGACTTCCAGCGAATCCAGCGTGTTGATGAAGGCGTTGGCGCGCTCCATATTGCCGAGCCCGATCGCGAACTCGGCGTAGCGGAGCAGCACATCCGGGTTCTGCGGATTGCGCTGATAGACTTGCTCGAAGATCAGGCCAGCCTGCTCCAGGTTTCCGTCCTGGGCGAGCGTCGCGGCCTCGACCAGCAACACGCGTTCGCTCTTCTGTTCCGGACAACCAGACAGGAGCAGGGCCGTAACGGCGGCGGCGATACTCGGACGAAACTTCATGACACTCGGAGACTCGGGAGCGCAGAGGCTACACAAACCAGCGCGCGCGTCGAGATCTCGGCGGAGTTCCCCGCGCGAGCGTTGCGGCGGTCGTGATTGGCGCGCAAAAACGAACGAAGCGCCCGCGGCGAACCGTGGGCGCTTCGTTGTTCTGTCTGTCGCGAGGAACCGGGCGCGGAGCCCTGGCCCTACTCTGCGGCGGCTTCGGCAGCGGCGGCAGCTTCGGCGGCCAGGTCGGCCGTGGTCTCGACCTCGCCCGGCTGTACATCGTACGCCGTGGGCACGGTGCCGGCGGGCACGTCGAGCACGCCGCGCTTGAGCTCGATCACGGACTCGCGCTTGGCGCCGAACGCTTCTTTGAGCATGCGGTGGGCCAGCCACGGGTCGATCACGTCACCGCAGGTGAACACGTCGACGGCCGCGTAGCCGAACTCGGGCCACGTATGAATCGAAAGATGGGACTCGCTGATCACCACCATGCCGCTAACGCCATGGGGATTGAAGTGGTGGAACTCGACCGCGACAATCGTCGCGCCCATTTTGTCCGCCGCTGTACACATCGCCTCACGCACCCGTTCCGGGTCGTCGAGGATATCCGAGGGACAGTCGTAGTATTCAATGATGCAGTGTCGTCCGAGTGCTTCCAATTCAGCCTCCTGGCGTTGGGTGGGGGCGTAAAATAGGGTTTTCGGCGTTCGCTACAAGCGAAATGTTGTTCGGGGGTTCGATTTAAACATTACCCTGTGAAATCAGCCAGTTACAACTCGCGCAGTAGTGAATCGGCATCCAGTGTGTTCAAGATCCGTTCACCCGGGATCCACGCCCGTTGTGCCACCAAGATTCCGTACCGCGCGTTGTCGAGTTCGGAGGGGCTGTGCGCGTCGGTGTTCAGGGTCAGCCAGAGCCCGGGACGCTCCATCGCCTCGCGCAGTAAGGATTCGCCGAGATCGAGCCGGTGCGGGGACGCGTTCAACTCCAGCGCTACGCCGGCCGATTCGCAGGCATCAAACACCGCGGCGATGTCGAACGCGTAGCCGTCGCGCACCCCGAGCTTGCGGCCGGTGGGGTGCCCGATCGCGCGGATCAGTCCCGAGTCGATCGCACGGAGCAACCGCCGCGTCATCGCCGCGGAGGACTGCGAGAACGCGGAGTGCACGCTGCCCACCACCCAGTCGAGGCGCTCGAGAACGTCGGCGTCCATGTCGAGCGCGCCGTCGTCCAGAATGTCGACCTCGAGGCCGCGCAGAACGCGACAGGCCGGGGCGTTGGCGTTGTAGGCGTCGATGGCGTCCATCTGCGCTACGAGCCGCCCCCGGTCGAGCCCGTTCGCGATGGTCAGCGCCTGCGAGTGGTCCGTGATGGCGATGTATTCCAGCCCGCGCGCCGCAGCCGCCTCGGCCATGCCGGCAATGTCGACCGCGCCGTCGCTCCAGGTGGTGTGCATGTGCAGGTCGCCGCGCAGGTCGCCGCGATGCACAGCGGGCGGGAGCCAGCCCTCTTCGAGCGCCGCCAGCGCTGCGCCGGTACGCTGAGGCGCGGGGAGCGGAGTCAGGCCGAGCCGCGCGTAGACGGCGTCGGGCGTGCGGGCGGCTTCGGCCCAAGCGTCGGGCGCTGCGAGCGACAGCCCGTGCTGCTGCGCGCGCCGTTCAAGCGCCTCGCGGTGGTCCTCGGTCGCGGTCGCGACCACCTCGGCCAGCCCCGCAGACACCGGAGGCGTACAGGTGATGCGCAGCGGAACGCCGTCGACGAATGCCGGTGTCCCAAACGCCTGATGCGCCGCCGATTGCACCGCCTCCGCTGCGGCGGTGGCCACGGTGAGTTCGATGGCATCGACCCACTCCTCGGCTCGTGACAGGGCGCCGCCGGTGAGGACTTTGGCACCGAGAGCCTCTGCGCTGTCGCCGAGGGTCGCCGCCACCGCTTCGACGGCGCGTGTAGCGCGGGCAAACGGCAGCATTCCGCGGGTCCGCGCGAGCCTCGCGAGTTCGGTCAGCACGCGCGTCTGCGTCTTGGCGCCGAAGCCGGAAACCTGGCCCAGGCGGCCCGACTTCGCCGCGTCTTCGAGCGCCTCCAGGCTGTCGATTCCCTCGTCGTTCCAGAGCTGGCGCACCTTCTTGGGACCGAGCCCTTGCACGTCGAGCATGGCCACCACGGACGACGGAACGCGCGGCTCAAACAGAGCGGTCAACGCGGCCTCGCCCTGCCCTGCGCAGGCCTCCAGAAGCGCCGCGATGCTGTCGCCGATGCCGTCCAGTTCGCGCACCGTTCCGGCGCGGATGAGCGGGTCGATGGGCGTGTCGCGCTGCTCCACAATGCGCGCGGCGCGGTCGTAGGCGGACACCTTGAAGCGGTTGTCGCCCGCGAGCGTCGAGAGCGCGGAGGCGCGGCGCAGCAGCCGGCGGTAGTCGGAATTCTTTCGCATGATCGTCAGAGTTCGGTTGGCGTGGTCGCCCGCAGAGGCTACACGGCCCGCGCCCCCCGCGCTGCCCTCACGCACAGGACGTCCACACGACGACGCAGGCCGCGCACGTTGGGGTTCGCTGTTGCCCTCCCACACATCAACATCGCCATGCTCCGTTACTTCGATCCTTGGACCCAGCACACCAGCCTCACGTACACCGTCACCGAGGTGTACGAGTCCTTTGAGAGCCCGTTTCAACGCATCGAAGTGTTCGAGGCCAAGGACTGGGGCACCGTGCTCGCGCTCGGCGGCGTGACCAACGTGACGGACCGCGACGAGAGCCCGTACCACGAGCTGCTGGCCCACGTGCCCATGCTCAGCCACCCGAACCCGAAGCGCGTGCTGATCATCGGCGGCGGCGACGGCGGGACGCTGCGCGAGGTGCTCCGTCACCCCGAGGTCGAAGAGGCCGTGCTCGTGGACATCGACGGCGAGGTCATCCGCTGCGCACGTCAGTACTTCCCCGGCCTGGCCGTGGCGCTGGACCACCCGAAGGCCAAGGTCATCGTCGGCGACGGGCTGGCGTACGTGCAAGAGGCCGCCGAGGCGGGCGAGAAGTTCGACGTCATCCTGGTCGACTCCACCGACCCGGTCGACGCGGCCGTCGAGCTGTTCACCGAGGTGTTCTACCGCGACTGCGGGCGGCTGCTCGGCGAGCACGGCATCTTGGTGCCGCAGTCCGACTCCCCGGCGTTCAACATCGACCGCGTGGTGGCGATCAACGAGAAGCTCAGCGGTCTGTTCACGCACGCGACGCCGTACTTCGGCCAGTGCATGGCGTACCCGGGCGGCTACTGGAGCTTCACGGCGGCGTCGCAAGCCACCGTCGCAGCGGCTTCGGTGCCGGTCGCCGAGCGCTTCGCCGCCCTCGACGGCGCGCTGCGGTACCTGAACGCGGACATGTTCCGCGCAGCGTTCGCCATCCCCGAGTACGTCCGCCGTGCGCTCGCCGGCGAGCCCAAGCTCGACCTGCCGGCCGTGTGCGACAAGCCGTAAACGGCTGAGCCGAGCGCGCGATGTCAGGCGCGCAGTGTCAGGCGTGCAGCTCAGCGCATCTGCAAAAACGACAACGCGGCGGCCGGTCATCCCGGTCGCCGCGTTGTCGTTTTGGGTTCAGCTGACGCGCCCAACTTCATCGGACGCTATCCCACCACCGGCCGCTTAGCGGGTGTGCGGAGAGGCGCGGAGCGTGGCCGCCTGTGCCGCGGAGACCGACTCTTGGTTGGTGCCCAGCGAGAACGGGAACATGAGGTTCGGCGCGTCCGGGCAGAGCTGGCCGCGGTCGGGGTTGGAGCACTCGGGGGTGTCCTGCATGGCGTCCCACTCGGTGCCGCCGTGCTCGGACGTGTGGCGCAGGCCGTTGAAGTGGCCAATCTCGTGCGCCATGGTCTGGCCGACCTGCGTGGCGTTGCTGCCCAGGTACTCGGCGGTGAACACGAGGGCAGTGCCGGCGCTGCCGTGCAGTCCGGGCACGCCGGGGATGCCGAGCGAGAGGCCGAGCAGACCGGGCGCCTCGGGCACGGCAAATCCGTTGATGAGGAACACGTCGATGCTGAGGTTTTCTTCGAGCGTGGTGCCCGGGTCGTTGGCCGACTTGATGACCTCAAAGATGTCGTTGAGGTTGCGAATCACGCCGTAGCGCTCGGCGACGCTGGAGCTCACGTCGAACAGGCGCAGGGTGTCCATTTGCAGGCCCGCGTTGCTGTAGATGCGCTCGAACACGTCGATCATGGTGCTGAATCCGGCGTGCTGTCCGGCGTTGCTCGCGTTGAGGCCCGAGGTGCCCACAAAGTACACGTTGACGGCGATGCGGGTGGCGGGCGCGGACTTTTGCAGCACGTACCAGCACAGGTTTCCGCTGCCGACGGTCACATCGAGCGAGTACGTCCCGCCGCCCTGCTCCACGATGCTGCTGAACTGCGGCGCGGCGGGGAAGAACACCGGCGCGGCGGTCTCGATGTAGAACGGGTTCACGTCGAGGAACGCGTGGTTGCCGTTGAAGTCGGCGCCGGAGGTCCCGTCGGGCAAGCGCAAGCGCGTGGGCCGGACGGTGCTGCCGGACTCGCTGAAGGGCACCACCGCGAACGAGGTCGTCGTGGCGGCGATATCGAACGTGATGGTTCGGCTGCTGCTGCCGCCGCTGTCGCACTGCACGTTGATGTCGCCGGACACGGTCGGGTTGTTGGGCGCAGCGACCGGCGGCGCGCAGTAACCACGGCCACCGTCGGCGCCGATGCACTCGTATCCGGAGCGGCACTCGCCGTCGCTGTTGCAGTCCACGTAGCAGGCGGTCTTCTGGGTGATGGTTCGGCACTGCGCGGTCTGGCCGGCCGGCGCGTTGCAGCCGACGGTGCCGCAGTCGAGCGTGGTGCAGTAGCCTTCTGGGTAGCCTTCGGCCGCGCGCAGGCAGGTGCCGCCCTTGCAGTTGATGTCGACCGCGCACGGGGAGCCGTCGTCGAGGCCGCTCGGGTTGCGCACGGGGGTGGTCTGCGCGTCTTGCTCGGGCACGCACGCGCCGCCGCCGCCGTCGGGGTCGACGCACTCGTAGCCGAAGCGGCAAGCGCTGTCCTGGGTGCAGCCGGCGTAGCAGGCCACGAGCTCGGTGCCGGCCTCATCGTCGGTGCTCGTCAGACAGCGTCCCGAGCCACACTCGGCGTCGGACGTGCAGTCGAGCAGGGAGCAGTAGCCGCCCACGTAGTTGTTCAGGCAGGTGCCCGAGTCGCAGTCCGTGGGGACGGCGCATGCGCTGCCGAGCGCGCCGGCGGCGGAGAGCGTGTCGGTGAATGTCGCGGGCAAGCACACGGAGGCGGATTCGACCGCGAAGCACGCGTATCCGGGCCGGCATTCGCCCGCTTCGCCGCAGTTCTCGTAGCACAGCGGGGTCGCCGCGTTGGGCAGCTGCAAGCACTCCGAGCCGAAGATGTTCGAGCAGCCGGCGTTGAAGCAGTCCGCGGTCGAGCAATAGCCGCCGGGGAACTCCGCGATGCACACCTTGCCCAGACACGACGAGTCGGACGTGCACTCGGCGCCGTCGGAGATCGAGTCGATGAGCGACCGGATCTGCTCGCAGCCGGTGAGCGGGAGCAGGAGGAATACGGAGAACAGCACAAACGCAGCGCGCGACGCGTGCAGAACGTGACTCGGATGACGGTTTTTCATAATGTAGGGGAGCGCGGGTCGTTCCGCGTCTTGTACGGGTTTGTTCGCCGGATTGGAATTGCGGCACGCAGTCATCATCGCATTCGCGACCTTCGCCACGGCGTGCTCCGGCATGACGCCCGCTCCGAGTGGCCCACCGTTGGCGGCCTCCGCGTCAGACGGCGCGCAGGCGCGAGTCATTCAAGCGATTTCCCGAGCGGAGTCGGCAGCGGACGCCGCGATCCCCCTGTTGATCGCCCGCCGCGTGGACGAAACCAACCGCCTGAGCCAGGCGCTGGTGAACACGTTGGGCGCGCTACGACAAGCCGCGCCGACGACGCGCGAGGTGGACGCGAACGCGCTCGCCCAAGCCATCGATATGCTGGCGATCGCCGACCAATACTATGACGCCGCCGAGCGCGCGTCCTTCCGAAAGACGAGCGCTCAGCGCGACTTTATGATCGCCGCCGGAGGCGTGCTCGATGCCGCCGACGCCACGCTACGTTCGTGCGATGAGTCCCGCTGCTTCGACGCCGACGTGGCCTACGCGGTCGTGTTCGAGCGCTACGATCAGTTCCGCGAGCAGGCCGAGCGACTGTCGACCGCTGGCGCCGACGACCCGCTGGGCACCTGGGTGCTCTGCGACGCGCCGACCCCGGACTACTCCGCGCGCATGATGAACGCCGCCGCCGGCCCGTTCGCCACGCGGGGACGCGAAGTGCGCGCGGTCGCGCGAGCGTTGGCCTCGGCCCAGGCGGCCGACTGCGTGTCGGCCCTCGACCACCTGCCCGCCCAAGGCGACCTGCCGGAATCCTGCGTCGACGCGCCGGAGCCGAGCGCGCCGATAGACGTGGACCGCGAGGCCGAGACGGCGGACACCGTCGCCGCAAATCCTGTGGACCTCGGTGGGTACGCCCAGTAGGGATCTCCGTGCCTCAGCTGTGACGTTATGAAACTGACCTACACCCTCGCGCTCTCGTTCCTGCTCCTCCTGACCGCCGCGTGCGGTGGGCGCGATCGTCACGTCGAAGGTGGCGAAGGCATCCTGCTCGCCGGCGTCGACTCGCTCATGGGCGAAGACGAGGAGCGCGCCGTCGGATTCCTGCTCGACCTCGCGTTCGTGCTCGAGTCGAACATGGACGACCCCGAGCGCGCAGTAGACCGCATCGACGCGCTGCTCAGCGTAAACGGCGAGGCCATGCACGAGAACGCGAACGCGCTGGCCGACAAGTTCGCCGCCCTCGAAGGCCCGCAGCGACGCGCTTACGAGGCCCAATTCGCCGCGTACATGCGCGAGGCCAACGAAGGCTGGCGCTCCGCCGTCGCCGTGTTCCACGCGCAGCACCGGGACGAAGGCAACCAGATCCTGGCGCGCATTCAATCGTTCCAGCCGTAGCGCCTGATCGGTCGGCTCGCTAAGCGCCCGAACCTTCGCCATCGCCGGAACCGTCGCCCGAGCCCTCCCCTTCGGCCGCACAAGCGGCTGCTGCGCCGCTGACGCTGCACCCGAACGCACACTCCGTCCGCTCCGCCTCGTACCGGCAGTCATCGCCGATGCAGATGCCGTCGGCCGAGAACGTCACCAGCGCGGTGCCGTCGCAGGTGGGTGCCGGCGGCGTGTCGCAGGTGCCTTCGCAGTCGTCCGGCGCCGCCGAGTCGTCTCCACAAGCTGTGAGACCGCCGAGCACCAGCGCGCTGGCCAACGCGAAGGCGGCGAAGCCCTGGGCCGAGCGGGTCGACATCGGGGCCACGCTCATTCGCCCGCCGGCACGCACGAGCCGGTCACGTCGTCGCAAGCGTAGTTCGGGCGACACGCGTCGTCCGTCTCACAAGCCGGCGCACACAAGCTGATCGGGCCATCCACGCAGCGCATTCCGTCACCGCAGGCGGCGTCGTCCTCGCAGTTCAGCGCCAGGCACATGCCGTCCACGTAACCGGTCTCGCGGCCCTGCAGGTCATGCTCGGCGGCGCAGAAGGCTTGCAGGGTTCCAGCGGCCGTCGGGACCGTGCACTCCAGGTCAGCGCGGCAAGGGGCGCCGATGTTCGGGACGGGTGACACGGCCGACTCCACGTCGAACGAGCACACGCCCTGCTCGGGGCCGGCCTCGAAGCACAAGAACTCGTCGGAGCGGCAATCCCGCGGCGAATCGCACTCGCGGAAGCAGAACTCGCCATCACACCAGCCGGAGGCGCAGTCGGCCTGGGTCTCGCAGGCCTCGGTGCAGTAGCCGCCGGGCACGGTGCGGTCGCAGAACCCGGCGCAGTCGTCGTCGACAACGCACGGCGTTCCCGTGGTTCCGGGCGCGCCGAAAAGCGCGGCAGCGGCGGCGCCGTTCGACGAGGGTGCGGGTGTTCCAGATCCGCCACAGCCCAGGGCGAGCGCGGCAAAGAGGAGGGTCGGCAGATAAGTTCTTGAGGTCATGCGCCACGGCGGGTGAGTGCGGGGCTCCAGTCCACCCAATCCAGCGTGCGGGCGCAAGAGGCTTCTCGCCGGTCGGGTGGGTTGTCGTCGTGTTCCAGCCATGCTTCTGCTAGCTTCCCCGCGCTTCGCCCCTGCCTCCCGATTGCGCTCGTGCGCCCGACCTCATCCGAGCCAGAAACCGTGCTGTACTCGCGCGGATTGGCGTTTGGCATCCTCGCGATCGCCACGGTGGCCGTGCTGTTGCCGGCGATGGGGTATTGGAGCCCGTACACGCCGCTCGGCGACGACGCGTCCAGCCACATCACCACCATCGCGACGCTGTCACGGGCGCTGCAAACCGGCGCCGGCTGGTGGTCCACGGACTACAACGGCGGCTTCCCGATGGGGCTGTACTACCAGCCGCTGCCGCACGTGCTGTCGGCCATCGTGGCGCTGATGTTCGGCGGCGCCAGCGCGGCCGACGAGACGTTCAAAGGCCTGCTCGTGTTCATGCTCGCCGTGCAGCCGTGGGCGGTGTTCGCCGGCCTGCGGCGCGCCGGCTTCGACCGCCTGACCGCCGCCTGCGCCGGCTTCTTCGCCCCCCTCGTCGTGAACGGGATCGACTTTGGCTACAACGCCCAGGCGTCGCTGAACATCGGCCTATACACCCAAGCCTGGGGCAACGTCGCGCTGCCGCTCGCGTTCGGAGAGCTCGCCGCCATCGGACGCGGAAAGGGACGCATGGGGACCGGCATCGCCGCCTGCGCCTTCGTGGCGTCCACCCACATGTTCTACGCGATCGCGCTCGTCGTGCCCGGCCTCGCGTTCGCGCTGCTCGGCCGCCGATGGCGCACCGCCGCGTGGCAACTTCCAGCGGTCGGCGTCGGCGCATTCGTCACGCTCGCCGCGTGGCTCATCCCGCTCGCGACGACCCAAGCGTTCTTCGGCGGCTGGCCGTTCGGACGCGACACCCGGGTGCACGGCTACGGCTGGGCAGAGGTCGGCAACAAGCTGGCCAGCGGACACCTCATGGACGCAGAGGCTTGGCCCATCGTGACCGGTCTCGCCCTGCTCGGCACCCTGCTCGCGTTCGGCGAGCTCATCGTGCGCAAGCCCGGCCATGTGCGCGCCGCCGGCGGATTCGCCCTCGTACTGGCGGCCTGGGCGCTGTTCGGTGTCGCCGGTCGCGGCGCCGACGGCGAAAACTGGCTGCTCGACCTGTACCCGCTGCACCACACCGTGCAGCTGTTCCGCTACGGCGCCCTGCTGCAGTTCACGCTGCTCATCCTCGCCGCGCTCGGCCTCTCACGCGCCGCCACCTACACAGCCCGATTCGGCGGAACGGGCGCCGCCATGGTCCTCATGTGTGCGGTCGTATTGCTGCCGCTCAAGGCCGGCGAAGCCCAGCTCGCACACGGGTTCCGCACCATCGACGACTCCACCCACTTCCGGCCCGCGGCCTGGAGCGGCGTGGTCAACTGGTTGCTCGCCGACGACACCGGCGGCCGCATGTACATCGGAAAACGCACCGAGCTGCGCGGCCACTACCACAGCGGCCTCATGGCGTGGGGAGCGCGGCGACCGGCCGGCCAAAGCTACGGCGTCGGGCTCCACGACTCACTGCATTTTTACACGCTCGAGTACCTGCGGCCGAACCAGCAGAACGCGCTCGCGCTCGCCGACATCTTCGACTTCCGCACCGTCATCTATCGCGACAACGCCGACCTCAGCGGCTTCGGCGACCTCGAGCCGGTGTACAGCCGAGACGGCTACAACGTGGCCCGCCTCGATGTGTCCGGCCAGCCCGTCGCCGTCATGCGCGAGGGCGCCCGCATCAGCGGCAATCCCCGCTCGCTGCGCCAAGACATCCGCGCATGGATGATCGGCAACGGCCCCGCCACCCTGCAGACCGTCGCCGTCGACGTGCCCGACCCGCGCTCCCGCGACGACCTGATCGGCTACCCGCCGGCACCGGAACGTCCCATGCGATTCGCCCAGCACCCGCCCGTCGGTGAGGTCCTCGAAGCGCGCCAGGTCGGCTCCACCTTCAACGCCATCGTGCACCTCGACGAGCCCGGTCTCGTGGTCGCCAAGCTCGGCTATCACCCGTTCTGGCACGTCGAATTGGACGGCGAAGCGGCCGAATCCACCTTCGTATATCCCGGGTTCCTGGCCGTGCGCGCAGACGCCGGCGACCACACGGTTCGCGGCTGGTTCAAATGGCCCGCCTACACCCGCGTGTTGCTCTTCTTCGCGCCCTTCCCCATCGTCCTCGGCGCGTGGCTTGACCGACGGCGCCGAAACGGCCAGTCGAAGGATGAGCCGGACAGCCAGTCCAACGGCCTGAATGCGCCCTCGGACGCGACAACGAACGCGCCCGAATCCCCCACACCTTCGCCCGCAGCCGCGCCACAGTGACCCGCTCCGCCCCATCCGCTATCGACCACGCGCTGGCCCTCGGCTTGGCCATCGCGACCATCGTGTTGCTCGCGATGACCGCCGACATGGGTTTCACCCGCGACGAAGGCTTCTACTTCGACGCGTCCGCCGGCTACGCAGGCTGGTTCGAGGAGCTGGAGCAGAACGCCGAAGACGGCCAGATTCGTGAATCATTCTCGCAAGATGGCATCGACCGCCACTGGGGCTACAACCCCGAGCACCCGGTGTTGGTCAAGACCGCCTTCGCGCTGAGCCACCTGCTGCTCGACGAGCGCTGGGACGTGCTCTCACCCTCGCTAGCGTTCCGTTTTCCGGCGTTTGTGTTCACCGGAATCCTCGTCTGGTTCCTGTTCGCGTTCACCCGCCGAGCGTTCAACAGCCGCGCCGCCGCGGTGCTCGCGCCGCTGTTTTTGCTGACCATCCCCAGGTTCTTTTTCCACGCCCACCTCACCTGCTTCGACGTCCCGATGACGGCGGTGTGGATGGCGTTCATGTACGCGTATTGGCGCTCGCTCACGTCCACGCGCTGGGCGTGGATCACGGGCGCGCTCTGGGGCGTCGCGCTCATCACCAAGCTCAACGGCTTCTTCCTGCCGTTCGTGCTGCTGGCGCACTGGGGAATCCGAGCGCTGCCGGCCACGCGCCTTTCCCGCGAAGGCCGCATCCAAGTCCCGCCCGTGCCGTTCGCGCTCTTCGCCATGGCGGTGCTCGGCCCGATCATCTTCTACGCGGGCTGGCCGCGGCACTGGTTCGATACGTGGAACCGCGTGGCCTGGTACTTCGGGTTCCACATGAACCACGAGCACTACTTCGTGTGGTACTTCGGGCAGGCGCTGATCCGGCCGCCGTTCCCGGTCTCGTTCCCGTTTGTGATGACGCTCGTGACCACGCCGTTGCCGCTGCTCATGGCGTTCTTCGGCGGTTCCGGCGTCCTGCTCAAAGACTGGTTCGGCCGCCTGCGCGCGCGCACCCCCGACCCGCTCGGCACAGGGCTGTTGGTCGCGCTCAACATCGCCATCCCGTTCCTGATTATCGCGCGCCCGTCGACGCCCGTCTTCGGCGGCATCAAGCACTGGTTCCCCGCGCTCCCGTTCATGTGCGCCGTCGCCGCGATCGGCATCGTTCGCGCCGCGGCGCTGCTCACCGAGCACGTCCGCGGACAGCAAGCCTGGTTCACCGCCTTGGCCGGCATGGTGCTCTCCGTTGGGCTCATGGAGACCGTCGCGAGCCACCCGTACGGCACCTCGCACTACAACGCCCTGGTGGGCGGCTACACCGGCGCGGCAGACCGAGACGGCATGCGCCAGTTCTGGGGATACGCGAGCCGAGGCGCGCTCGATTGGCTCAACGAAAACGCCGAAGAAGGCGCGCGCGTGCACTTCCAGAACACCACCGGGCGCGCCGCCGCGATGTACAAACAAGAAGGCTGGCTGCGCGACGACATCCACCTGGCCTGGAGCGTCGAGAGCGCGGACTACTTCCTGCTGCATCACCAAGAGTCGTTCGAGCCGCTGCACGCCGAAGTCTGGCTCAAGTTCGGCACCCAATCGCCGGTGCATGTGGTGACCGTCCGCGGTGTTCCAGTGCTCAGCGTGTATCGCAACGAACGACGGGCGGACGAACGTGCCGCACGCGCCAACCGCGACGCAGAGCGTGACGCAGAAGCCGCTGAAGACACCGACACCGCGCAGCCAGACGAAGGCTCCGGCGACGCAAGCGAAGGCTCCGGCGACGCGAGCGAAGGCTCCGGCGACGCGAGCGAAGGCTCCGGCGACGCGAGCGAAGGCTCCGGCGACGCAAGCAACACCCGGTCCGCGGTGCGTACCGCTCGGGAGCGGCGACGCGCGATCAACGCAGCCCGCAACGCGCCCGTCTTCCTGCGCGACACCGCTGTGATCGGGCCCAACGCCGGCACGGCGCCAACCCAAGGCGCAGCGCCAGCGGAAGCCGCAGTGCCCACCCCGAACTCCCCCGCCGACGGCGCGGCCGAATAGTGTCTCGCCAGCGAGAACGCGCGCGGGGTACCCGTAGGTCGCGAACCTCGCTAGACTACCGGGGTTCGTACACCTTTGGCGTCCCGCCCGATTCCCCGATGCAACCATGAGCTTTCGCGGCCCAGCCTATCGCACCACCCAAGTCGTGGTACTCGCGATCGCGCTCGCGGCCTGTTCGCGCAGCGAGCTCCGGCCGGGCTCGGGGTTCGATCCCAATGACGCCTTCCGCTACGACGTGCAGCTCGGCGACGGCGGTACGGACGCGGTCGAAGACGTCGACGCGCTGGACGACACGGATCCGCTGGACGTCATCCCGTTCGATACGGAACCCTTCGATACCGACCCGTTCGATACCGACCCGCCGCCGGAC